>CAYWMN010000019.1:0-25285 GCA_964459065.1 uncultured Acidobacteriota bacterium | reverse complement strand
CTTGAGCCATTATGATCGCAAGGGGCGCGTGCGGATGGTGGACGTCTCGAGCAAGCCCGAAACCATCCGCCAAGCCGCCGCCGAAGTTCTGGTTAAAATGAAACCGCGAACGCTGCGGGCGGTCAGAAACAATCCCAAAGGCGACCCGCTTGAAATTTCCCGCGTAGCGGGAATCGCCGCCGCCAAGCGCACGGCGGAACTGATTCCGCTTTGCCATCCGCTTCTTCTGAGCCATATTGATGTTCAAGCCGAATTTTGCAAGAATGGCGTCAGGATATCCGCGACGGTCCGCTCGCAAGGCTCCACCGGCGTGGAAATGGAAGCCCTGACGGGCGCCGCCGTCGCAGCCTTGACCGTTTATGACATGTGCAAGGCGCTCGATCACGGAATCGAGATCAGCGGCTTGAGATTGTTGCAAAAGAGCGGCGGCAAATCCGGAGAATATCGCGCCTCAAGCTGAGGCCGTCCTTTCCCCACGAGATTCTCGGCTTGACCGAGGAAAGCAGGAACGGTGCCATCACTGCTGAAAATTCTGCTGGTTGACGATAACCCAACCATTCTGAAACTTCTGTGCCGGAGCGTCGAAAAATGCGGTGAGATCATCACCGCAACCGATGGTGCCGACGCCCTCGTGAAATCAATCGAAAACCAGCCGGATTTAATTATTTCCGATTACTCCATGCCGGTCATGGACGGCCGCGGCTTGCTTGAAAAATTGCGCGCCCAAAGGGAAACCGCCGACATCCCTTTTGTCTTTCTGGCCTCGCAAAAGGAGATCGACGAGCGGCTTCGGATGGTGGTCGACGGCGTGGAGGACTACCTGGTGAAACCTTTTTTTGTCAGCGACCTCTCCCGGCAAGTTCGACGCATCACGGCGCGGCTCTACCAGCAGAAAATGGAAAAAATGGGTGGGCGGGGCGGTTCGATCGCCGGACGGCTGAGCGAAATGAACTTGATCGACTGGATGCAGTCGCTCGAACAGGGACGCAAGACCTGCACGCTGCTGCTGCGCTCCGGACAGGATACCTGCACGCTCTATTTTAATCAGGGCCAGGTGACCCACGCCACCTGCGGAAATCTTGAAGGCGATCAGGCCGTCTACAAAGTGTTAACGTGGTTGGATGGAGAATGGGAGATCGATTTCTCACGGTCATCATCCGAACACACCACAAGGCTCTCAACCCAGAGATTAATGATGGAAGGCCTGCGATTGCTGGACGAGGCGAACCGGGATGCAAACTGACCGGGCGGCAAAACGATGACGCCGAATTCGCTGCGCGCCAAAATTCTTGTCCTGAGTGACCGGACGGCCGAGGGCCGGAGCCAGGACGCCTCGGGCATCGCCGTGCGGAAAATTCTTGAGTCACAGGGATGGCAAGTAGCGGCGCTCGACATCCTTCCTGATGAGGAAGAGCAGATCCGGGAGCGCCTGAAAGATTGGACCGAAGGCGACGATTGCGATGCCGTCTTTACAACGGGAGGCACGGGCCTTGGCCCGCGGGACGTAACGCCTGAAGCCACGCGCGCCGTAATCACCAGGGAAGTGCCGGGGCTTGCCGAGCTGATGCGCGCCGAAGGCATGAAGAAGACGCCCCGGGCAGCCTTGTCGCGCAGCGTGGTTGGAGTGCGAAAAGGCAAACTGATTGTCAACCTGCCGGGCAGCCCACGCGGAGCACAGGAGTCCCTCGAAAGCATCATCGGGCTCCTCGCCCACGCCATCGACCAGGCACAGGGACGGACCGGACATCCGAAGATTTAAAACCTGGCCCCCCTGCCCTCGCCGTTAGGAGATCATTTAAATCCATCATCACACAGGAGAACTATGGGACCGCAGTTCAAAGCAGAAGAAGCCAAAGCAATCGCCGAACGAATCATCCAGGAGGCCGCAGGCCAGACTCTCAACGACCCGCTCCGCGCGCGCCTCGCCGAGCAATTCGCCGATCTGAATTTATCCAGCCTAAAGCCTTTCTCCGGCTCACTCGAGCAGGATCCGAACCACGAAACCAATTACTATCTGGCCGCTGACGCGCTCGCCGGCGGAACAACTGTTCCCCTGCTGATGCAGGTGGCGCCCGAGGCGTCCCCAGCCAGTGAATTCTTCCAAAAGCCATTCGGCAGTACGCCGCTTCAGGTAAAGGGCCAAGCGTATCTGCTGAATTTTTTCCCTTTTTCCACGCGCGATCGTGAAAACATCCGGGCCTTCGCCAAGTGGGTCAACCCCGACTTCCTCCCGCGGCCGCAGCGGTCCCAGCCGGCCATTGCCGCCGGCAACCGGCACCCGGAAATCAGCCTGCCCGCCGTCTTTGACGCCTACCGGACCATCCTGGAAGAGTTGCACGTCAACATGGCCTCCACGGTTCAGCTTTCCGCTACGCGGGAGATGACCACCGACGAAGCACTGAGCGCACGCGACGGGGAAAACCCCACAGCCATCGGCCACACGCGCGTCTCCATCCGGCATCTGTACCACGCCGGACTTTGGGCAGCCATCCGCTCCGGTTGGCGGGAAGGTTACACGGCCGAAGCCGACCACTTTATCGTCTCCGGAAATACGCCGGAAGAAATTCAGCAGTCCGTTGAAGCCGTCAAAACGGCCATCGGGCATGCGGTGGGTTACACAAAATTCACCACGGACACTTCCCGACTGTTCGAACTTCAGGCAGACCTGCGCCATCCGCAGCCCTGGAGCGAATCCGAAGTGCGGGCGAGATTTAAGCAGGTGCTGTCCGAAGACGAGCAAATATGGATTTTGGGGGAATTCTCCAAACCTTATCCGATCGGTGAAAAGTCGTACAACTTTACCGAGGAAGAAGTGGTGCGGCTGGCCGTAAAGTTCGGGCAGAGCCTCAAACTCAACGAGGAACTCTTTGACGCCATTGTCCGGGCGAAGGAAGAAGAGAATCTGGCCGGCGGCTTCGATTTCGAACCTTCGATTGACGAGGCGGCAACGCTGACGACAGCCAAGGAACTGTTGTTTTACATGCACTGGCTGAAAGAGCGTGGACGGCCCGCCCAGCTTTGCCCTCCGAACCTGGGCTTTAAGAAGCGCCAGGCGTATCCGGTGGCAATGGAGACCTCCGCCGAGAACGGCGTGGGACTCGGCGATTACTGCCACGGCAAGATGTGGCCGGAACTTTGCGAGCGGGTCGAAATGGATTTCCAGGGCAAGCCTCTGGAAGAACTTGCCGCGCGTGTCTTTGAACTGGCCGCCGTGGCCAAGCATTTTGATACCACGCTGAGCATCCACTCGGGCAGCGGCAAGCAGGCGGAGGTTCTGGAAAGGATCGGAAAAGCGACGGCAGGGCGGGTGAACTACAAAATCTCCGGCGAGCTCCAGCTGCAACTTTTCGACGTGATGGCAAGCCAGCCCAAGGGTTCGCGATGGCGGCAGCTGTTCGAGCGGATGGCGGACCGGACAGAGGAGTTCGCGGCCGCCGACGCCTTTGGCCATGAAAGCGAACTGGCTGCCAAATACCGGGAAATGGGGCTGGCCTATTACCTGGGTGACTCCGCAAGAGGGCGCGTTGACGGGAATCTCTTTCTGGTTTTCTGGCTGGGGAACATCGTCGGCACACGCGATTCCAAGTCCCCGGATGGAGACCACCGGTTCTTCAAAGAGAAGATCGATGAGCTGCCCGAACAGTTGCTGCAGGAAGTCAGGAACCGGAACAGCCGTTACGTGGTCTGGCTGGCTGAGCACTTGCGCGGCTGAGGCCCCGGCAACGGCGGCCTGGCGTTTCTCGGCGTTTCTTTACTGCTGAACGCGATAGAGCATCTCGCCCGCGCGGGGCACCATCAGGATGCCCTCGTCTTCCCTGCCCGCCCATTCTTCCGGGTGGACGGTGGCTGGATCGAGGTACCCCAGGTTGATGCGCTCGCACCGCTCGCGCGAGATGCCGGTCGCAAGCGTCACCTGAATCCGCGGCGTTTCTTTGCCGGTCGCTGCATCGTAGGTGCCGAGCCCTTTGGCGTGCGTCGCATGCGCCAGCACGCCGCCGGGATAACTCTTGAACTTGTCCCACTGGGCGAGAAAATAATCGCGGCAGTGATAACCGATCTCTTCAATCAACTTGCCGTGCGTGTAGCTGACTTCGGTGATGTGAGGCGCGTAGATGACGACTTCGCCGCCGTCCGCTACGGCCGGTTCCATCTTGTACATCCCTTTCGCACCGGTCCATAAATCGTCATAGAGCTTGGGCATGACGGAGAGAACGCGCCGGAAGGGTTTGTTGACGTAAACGATGTGCTTTTGGGCCGAAAGCTCAGAAGCGGGCTTCCAGGCTTCCTGCGGCGTGCCAAAATAGACTCCCGCCACACCCTCATGCGTCACCACCAGGGCAAAGCAGGCCATGGGCCGGTCGATGAAACCAACAGCCCGGTCGATGAGGGCTCGGACCGGCGTATATCCGGAACCAATGACCCGGAAGTTGGTCATGAGCGCGCCAACCCAGTGCGTCCGGTTGATGATTTCCGAGCCACCGATCCCCGGGAAGAAATATTTGGTACCGCCCGAAAAGCCGACAACTTCATGAGGGAAAACCGGTCCGCAAATAATCAGCTGGTCGTAGTCGAGAATCATCTTATTGAGCCGGACGGGAATCTCTTCGGCCAGCAGACCACCGGTGATTTGAGAGACCTCCGAGGCCGGGATGACGCCGAGCGTCAGGAAGTTTGCGGGGTCTTCCCAGTGATGGTTAAAGATATGGCTTTTGCCGGCCTGCCCGTCTTTTACGGGCCGGCCCACCAGCTTGCTGAGCTGCTCGTCGCTCATCATCGGATGCGTCCCCAGCGCCACCAGGTAGTCAAGGGCTGCCGCGCGGGCACCAAGCTGCTTCTCGAACAAATCAAACATCAGCGGGCCGGGCATGGTGCGGGTACCGTCAGGAATGATCACCAGCACGCGCTTGCCGTCAAGGTCGAGCGAACCCAGACCTTTTTGGACAATGCGGCAAACTTCATCGTTGGTTAAATAACGGTCCGCGTATCCTTCTCCAATTACCATGGGTTTCCTCCCTGCAGGTCTTCGCCGCTCTTAAGCTTAAGTTCCCGCTTCGCTCCGTGATCAGACTCCACTGTAGGCTGCAAAGCCGCCGTCAATCGGCACAATCACACCGGTAATAAAGGCCGAGGCGGGCGATAGAAGCCACAAAACCGTTCCGAACAAATCCTCCGGCTTGCCGAATCGCCCGGCGGGAGTGTGATCGATAATCGACTGGCCGCGGGCGGTCAGCCCCCCGGTCTTTTCATCGGTCAGCAGAAACCTGTTCTGCTGCGTCAGAAAGAATCCCGGCGCGATGGCATTCACGCGAATCTTCGGCGAATAAACCTGGGCCATATGCACCGCCAGCCACTGCGTAAAGTTGCTGACACCGGCTTTGGCCGCCGAGTAGGCCGGAATTCGGGTCAAGGGGCGAAAAGCGTTCATGGAAGAAATGTTCAAAACAACTCCTTCCTTCTTCTCCGCCATCACCTTGCCAAACACCTGAGAAGGAAGAATGGTCCCGAGAATATTCAGGTCAAAAACCCACCGCAAAGCATCCGCCGGCAAGTTAAAAAAGGAAAGGTCCGGGCTTGTTGTCGCCTGGGGCTTGTTGCCTCCCGCCGCGTTCACCAGGCAATCAACCCGGCCAAACTTATCGAGCACAGCCTGGGAAGCCTGCTGCAAACTTTCCAAATCCAGAACATTGGTTTGGTGGGTCAGCACCTGGCTTGCTCGCGGCCCCAGCCGTTCCAGAATGCGCTGGGCCGGGTCCAGGTTAAGATCGAGGATGGCGACGTTGGCTCCGCATCCCGCCAGAGCGCCCGCGATCTCGCCTCCCAGAATCCCCGCGCCCCCGGTAATCACGACCGTTTGTCCTTCAAAATTGTACTGCTGGGTCACTTGCTCAAAATCCATTCAGGTCCAACCTCCTGTCGTTTTCCTAGAAGTGTGCAGCATGAGCACTTTAGCATAAGCGCCCCGGAAGGTCCGCCACAATCCTTGTAACCGCTGACAAAGAAAGACTAGCATCCCGACGAGCGGCGGTGCAAGCGGCCGCGGTCCTCGCTTGCCTCCTTTTCAGCGCGGATGCTACGATGGCGGATTGCACTTCAATCTTGAGGAGAAACACTTGTCCTACTATAAGAAACTCAGCCTGGAAGGGAAGAATGCTCTGGTTTTTGGCGGAACCAGCGGGTTGGGAAAATCCATTGCCCTCGGGTTTGCGGAAGCCGGCGCCCATGTGATTCCGGTAGGACGCCGGGCGGAGGAAGTCCGCAAAACCGCGGCGGAAATCAAAGCGTTGGGCAAACAGACCTTTGAAATCACTGCGGACGTAACGGTAAGAGAACAGATTCAGGCCGTCATCGACAGAATGCTCCAGGAAATGGGCCGCATTGATATCCTGGTGAATTCGGCAGGGGTCACGATGCGCGTCCCTTCCCTGGAAGTCACCGAGGACCAATGGGACCGGGTCATGGATGTCAACCTGAAAGGAACCTGGAATGCCTGCCAGATGGTTGGCCGTATCATGAAGGAGCAGAATTACGGCCGGATCATCAACATCGGGTCCCTCTCCTCATTCCTGAGCGCCCACGAAGTAACTCCCTACGCCGCCAGCAAAGGAGCCATCGCCCAGGTAACCCGCTGCCTGGCCGCCGAATGGGCCAGGTACAACATCACCGTCAACGCGATCGCCCCGGGTGTTTTTGAAACCGATCTGAACAGGGAAATCATCAACCAGCCTGCGCGCAAAACTTCTATCCTTTCCCATACCCCGATGAAACGCTTCGGCCAGCCGGAAGAAATCAAAGGGGCGGCCATCTTTTTGGCGTCGGACTCGGCGAGCTTCGTCACCGGGATCCATATTCCCGTGGACGGCGGCTTCATTTCCCAGGGGATCGGTGAGTAAGGCCGGAACCCGCTTATCCGGCTCCTTAAAACTTGGCGCCCTTACGACGAACGGACTCGCCGATGGGTGGGAGGCTCAAAGGTCTTGCCGATTCTCGCGAAAAGCCCCCCGCCCTTTAGAAATATCCCATCAACCACAATCTTAACCAGCCAGGTGAGAAAGGCCATCACGATGGGAATAAAGCTGAAGTCCAATTTGGCTGGCCAATCCATCCCGACCCAGGAACTGATCTCCGCCAGAACCGGGTTTCCCACTCGCTTAAGCGCGGCGACCGCGCTGAAGTGGAGCAGTTTGGGCGAGTGTATAAACTGGAGGATGAAGAGAATCACAAAGCCGAACAGAGCGGCGAGAAGAAACATGTCGATAACCCAACAGAGCACCCGGAAAGGAAAGGAAGCCACGCGGCCAAGCGCCTGATCCACTGAACTCTTTTTTTTCATTTTGCCCCCTCAAGAACCAACGGACCTAAAGAAATGAAACCGCCCCCCGACCGAACGGCGGGGGCTCGACCTCATCCGCGGCGGAGGGCGATCGCCCTCTCAATCCAGGCTTTTTAGTACTGCCATTCAGTGACAAACCTCACCGCATTGCCACGCAAGGGCCCGAGAGCTTCCGCGGTGTTGTAATGGGTATAGCCAAAGATCAGCTGTAGGTGCCGGCTGACCCGGATCGAAAGATTGGGGCTGACGTTCCACGCGCGCGTAACCGCCCCGCCGTGATTCGTCTGCTGAATGCCGATTCCGCCGCTCACGTCGTAACCGAACGGCCCCCAAAGCGTTCCATAGACCCGCGGAACCAGTTCATGTACCTGGTAAAAGGCAGGCGTAAAAAAACCCAGAAAAACGTTCCGGCTGCTGCCGGAAAACCCGTACATCACGCCTTCATACCCGCCTTCCAGCGAAAAGTGGTCCGACTGCACCAAAGTCCGGTTAAAAATGATCGAACCGCCGTTCGCCTGGTCATGGTCGGCCAGCGTCGCAGTCTCGGTCACGTTATTGACCACCCTCGTGTGCGTATACTCTTCAGAGGAATAGCGTCCGTGCCAATAAGCCAAATGGAACCCGGTCCGCGCATTGAAAAAGTAATTGACCCGGCCGAGCAGCCGGTTGCGCATGATGCCCAAACGGGTGGATACCGGCGTATAAGTGATGGCCGAACGCGTTGCATCAACATCAAGGCTCAAATGTTGGGTGATCCCAAAGCTGGCGCCGACAAGACCCGTGGGACGCTCCTCCGCCGACCGGATTGGCAACGCTTGTCCCGGCACGGAAACCAGTGCTCCCGGCCCAAACTGGACAGCCCCCGCTCCGGCTCGGACGGTGAGGCGCGGCCCGAAACGCGTCGATTGCCGGTAAAGGAACTCATAGGGAGCGGCAGCACCCGTGATCCCGGTTGGAATCCTGTTGCCCGAACTGTCCACCCGGCCGCTCGCCGGGCTGTCGGTGGGAAGAGATGTAAAAGAAAGGTAGGAGAGCGTTTTGGGCAGCAACCTGAGGCCGATCGTGGTCCCGTAGGTATACATCCGCAAGTCCTCATTGGCCAGCCCTTGGTATCCGCTGGGTGGCCCGATTTCCCGCGCAAAGGCCGCCGTTGTCCGCAGCGTCACCCGCGATTCCGAAAGAGTCCGGTTGCGCAACGAGGCGACCTCCGGGTCTCCGGGACTCAGCTTGTCCGCCCGATTGAGCAGCGCCAGAGTTTTCCCGCGGTGCCCTTGTGCGTGCTCAATGCTGGCCAGGAGAAAAACCGAGGAGAAATCACCCGGCCGCTCCTTAACCGCTTCGGTGGCAGTCGATTGAGCGTCAACGAACTTTCCCCGGTAATAGTCCATGCGGGCCTTCCCGAGCAAAGCGGCCGGGTCCCGCGGGTTGTTTCGAAGCAGCGCATCGTAATTGCTGAGCGCCGCTTCATATTGCTTCTGGGCAATGTCGATGCGGGCCAACTCGAGACGGGCATCGCGGTTTTCAGGATCTTCCGACAGCAGATATCCCAAAGTTTTCCGGGCCGAGTCATAGTTCTTCAATTGGATCTCAAGCTTCGCTTCCGCCAACCGGTACGCCGTGTTGGTCGGGTCCTGCACCAGTAATTTCCGGTAGATTGAGAGCGCCTTTTGGGGCTCGCCCGCCCACGTGTAGACCCTCCCGAAACTTCCGAGAACCACGGGGTCGTCAGGCTCCTCGGCGAGCACTTGCCGGTAAAGACTGATGGAAGGAGCGTATTGGCGGTTCAGGCTCAGCAGGCGCGCCAGTTCAAGCTTGGAGTCCCGATCCTGCGGATAAACCTCCAGCACCTGCCGGTAGGCTTCGATCGCGGCGCTCGTATTGTTCAGTTCCGACTCCGCATAAGCTAGGCCTTTCATGGCCGCGCGGTCATGCGGGTCGGCCGCCAGCCTTTTCCGGTAAAATTCCAGCCACGACTGAGGCGGGGCCTTGGCGGAGGGCCGCAAGGCTTCCCACTTCGCCTGTTCCTCTGCCCGGGCGATTTCTTTAAGCGCCTTCGCGTTTTGCGGGTCGCCGGGGTTTGTTTTAGCCAGAACTTCAAAGATCCTCTGCGCCTGCTGAAGGTCATTTTTCCAAAACAGAACAAACGCCTTGCCTTGTAACGCGTCATAGGAGTTGGGCTGCTGCGCGAGGGCCTGGTTAAAGTGGGTCAGCGCCTCGTCGTATTGTCCGGTCGCCGCCAGAGCCTGGCCCAAACCAACCTGGGCGTCCAGATTGCCGGGGTTCAGCTGCACCAGCTTTTGGAACACCTTTAACGCTTCGGGAAAACGCCGGGCCCGCCGCAAGGTGTCGCCCAGTTCATAGAGCACGTCTCCGGCCCGCGGGTGGGCTTCCAGGTACTGCCGGTAATAAGAAATCGCCTCCCGGTAGCTTCGGCACAAGCGCAGAGAACGGGCAAGCGCAAGCTCGGCCGCTGCCGAACCCTGCGAAACCCGGAGCGCTCTCCGGCCATAGACGATACTCTGGTTGCAATGCTGGGCGTTAGCGCTGAAGGCGGCGAGGGCCTCCAGGGCATCAAGGTCATGGGGGTTTCTGGCCACTTGTTCCCGGTAGTAGTCCAGCAGCCTTGGGACGTGCCCCGACTGCCGGGCCGTCGCAAAAGCCTCCGCCTCAATATGGCGCCGAGCCGCTTCCATTCCCCGCTGGACGTCGGCATCATGAGGGTAACGGCGGCGAAGCCGTCTAAAAAGACTCAGCGCCTGCCGGTAGTGTTTCTGCCACAGGAGGACATAGGCTTTTCCTGAAAGGGCCTCCCCGTTATTGGGTTCATACTTCAAGACGCGTTCGTAAAGATCGAGGCTTCTGTCGAGATGGCCCTGCCAGGATAGAATCCGCGCCAGGCCCGTGAGCGCGGGGGCAAAATTCGGGTTGGCCGCCAGCACCAGACGGTACTGCTCGGCCGCGCCGTCATAGTCTTTGTCCTGGGCATCAAGGCGGGCCAGACTCACGCGCGCCGCCAGGTCACTCGGCGCGCGCTGCAGATAAGCCTGATAGGCGGCCGAAGACTGCGAGGTCTTGCCGGCTTTCGCGTAAGCCTGGGCAGCTCTCTTCCAGGCCCCGGCGGGCGAGCCCGGCGATTGAGCCACTTTCATCTCCACGTCCGCTGCTTCCTGGTATTGTTTAAGAACCATGTAGCAGTGCCACAACTTGTCGGCCACTTCGTTCGACCTCGGATTCACCCGGTAGGCGCGCGCGTAATACGTCACTGCCTCCGCATAGCCCTTGGGCCCGGTCACATAAAAGCAGTAACCCAGAGCCTTCAGGATGTCGAAGTTCTTCGGAAAAGATGGAAGAACTTCCAGGTAATATTTCCGCGCCGCGGGAAAATCGCCTTCCGCAAACGAGGTATGGGCCCGCTGCAACAGTTCCATCGCCGGAAGCTTTTGCTGCTTTTCTCCGGCGCGAGCCAGGGACCCCGACCCCGGCACGATCCCGAGCAGCATCAGGGCAAGGAGTAATACCCAGCCCCGGCCGCGCCCGGAACGCTCGGTCCGAAACCCGCTGCCCTCAGCGTGCGAGCCCGCTGCCAATACACTTGTATTAAAAACCATCATTCGTCGGTCCTTTTCGGAGTTTGCGGGCCGGGCCCGGACGACGCTATTCGGCTTCAGCCCTTTTAAGATAGTCCTTAACCTCGGCGTTTCCCGGGTCGATGGCAAGCGCCTGTCGAAACACTCCTGCCGCCGCCACTTTGTTCTTCAGTCTCAGGAGCACCAGGCCTCGCCCCACCAAGGCCTCTTCATTGCCCGGACTGCTTTGGAGCACCCGGTCAAATTTGCGCTGGGCAAGAACGGGTTCGCCCTGCTGAAGGTAGCAAAATCCCAATCCCGCCAGGTTGCGCAAGTTGCCGGGTTCGGCTCGAAGCCCTGACCGAAAATCGTCCCCCGCCCGCGTGTAGAGCCCTAACCGGTAATTCGACCAGCCCCGAAGATAGGCAACGTCCACATCATTCGTCTTAATCGGTTTCAGGACTTCCAGGACCTTCCCGTAATTCTTGCGCCTAAACTCCTTCCTGGCCTGGGCCAGCCGGTTGACTAAATCCCAGTATTGGGACTTGGTGCCGGTAGAAGTCCAGTAGCTTGCAGGAACCCCGGCCCGGAGCAAAGCGTTCCTGACATGAACCACCCGGTGCCGGCCGAGATAACAGTGAACGTATGCCGGGCCGTTGAGATGCTGCAGAAAGGCCACGGCCCGCTCCTCCTGTTGCCGATAGTCATTGAAAACCTGATGATCAAAAATGCTGGCCATGGGAAAATCCCTGAAAATCAGCCCGTGGTGATCGGCCTCTTTCTCTTCCCGCTCAATCAGCGTTTTCTCGTAGGGCAGGCGCGGGTCCAGCAAGCTCACATCGTATCGGCCGCCCTCGCGGGCGAAATGCTCCAGCTCCTTGGCACTGGGATAGGGGCCGAAAGTGATCAGGGTCATTCGGGCCGGGAAAGCAGCTCTCGCCCACCGGACCCAAATGCTTCTCGGATGCAACAACACAAAGTAGGCCGCCGTCACAGTTCCCAAAACAAGCGAGACCAAAACAAGGATGCGGATGCCAGCCCTTGGGGGTTTCATAATTCATAAGTTTTATCGGCTGGCAGGGAGGCGCTCTTTAAAGCCATTCACCCGCCCCCCTGGGTTCCCTTGTCCGGGCCGCGCCGCCGTCTTCGATCCCCCCGGCGCTGCCGGCAGAGCCAGGAACGCCTTCCTCAAAATGGGGTAAGACGCCTTCTCTCGCAGCACATATTGCGGCTGCCGCCAGGGATTCCAAGCAAAGCTCTTGAGCGATCCCGCAAGGAACTCGAATTTTCCGGAAAGGAAGGGTAAAGAATCGGCGATGGCCTGACCCTGCTCCATGATCGGGCGCATGCTGAGGTCGCGCTCGGGGCGGTAGGAAAAAACCGCAAGCTCAAAACCGGCGGTTGGGGTGGTTTTGATGCTGCCGTCTTTTTCGATCCCCGCAAAGATTGCTCGTGTGGAGGGATCCGTCACCTTCAGCAGCGCCCAGGGGATGCGCACGTCGATCGTATGAGTCGCCACGTTGGCATGCCATTCGGCCAGCGAATCGTAGTCGGGCGTCGCCGGGTCAAGCGTGCCGTAGCGCAGGATTCCGCGGTCATATCTTTCCGGAGGAAAGCTTTTCCCGTTCCGGGCAAAGCGCCGGCGGTTCGGCTCGATGATTTCTCCTTCGAAGGCGCCCCGTCCGGTCAGCTTTGGGTCCCAGCCGAGTTTCGGGACCAGCAACGTTTGCGCCGGGTTTCCCGCCACCGGAACAATCTTGTAGGGGTTATAGGAAGAAGCAATCCACAGGTGGCTTGACGCCGGACCCGCCAGTTGGATGGCAAAAGTCATCCCTTGCGGGAAACGGACCGGAGCGATGAAGGGCAGATAGGTGAGACCGGCATGGCCGGGGTCGGTCGAAATCCCGATCAGGTAGTTGACCTTGCTCCAGTCCACGCGCTGGCCGTCGCCGTTTGCCAGCTTCGCCACCACCAGGCGCAGATAGACAAAACCTTCGTCCGAATCCACGTAAAGAGCTTGGAGATCTCGCGCCGCGTCCCACGGGCCTCCAACCGGATGCAACAACCCCGGTTTCGTCTGCGCGTAGAGGGGCTTGCGCCCCGCCCAGGCCGAAGGATTTCCCGTCAGTTGGTGCCGGGCGCGCCCCTGCGGGTCGGCGGCGATCAAACCGAAGTATTCAGCCGGATCCATAAAATTCGTCCAGCGCGGTTTGTTCGCTCGGGGAGTCTCATAATCGCGCGTCAGCCAGGACTCGCGAAACCACTCGTCGAGCCACTCAAAAACCATGCCTCCGGCGGCGCCGGCGTCATAGATGTTGCGTGTCAACCGCGCCAGGATCCTCCCTTGTTGCCGTTCCGTTTCCCCTCCCTCGTTAAACCCCACGGGGTTAAAATGCCCCACCCCCAGGCTGCTGGGAATCCCATAGGCGCTGATCACCAGCGGCAAGCCGGGGGTGTGAGCCTTCAAGTCCTGAAGATAGCCCAGAAAAGGATCGGTTCCCTCGGCGTCGGCGGCCCGCAGATAACCCGGATCGAGATCGAGAAAATCCGGGTAAGAGGGAAAGACGTTATAGTCGGCGAAGTACCCTGCGGCAAATTTCGCCGTAGCCTTGACGTGCGTCGGGTCAACGGTGGCGGTGTCATCATCGTCAAATGGGCCCGGGGGTGTTTTAAAGCGCTCCCCAAGCTTTCGCCGGATAGCAATCTCCTCCGCCATCGAGCTTTCGGTGGCATGTTCGATCGGATCAAGGGTCGGCCAGTCGAGAAACGCCACGGGATGCTGCCAGTTGTATTTCCCCGTCTCGTATTCCACGAGATGATCAATCATCTCGCCTAAAAAGATCTCCGTGGGATTGCCCGAGGGAACCGCAACATATTCGCCTTGATAGCTTTGCATGTCGGGATGCAACGCGTCGTTGCCCAGGACGATGTGGGAAAGCCACAGATTTCCAACCACAAAGCCCGCCACCCAGCGGCTGATGTTGTACCGGTAAAGCCCTCCCGAGTGAAGATAGTTGGATTCCACGTCACCCTGGCCGTGCACGACGTCCACCGCCTCCCGAATCTCTGTCAGGCAGGACTGGTAATAGTCGCCCTGGTAAAGATCATTGTTCTTCGGCGGCCCGCCGAACGCCACACCCTGGAGAAGCCACAGGGGCGGGTGGGATTGCTCGTGATTAAAACGGGCCAAAGCGCGGTAGAAGGCAGGAGGAAGGATGGTGTCCACCCGGATTGTATTGACTCCGAGATGACTAATCTCTCCGAGCCACTTACGGTAAATCTCGGAATCGGTAACGGATCCGGCGGGAAAGCTTCCGGGCAGGGCGGCCGTCAGATCCACTCCGGTGAGATACACAGGGGTCCATGTGTTTCCGGAAAGTTCCGCGAGCGCATTCCCCTCCACCCGAGCCGGATAGGCCAGCCGGTCAGCACGGACGACAGGTTCAAACGACAGGCGGCTGGCGCGCTCGCCGCTGTTCAGGTTATAGAGCTGGCGCAGGTTCTTAAGGGCTAAAGGATCGCCGGGCTGAAGGGCCAGCACCCGCTTGAACTCGCGCGCCGCTTCGCGGTTCCGGCCCGTGCGCCGGTAAAGGGCGCCCCACGCCATATGCGTGTCGGCTGTGTCGATTTTCCTCTTGTGCAGAAGTTCCAACAGCTGAGAGGCCTTGGCGTAATTTTTGAGATCAATCTCGGTCTCCGCGTAACCCAGGATGGTATCCGAGCCTCGAGGGTCCAAGCTGTAAGACCGCTCAAATTCCTTCCGGGCGCGCTCGGGCTTCCGCAGCTTCAGATAGTTCCAACCCATGAGGGTCAGGACCCCCGTGTCGTTCGGATCGATTGCGTAAGCGCGGGACAAAAGCTCCAGAGACTCCTCGTAACGGCGGTTCTTGTACTCATTCACTGCCGCTGTGTAGATTGGGCCGCTCACCGGCTTGATGTGAAATTCCCAAAGGTAAACAGCCACAAAGATGAGGAATATTGAAAGCCCGATGCGGTTCTTTAGCAGAGTCATCCCGAAGACCTATTCCGCAGTTCCAACGTGGGTAACCTTTTCCCAGCTGCGGAAGCCCGCCAGGAACCGCACAACACCCTCAAAACGGAAATACAGCACCAGTTGCCGGTACCCGATGCTTTCAATGAGCGCATACCACAGGAGAATGGCAAGATCGCGGTATCGCGGGTACCTCCGGTAAGTCAGTTCCTCAAGCAGGACCGCGCCGACCGACAGCAGCCCGCCGTAGGCCAGGCTGAGAAGGACGAAGAGCAGATAAATGGTGGCGGGCACCATCGCAAAAATAATGGCCAGGGGAACCATGAAGTAGCCGAGGAACTCTGCCACCGCTCCGAGCGCCTCCACGTACAAGTGGAAAGGAAAGCTGAAATTTCCCACCAGACCGTACCGGTGGTTAAACAGCATCTCAGAGTGCTTCCACAGGGTTTGGCACAAGCCCATCTGCCATCGCCGGCGTTGCTTGCCCAGCATTTTCAAGTTCACCGGGCATTCAGTCCAGCAAACCGGGTCGGAGGTAAACGACAGGTTAAGGCGCCGCTGGTTCTTGACCGCCCAGTGATGAATCTGGACGATGAGGTCCATGTCCTCGGTCACCGTGTCGTGCGAGAAACCGCCGACGTCCAGAACCGTTTCGCGGTGAAAGACCGCGAAAGCTCCTGAAACGATCAAGGTCCCGCCCAAAAGATCCCATCCCGTGCGGCCAAACAGGAAACTCCTCAGGTACTCCACCACCTGGAAGCGCGCCAGCCGGGATTTCGGCAAAGTGATTTTGCCAACTTGGCCGTCGCGAACCTCGCAGCCATTCAGCACGCGCACGATCCCTCCGCTGGCCACCGTGTTGAGGGGCGAGCGGATCACCGGCCGCATCAGGCGCAACAAGGCGTCTTTCTCCAAAATGGAATCCGAGTCCAGCGTGCAGAAATAAGGCGACCGGCAAAGGTTAATCCCCACATTCAGCGCGTCCGCCTTGCCGCCATTGGCTTTGCTGACCACCAAAAGATTCGGCCGGGCCGGGTTCAGGTAGAAGCCTTGAACCGCCTGGGTGGGAATGGGGGAGCGGTAAATCAGGTCCATCTTCACCAGGTTAAATCGCCGGACCAGCCGCTCCAGCGTATGGTCGGTCGATCCATCGTCCACGACCACCACGGCCAGTTCCCGATAGTCGGTCTGCAGAATCGACTCCGTCGTCTTCACGATAATCTTTTCCTCGTTCCAGGCGGGGATAATGATCGTTACGGGAGGCGTCACCGGCGATTCCCGGACCTCGTCCATCCCCTGGTAAGCGAGGCGGCGGTTGTAGACCCAAACCGCTCCCAGCGACAAAACCATCAGGAGCGTGTAAACACCGTTTCCAATAAAGAAATAGGAAACGATAAACACGTTGAACATGTTCATGCCGTGAATAAAAATCTGCCGCCACACTTCCATGCAGTTAGCCCTCTCCGTATTGATGGTTAGCAATCAGGGCCGCTTTTGCCAGCACCCTGAGTTCAGTATCCGGTTCCTGCCGAGCGACCGTCTCCACCCATTGGTGAATCTGTGGATCGGGTGATCCCCCGAATGCTTGCAGAAACTTCTTGCGCAACCGGCCGTTGCCTCCGCCCTGCGCAAGCACGGAAACCATGTAACTGGTCTTCCCCATTTCAGCCAAGGAACGCACGATGCAGGCAGCTCGATCGCTGCCGTTTTCCGCGAACTGCAACAGAATCTCAGGGATCAGACCCGCGCGCTGGAACTCGTCGGCGATCTGCTCCCGGCTGTAACGGTCTCGGGTTTCGAGAAAATGCTCCATCAGCCGCTCCCGGCCCGGCGCGCCAAAACCCCTGAGCGTGCGGACGGTCGCTTCCCGCACCCTCCAGTTCACATCCGTCAGAGTTCCCGCAATCTTTCCCGCTTGCAGAAGGAACCGGGGGTTCGCCAAAGCTCTCACCGCGTGCAACCGCACGAACCAGGCCCCATCCTCAATCAAGGTCAGCAGCAGGGGAACCGCGCGCGGGTCGGCAAGGTAGGCAATCACCGGCGCCGCCCGCGCCCGAACGTCCGGGCTCGGGTCAAATGGCAGATCGACAAGGAACACCTCGGCCAAATCGGGCTCCAGCTTTCTGCCGTCCAACACAAAATCGGGATCCTCCGCCGCCGCTCGCACGACCATTTCCCGAATGACATCGGTGGCAAGAAATCGCACGCGGGGATTCGCGTGCCGCAGGGAAGGCAGGAGTTCGTCCGCGTTTTCAAGTGGAAAACTAACGAGCGCCGACTTGATCGCCCGGAGAGAAAGAGCGGACCCTGACCCCTCAACGACTCTGTGAAGCTGCGTCAATAAGGCCGGCAAGCTTCCGGGGTGCCGGATTTCTGCGAGCGCCCGGGCGGCCACGGATTGCAAGTCAGGGTGAGGGTCTTCTAAAGCTTTCGCCAGCAGAGGCCAACTCGCCTCATGACGGATTCGGCCCAAATTCTCCGCGCTCTTGGCACGGATCAAGAACCGCAGGGCCCCGACTCTTTCAACCAGACCCTCGGGGTGAACCACCGCCTCTTTGACCGAGGCGGGGTCAATCTGCCCCATCAGCCTTTGCTGCCAAATTTTAACCAGCCCCAGATCTTCCGAAAGGCGCCCCAGAGCAGCTTTCTGACCGGGCGCGATGGCCGGCCCAAGACACAGTTGCTCAAGCATGACCATACGGTCCGTTCCTGACAAACCGCGGAGTTCCTGGAGGCCTTGGGCGTATGGAATTTCGCCCGAAAGGATCCCGGCGACAAGGGGGCCGTACTTTTCCCGCACCGCGTCGAGGCGCCGGAAATATTGCCGTCGTCGTTGACGGCGGGTCAGAGCGATCCCGATCAGCAAACAGTTTCCCAGCAGGACGATGACAAATAATACAAAAACTATTTTAATCAGCTGCTCAATCAGAAATGGCATAGAAATCGAGAACTGGAAAGTTCCCCCTCCGCCCCTCTGTAAGATGGTGAATCGCCGTAGGTTTGTGCAGAAGCCATCCCCTCCAGTTATCGACCTCTGGGCAAAAAAAATGAGCCGATTTGCCTAAATTTTCTTTCGGGGACACGCAGGCCGGGATTGAGGACCCAGTCCAAAAACTTGAATTGAAACCCAACCGACGGCCTTCCAGAGCAAAGCGAAAGCATCCCGGGCCGGCATTCCTCCGGCAATCCCGGCGATGGCAGCTTCGGGTGTTATTTCAAACGGCAGGAGAAGAGTTGATTCCCGCAGCGGCATACGGCCAGACACCTTTCTTCCCTGAAAAGCGCCGGCTACCCGCCGGGGATGTGTTGTGGGGGGTTAGAAATTTCTGAAGTGCAGACCCAAAATCCCGGGGCCGTTACGGCTTGAGGGGCAATCCGTCTTTCCGCCAGCCGGCCAAACCATCCCGATAGACTTTCACATGGTCCGCGCCAAATCCTTTGGCAAGCAGGATTCGGCCCGCCGCCCGGCTGGCCGCGCAGATGTCCCCGCTGGAACGGCCGCTTTCATAGAGCACAATCGTCTTGTGCTTGGGCAGCCGGTGCCAATCCTGTTCGAAAACATCGATGGGCAGATTCAAGGCGCCCGGAATGTGGTCCGCCCTGAAGTCCTTAGCGGAACGGACGTCGACAAAAAGCGCATCGGAGCCCTGCTTAAAAAACTTTGCGGCTTGCGGGGTCCGGATCATGCTCGGCTGCCGTTTCTTGGCTTCCTCCTCACTGCAAGCGGTAGCGGAGTTCTGCATTTTGGCGAGGAGATTGTTCGAGCCACCGAAAACCTGCATGGTATCGCTTGCAGAGGAAGTCGGCCGCTTCGCCGCCGTCGTATTTTTCCCTGCCGGAATTGAAGCCGCCGCAGGCTTTGCCGGAACCGTTGAGGGTGTTGACTGGGAATGATCCGCCTGTTCAACCCCCTTCGCCTGGAGATCCTGCTCGATGAGCTTTGCGAATTGAGAATATTGGATGGGGCCGACAAACATCTGGCCGTCGATGAAGAAGGTCGGGGTCGCATGGACCCCGAGCGCCCTCCCGTCCTCGATATCCTGGGCAACCTGCTGGGCCGTTTGCCCTTTCTGCAGGCATTCGACAAACTTCCTGGAGTTCAGCCCCATTTGGGAGGCATACCGGCTAAGAGCCGGCATGGTCAAATCGTCCTGGTTGTCGTAAAGCTTGTCCACCGCCTGCCAGAACTTGCCTTGACGGGCGGCGCATTCGCTGGCTTCGGCAGCCTTCTCGGCATGAGCGTGCAGACTCGGAAGAGGAAACTGCCGAAAAGCAAACCGGACTCGATCGCCGAATTTTTGGCGAATCTCCCGGGCGGTTGCCTCCGCCGCACGGCAAGCCGGACATTGGAAATCGCCGAACTCCACCACCGTAACACGGGCGTGAGGATTGCCATAGAGATGAGTATCCGGACGGATCAAGTGCGCCTTGACCGTAACCTTGGAAGGCGGCTTGCTGGCGGGAAAGCTTCCGTGACGCGTCAAAAGAACAAACGAAGGGACCGCCAGCACGAAAGCGAACAAGATCAGAGAGAAGTTCCTCTGAACGACTTTGAGAGACTCCGCAGCCTCAAGCTCGGGAACGGGCTGGAGCCGGTCAAAAACAGAAAGAACAAAAATCAGCGTCACCGAAATTGCCGACGTCACACACCACTCGCACCAGGCGTGAAGAACAAAGGCTTCCACCCCGGTCAGGTACAATGAACAAAGAAAACCCACTCCCGAAATCAAAACCACCGCATACTCGGCCCACCGCGTTGTGGAGGCCGGCACCAGGGGATGAACAAAGAGCAGAAGCGCCAGGAAGGCATACATCAGAACACCAAAGACGGGTAAAGGAATCCCGAGCAGGTGTGAGTATGAACTGGCGCGCACCACGTCACATCCGCCGCCGAAGCAGACCATCGGGATCGAGGGAGAGGTGTACTCCCAAAGCAGGTAAAGGGAAACGAAAAGCCCTAAGAGACTCAAACCCAGGATGATAAGTTTTCGCATAGATAGCTATATTATAACGTTCAGTCCCAAGGAGGTACTGAAGAACTTAAGCTAACTCGTAAAATCTCAAATCGGCCCCCCGGTAAAACAAACAGCCAGGTATTTAGGAATCAGCGTAGAAAAAGAAGGACCTATCCGTCAAATCGGTTGGAAAATAGGGGATTTGCGGGCCCCTGGCCGCTTCCGAGGGGCAGTCCGGCCAGGATTGCACGATGCACAAACTGCTTGGCGGCGGCAACACCGTCTTCCACCGATTTCCCTTTGGCCAGCCAGGCGGCAATGGCGGAGGCAAAAATGCATCCGGTACCATGGCTGTTTTTTGTCCGCACTCTCTCAGATTGAAACTCCAAAAACTTCCGGCCGTCAAACAGCACGTCAACAGGTTTCCCCTCAAGATGACCGCCCTTAATGACAACATTTCCCGGCCCCAAGTCGCGAATTGTGCGAGCCGCTTCTCTCATCTGCTCGCGGGTCTTAACCTCGCCACCGACAAGGACACCCGCTTCATGAAGGTTGGGCGTGACCACGGCCGCCAAGGGCAGCAGCCGGTTCTTGAGCGTCGCCACAGCCGCGGGGTCGAGCAGCGAACCACCGCTCGTAGCCTCGATCACCGGGTCCACCACCAAGGGACAATTGAACGGTTCACCCAAGGTTCTGGAAACAGCCTCGATAATCGAGGCGTTCGCGAGCATGCCAACCTTCACCGCATCGCAACCAATGTCCGTAAGACAGGCCTCCATCTGCCGGGCGACAAAGGCTGCTTCCATTGCAACGACCTCAAAAACTCCCGTGGTGTTTTGAGCCGTCACGGCGGTGATGGCAGTCATACCGTAGGCCCCGAGCGCAGAAACCGTTTTCAGATCCGCTTGAATTCCGGCGCCGCCACCGGAATCTGAACCGGCAACAATCAGGACTCGCGGAATCGATAGGTTCGTACCGGCCATTTGAATCCTTCAGAGCCACTGAGTTACCCGAATCGGCTCTCGGTTGAACTCCCAGGACGCCTGCCTCCCGCAAGGGGGTCTGGTGGAAGTTCGCGTTCCTAGATATATCATAAGTCCGTCAGCTGGCGCCCTATCGCCTGGCTTCTTCCCCGGTTGCGGAGAACGCTTATCGGCGAGTAATGTTGAGAGAAGGGAAACCGTTGGATGTTTCAGGCATCGTAATAATGGCATCTGCGAATCCAGGCCCAACAAAGTGAATCCACGGGATAAAAAGGAGGATGCGATGCGAAAAACAGTTCTTCTTTTTAGCCTTCTTGTTCTCGCCGTGCCGAACGCGCTGCAGGCGCAGGGATTCCGGGGGATTGAGGTCTTTGGAGGCTACGCTTATCTGCAAGACAACCTCCGGTCAACCTATTCGCCGTTCTACCCCGTCGCGGTTCCTTTTGGAAGCAACTTCTCGCTGAATGGCTGGCAAGCCTCGGTCACCGAGAATGCGACGGACTGGCTGGGCCTGACCCAGGAGTTTGGAGGTTTTTACGGAACCAAACGGCTCCAGGGCCTGGAGAATCATTTCAATATGTTCTCGATTCTCTCCGGGCCGCGATTTTCCTACCCGGGCCTCAAAGGCGTCACGCCTTTTGCTCATGCGCTGTTTGGCTATAACCAGACCAAGGTATCCTTGCCGGGGGCCGGTCTGACGGCAACCAGCAGCTCCTATGCCATGGCGCTGGGCGGAGGGATGGATGTCAAGGTATCGCGGCATATGGCCGTTCGTCTTTTCCAGGCCGACTATTTTTTGACACGCGATTTCGGCAACACTCAAAACAATCTGCGGTTTTCGGCCGGTTTCGTGTTCCGCTTCGGAGGCCGCCGATAGCAGCGGCCAGTTCGGGTGAAGGGTTGAGCCGGAAACCCACGAGCGGAACAAAGAATCGCCCCTGAGCAGCCGATTGAATCTTAACTGAAGAGGTCCATGATGCCATCAGAAATTGAAGTCGAGAAAAGCGCGCCCGGAAAGTTCCTTGTCAAGATCCGGGAGTCCGGTACTCAGTCCACGCACGTCGTCTCCCTGGATGCAGCCGACTACCAGAAACTCACCCGAGGCAAGGTTCGGGAGGAAGACCTCATCGTTCAGTCGTTTCAGTTTCTACTCAGGCACGAGCCGAAGGAATCCATCCTCCGTGAGTTTGACCTGAAGGTCATCAGCCGATATTTCCCGCAATTTGAAGCCGAGATGAAGGCGCAATTCAGCGACCGTCCCGCTTCAAAGTGAAAAAGGTGGCGCAGCCTCCGCCGGTGCTCCTCCCGCCTCAGGCACTCTCGTCAGTCCTCAAGGGTTCGCATAGCCGAGACTCTTCAGCATTTCGAGGTCTTCCTTTGAAAGCTTGCCCTGCGGCTCCAGTCCGCGATTGGTCTTTTTGAACCAGGCATCAAGGTCTTCGCGGTAACCGGTCATCGCGGAGAGATTCACGTCTTTCGATGGAACCAGTTGGACCCGCGAAAACACGTCGCTCAGCCGGTAGACTTTTAGAGCGTCCGGGGCTCCGGACGAAATCACCTTGGTATTGCCCTCCACAAGCCCCATCAGAGCCGGGGTCCGCTTGGTCTCAGTCCAGGTCCAAAACATGCTCATCCACTTGGGGGCCAGCACAGCAGGTTCGTCATAAGCAAGGAAAAATGACGGGTGATTCCAGGGAGCCTTACCGTCACTCTGGATGAGCGATTTCATGCTATACCCGCCCTGGCCTGGAACCTTGAAATGGAGGCCCACATAGCTGAGGACGGTCGGCATGAGGTCAACCGTCGAAACGTTCTTTTTGATCCTTTCCCCCGGCGGGATCACCCCGGGATAAGAAAAAATCATGGGCACATGCACCGTCGGCTGGTAAATATGATATCCATGTCCCCAGATGCCGTGCTCGCCCAGACTTTCCCCATGATCGGCAACAAAAACGATCAAGGTGTTATCTCGAACGCCGAGTTTATCCAGCAGCTTGAGGGTCTTGGCAAGATCGTTATCGTCAAAAGCGATCTCGCTGTCGTAGGCGCGAATTTTCGCCGCCCGCTGCGCGTCAACGGATGCGGATATCGGAAAGATCGTTGCGTGCTTCTCATGGGGCAGGTTAGCGAAACGAGGATGAAGCTCATAGGGATGGTGCGGATCAAAGTAATGGACCCAAAGGAAAAACCGCGAGTGCCCATGTTTTCGCAGCCAGCGCCGGCTGGCGGCGCCCACCTCGTTGCCCCGGCGCGCAGCATTCACGACCTTGTAATAGTAAGAAAAATTCTCATTGTAGACGCCAAATCCCTTGCCCAGCCCGGTGATCCGCTTCTTGAGCGTCCAGGCGCTAATGAAGGCCGCCGTCTTGTAACCCAGGTGATGCAGGACTTGTGCCAGCAGGATAGGCCGCGGATGCGTGGTCATATGCATGCCATTGATCGTGGCGCCGTGCTGCTGAGGATAGAGGGAGGTCATCATGGTGATATGCGAAGGTCCCGTGAGCGGTTCCACCGTGTAGGCATTTTCAAACAGCGCACCATGAGCGGCCAATTGGTCGAGGGTCGGGGAAGTATTGCGCACATATCCGTAGCAGGAAAGATGGTCGGCTCGAGTCGTATCAAAAGTAATCAGAAGGACGTTCGGAGCCGAATTAAGATTAAATTGCGACTTTCGTATTTTCTTGAGACTTCTACCTTGCAAAAAACTTGATATGAAAATGATTCCGATCAAAGCGCCTATCACACGACGCATCCAACACCTCCGTAAAACAAATTCCCGTTGCCCCTCCCCACAGGGCCCCGCCGATATGAAAGCCCCTGGCATTATCGATTCAAATGCCCGTGCCTCCTGAGAGTTGCTTCCTCCATGGAGGCAATCGGGTCAGGCGTCCATTCGCTGAGGATCCTTCCATCCTGCATTTCAACGACGCGGTCTGCGCGCCTGGCGACCTCAGGATTGTGGGTAACCATTAAGGTCGTCAGGCCGAAATCCTGCCGAAGCCGAAGGATAAGGTCAAGCACAGCCGCAGCGTTTTTCGAATCGAGATTGCCCGTGGGCTCATCGGCCAGGAGAATATCCGGGCTATTCACAAGGGCGCGCGCGATCGCGACACGCTGCTGTTCTCCGGATGAAAGCTCATTGACGCGCCGAAGATTCTTTTTTCCCAAGCCTACCGCAGCCAGCAGATCGTCCACGTTTCTCGGCTCCCTTGTCTGCTTCCAACCCAGCAGACTGGGGGCTTCGATATTGCTCTTGGCAGAAAGAAAACCCAACAGGTTAAAGCGTTGAAAGACAAAACCCATTCGGGTATTGCGCAGGCGCGCCCGCGCAGCGTCCGCCAGACTGGAAATTGCGGCTCCATCGATGAGAACTTCCCCTCCGGTAGGGGTTGCCAAGCCTGCAATCAGGTAAAGCAGGGTTGATTTACCGGAACCGGATGCTCCCATAATAGCGACGAATTCACCCGCCCAGATCTTGAGGTCCAGACCATTGACGGCGGGCGATGCCGAGTGGTGATCATAAATCTTGGTCAGCCGGCGCGTCTCAATGGCTGGCTGTCCGTTGCGGTCGACAGTTTCGATGGCTTTACTCATAAACAAGTGCAGCGATAGGCTCGCTTGTGCTGGCCCGATAGGCTGGGTAGGCCCCGCCCAGAACAGCACTGACAAGCGTTATCGCCCCTACCCGCAATACCGTGCCCGCGGGCAACAAAAAGCTAAGCGCCGGATACATGGAAAGGATGATCGCCTTCGTGAGCAGGTACAGAATCAACGAGAATCCCCCGCCAAACAGGCAAAGAAGACAAGCCTCTCCTAAAAACATGCCCAGCATATACCGGCGACTGGCCCCCAGCGCTCTCAGGATTCCAATTTCCCGCGTTTGTCCTAGCACTTGCACATAAAGAGCCAGGAAGATGACTAAAAAGTTGATAACTCCCGCGAAGACGACGACGACCAGCAGGAATTGTTTCAACCCTAAAAAGGAGGAACTGGTGACCAGGGAGGTAAGATCGCTTAATTTAGTGATCTGGTATCCCTTCAAGGCTCCCCCCTCAAAATTCCGCAAGCGCGTCTCAACCACGCCCGCCAGCTTTGGGGAGGTACACTTCACAAAAATCACCGCGCATTTGCCGGGAGCCACCAAATCCTGAAGCGTTTTTAGAGGGATAAACACCCGCGCTCCCTTGCCATGTTCCACGACGCCGCTGACGGTGAAATGGTGATTCAAGATATCAAGCGTACTCCCGACATGCACATGATGCGTGCCGACATAAACGTTATCCACAATGGCTGAGTAAGGTCCCGTAAAAGGTCCGCCGCGCAAGAAGTTGAAACCTCCCGTGACGCGGTCAAAGCTCGCAAGGTCAATCCCGAACACGGCCTCGAAGCGGTTGGTAAAGCTGACATTGGTGGCCGTGGCACTTGTCGCCTCGATGCCCTTGACCTCCAAAATCTTGCGC
>CAYWMN010000018.1:7607-25616 GCA_964459065.1 uncultured Acidobacteriota bacterium | reverse complement strand
CCTCACTTGCAACCGTGAAATCATTCTGCTCGTTTTCCACGGATGCCTGTGGCTCCGACGCCATGTGGAAGCTTCCCTTGCGGTAGGTCACGTCTTTGATGACGCCCGCAATGGGAGACCGGTTCACGTGGACGTTGAGGGGCGACATGAAAATACTGACCCGAAGGCGCGGACGCCCGCCCTCGCCTTCTTCCCGAACTTCCACAACGCGGCCGTCGGCGGGAGAAATAATCATCCCCGGGCCGGTGGGAATGGCGCGGTCAGGATCACGAAAGAAATAGAGGACGAACAGAGCGAAAAGCAGGATCAGAGCGGCTGCCAACAGAAAAAACCTGCCGGGCCAATAGAGCCCGAAGCCCAGGACAATCCCTCCCGCCAGCACCAAGGGCAGGCCGTACGTATACCCTTCTTTTACCATATTTCTCGGCCCACGAACTTAGCGCCTCAGCCCGGGCAAAATCAGGATGCCTGGGCGTCACTGCTTTTGGGGAAGACACTCCCACTGCTTCGTTCCAAGGCGTTCCTGCTGAACGAAGAGTCTCTTGTTTCGCTCTAATTTCTAGGCGACTGATACCGACTGACATTCAAGAGCGGCCATCTGGTCTTTCAGTCGCAATTTGAGCTTTTTCAACCGGACTTCTTCCAGTTGCTCATCCTCGGTGAGAAAATGCTTGGCTTCCAACTGCTCAAGCTCCGCCGCCGCCCGCATGTGTCCGTCATGTAAGCGCCGATATTCATCATTATCGGCCATCAACTTTGTCCGGATGGCCTCGGTAGGGGTGCTCACGGGTGTCTTACCTCCGTGTCAGTGGATTGTACCTCAGTCAGGCTAGCATACAGCCCTGTTTGGTTCAAGCTGGAAACACTTGGGGCGGCGGGTTGAGCCCTCAAGCACCCGCAAAGGAGCGAGCTGTTTGGCCATAAGGACGCTTGGCGTGAACCCGGTCCCGGGGAGCCCGATTGCGCCAGAGAAAAAGACAACCCGGCCGATGGAGCGGCCGGGTTGGGAAATGCTCTTCAGGCGGGATAAATCACTGTTTCCCAGAGCTCTGAAAAAGCAAAATAGGGAATACTGGAATGAGACCCTACTTCTTTCCCTTCTTGTGTTTCTTGGAGTGCTTCTGCACGTGGTGCTTCTGGCTGGTGGCGTGATGTTTCTTGGTGTGATGCTTCTTGGTCTTCGCGAACGCCGGCATGGACAGAGATGACGCCAACACGAGCGCTGCGATCAGAGTAAAGAACTTCTTCATTGCTTCTACAACCTCCGACTCAGAATAACAACGCAGTTCATGGAAGCACGAAGGCTGCCAAAGTAGCGCAAACTCGCGGCGGGCTGTGGATCTCAAGGTTAATGAAAGGCTTAGACGGAAGGACTCAAAAAACGCCGCGGACCATTCCCGGGACCGGTTGCACCATATCGTATAGACCCTGCACGATTTCGGGCGGCCGCCCGGGATCAAAAGGCGCGAGAGGGCGGTTTCCACAACCTCAAGCGAGGTCCGTCGAGAGCACCAGGGCATCTTCGCCGGGGTTTTGGTAATACTGTTTCCGGCGCGTGAGAAATTTGAAGCCCGCGACCCGGTAAAATTCCAACGCTGGTGCGTTGGAAGCGCGAACTTCCAGGAAGACCCTGGTCGCGCCGGCCTGGGCCAGTTGCCGGCGGGCTTGCTGCCAGAGCGCTTTGGCGATTCCCCGCCGCCGGTGTTGCAGCCGCACGGCCAGATTCCACAGTTCGGACTCCTCACCCACGCGGCGAAAGGCCGCAAAACCGGCAACCTCCAGACGCCCGGCGCCCTCGACTTCCGCTACCAGCACGAGCCCTTGCGGATTGCGAATCAACTGTTCGTAGTCGGCTGCTTTCCAGGCGGCCGCCTGGGGGCAGGAGTTCTGGATTTCCAGGATGGTTGGAAGGTCGTGGTGGGAAAGTGGCCTGATCTTCATGCTGACCCGCTGCTGGCAGGCGGGCGTTGCCCTGTCGGTTGCGGCCGTGTGCCGGCCGTCAGCCGCGCCAGTTCATTTCCGCGTCGGAACGCCGGATGTAGCAGGCGTCCAGTTCCCCCGGCGAAGAGGCTTTTCCCGCCTCGTGGGCTTCGCAGGCGACGCTCGCAATCCCGTCGAGCAGCGCGCCTGGAACCTCAATCCACGCCAAATCCGCGCTCAATTTTTCACGTAAGGCGAGAGCTTTCAAGTCGTGGGCGCGCGCAAGGCAGCCAATCGATCCTCGGCCGAAGGTTCGGCATTGCCCGCCCTGGGCGATCGTTTCGAGCAGCTTCGGCAAGCGTTCAGGCGGGATCACCTGGCCCTCGCCGGCAGCCTCAAAACGGGCGCTCGCACTCGAGCCCTCGTTTCGGCGATAAAGGCCCACAAAGAATTCTCCGCGGCGGGCGTCGAGAATCGGAACCGCCCAGTCCGTATCAGGCTGAGCCTGCCTCACCATGGCATCGAGCAAGGTCACGGCCTGCAGAGGCTTTCCGAAAGCCTTGGCCCAGGCCTGCGAGGCAGCCAGGCCTACGCGGATGCCGGTGAAGGATCCGGGACCCCTTGCGGCGGCGAAAAGCTCAATGTCTTGAAATCCCAGCCCGGCCTCGCTGAGCGCGTGGTCGACCAGTTCAAACAGCGTCACGGAGTAGCGGTCGGCGCCCCCTTTGTTCAACGCTATGGCCAGTCGATCGCCGCCCCGGTAAACGGCTGCTCCGCCGCATTCGCTGGTGGTGTCAAGAGCCAACACAAACATTCGCATCATTATACGCAAGTCGCTACGGATCGTACAATCTTCGCGGTCCGATCCGCGCTGAATCAAAGAACTCGCGATCTCAAATGTCCCGCAACTCGTCTTCGTTGAGCCCGAAATAGTGGCCGATCTCGTGCAGAAGCGTGTCGCGGATCTGGCGCACCACTTCCCGCTCATTCGCGCACACGGCTTCAATGTTTTTCTGATACAAGTAGATATGGTCGGGCGGCGTGGCGGCGAAAACGCTCTTTTGGGTGCACGGAACGCCGGAAAACAAGCCCAGCAGCAAACCTCCGGGGGGTTCTGAAGGCGGAGCGTCTTCAACGATAATGGCCAGATTGGCCAGCCGGGCGCGGAACGGCGCCGGCAGGTTGTCGAGCGCCTGGCCGACCAGTTGTTCAAACTTTTGCCGTTCCATACCTGCCTTTCATTCTACACGGGGAAGGGCGATTCCGGGTGTCGCAGCCGGTTTCGATCTTCAAGGCCGGGCAGGTTTTCCGGGCGCTCGGCCGTCCACGCCGCCCCACCTTCCTGGCTAGACTCCGCAACGCCAGCGGCGCGCTTGCCGGCGGGGTTGAGGCTCCGGGCGAGTCCCGGCAGTTATGTTAGAATTAAGGCTGCTTTGAGTCGTCCCGACGCCGCCATTTCGATGCCCATCGCTGCTTGACGGGGATGCCGCCCGCGGGTGGCTGATCCCGGGTCAGCAGATGATTTCTATGTCGGCACTTTCGCTAACTCGGCCGGAACTCCAACAGCTGATTACAAGGATCGCCCTGGCGGTGAAGAGCCGGGAGACTTTGAAGGGCGGAAAAGATGAGCGGACGCCATCCCTAAGTACGGCGGATTTGCTGGTTTCTGCATCTAAACTTTCTCCCGACGTTCGCAAGCTGGCGCAACTGATTGATCACACGGCGTTGCGCCCCCAGGCGACACGGGACGAAATCGAGCGGTTGTGCCGGGAGGCGCTTGCGTGGGGTTTCGGCGCCGTTCACGTGAACCCGTCCTGGGTGGGTTTGGCGGCGCAGCGGCTGCGCGGATCGGCCGTCAAAGCCGGCACGGTGATCGGATTCCCTTTCGGTGCGACGCTTGCTTCCGCCAAGCGTGCGGAGGCCGAAGCGGCCATTCGAGTGGGAGCCCGCGAACTCGACATGGTGATGAACGTGGGCGCCCTGCGCTCGGGCGATCTGGAACGGGTGCGGGGCGATATTTCAGGTGTTGTGGAAGTGGCCCACGGTTCGGGCTGCACGCTGAAGGTGATTCTGGAGAACGCTTATCTTTCTGATACCCAGAAGGCGGCGGCCTGCCGGATTGCGCAACAGGCGGGAGCCGATTACGTCAAGACTTCCACAGGGTTTGGCCCCTCGGGCGCCCGCCAGACCGATGTCCGGCTGATGCGGCAGGTGGTGGGCCCCGCGATGGGCGTCAAGGCTGCGGGCGGCATCCGAACGCTTTCCGACGCGCTCGGAATGCTCCAGGCGGGCGCGGACCGCCTGGGGGCGAGCGCCTCGGTTGCCATTCTGGCCGAAGCCCGCCGCCACTTAGGTTGATCAATGGCTCAAACGACAAAATCACCGGTCCGGGCTCTGGGAGCGACGGAGCTGCTGACGCTGCTGCTGGAAGTGAGCGAGCAGATCACCTCCACGCTCGACCTCGACGAACTCATGAAGCGGATTGCCGAACTGGTGAAGCGCGTCATCGATTACGAGGTCTTCGCCATCCTGCTCTTAAGCGAGAAAACGCAGCAACTGAAGGTCCGTGCGAGCATCGGCCATCCGGAAGACAGGGTCCGGGGGCTGCGGATCAAAGTGGGCGAAGGCATTGTGGGGCGGGCGGCCAGCGAGCGCCGCTCGATCCTGGTGAGGGACGTGCGCAGCGACCGCTCCTACATCGAATCGGTTCCCGCCGTGAGGTCGGAACTGGCCATCCCTCTGATCCTGAAAAACCGCGTCATTGGCGTGATGGATCTGGAAGCGCCCTCGACCGATTTCTTTACCGACCAGCACATCAATCTGCTGGAGCTTCTGGCTGCCCGCATGGCCATGGCCATTGAAAACGCCCGGCTCTACCGCCGCAGCCTGCGTCAGGCGCGCACCTTGAAGCTGCTCAATGAGATCAGCCGCGAGCTCAGTTCGGTGCTGGTTTTGAGTGATCTGCTGCGCAAAGTGGGCACCCTCACCAAGCGCCTGGTGGACTACCACCGCTTCGGCATTATGCTGGCCGACGACGAGACGCGGACCTTCAATTCGGTTCTGACGCTTCGCGAGGATGAAAGCCTGCCGGACAAGACCACGGTGCGCTTCGGCCAGGGGATTGTCGGCGCGGCGGCCACCTCGCGCAAGCCCGTGGTGGTTCCCGACGTCAGCCGCGACCCGCGCTACGTTCTCATCAATCCGGATACGAAATCGGAGATGACGGTCCCGCTGCTTTACCAGGGCCGGGTGATCGGCGTGGCGGATCTCGAAAGCCCGCAGCTCAATTACTTTACCGACGAGCACGTCCGGATTTTCTCCACCCTCGGGCCCCAGATCGCCATCGCCATTGAGAACGCCCGGCTTTACGAGCAAGTGCTGCGCAGCGAGGCGCGCCTGGAGCGCGACCTGCAGCGGGCCAAGGAAATTCAGCTGCTGCTGATGCCCGGAACTTCCGTCACGGTTCCCGGCCTGGAGATCGGGCTGCGGTTCCAGCCCGCGCGCGAGCTGGGTGGCGACTTATACGACTTCCTGAATTACGGCAAAGACCGCCGCGTTCTTACCGTGGGCGACGTCAGCGGCAAGGGGGCGCCGGCGGCTCTTTATGGCGCGCTCGCCGGTGGCATCCTGCGCAGTCTCGCTCCGCAGCGCCTGGCCGCTCCCGACCTGCTTCGCAAGCTGAACGCCACGCTGCTGGAGCGCCGCGTGGAAGGCCACTTTCTCACGCTGACCTACGCCGTCTGGGAGCCCAAAACGCACATCATTCACCTGGCCAACGCCGGCATGCCTTTGCCGATCCTGGTCCGGAGAGGGAGCACCAAGTCCATCCAGGCGGAAGGCATTCCGCTGGGATTGCTGGAGCAGACCGACTATCAGGAAGTGGCCCTGCAGTTGAAAAAAGGCGATCTGCTGACGATTTTTTCCGACGGCGTCAGCGAGGCCATGAATCCGGCGCATGACGAATTCGGCACGCGCCGCCTGGCCAATCTGCTGCGCGAGCACTCCCAAAAGCCGGTGCAAGAGATCATCGAAAACATCTTCAAGGAAATCGCCGGCTTTGAAGAAGGGCGGCCGCGCCGCGACGACCAGACGATGCTTCTGGTCCGAGTGCGCTAAACTTGCATTTCATCCTCAAGCGATCAAGAAAGGGATTCACCCGGGCGGCGGAAGGATGGTTTTTCCGCCGGGGCCTGGAATGAAGACGAACAACTTCCATGGAATATTTCCGATACGAATCAAAAGAACTTCGGTGTGAACAAGTCCCGCTGCGGGAGCTGGCCGAGCGCTTTGGCACGCCCACTTACGTCTACAGCCGCTCGGCGGTCGGCGCCAACTTCCACGCCGTCAAGCAGCGGCTCCAGGAGATTCCGCATCTGGTCTGCTATTCGGTCAAGGCCAACTCGCACCTGAAAATTCTCAACCTGCTTCGCGAGGCCGGAGCGGGATTTGACATCGTCTCGGGCGGCGAACTGGCCCGCGTGCTGGAAGTCGGCGCGGACCCGGAAACGGTGGTTTTCTCCGGCGTGGGCAAAAGCGCCGCGGAAATCGACGCCGGCCTCACCGCCGGCATCCTGATGTTCAACGTGGAATCGGCCGGCGAGCTGGAAGCCATCGCCGCGCGCGCCCGCACGCTCAAGAAGCGGGCCGGCGTTTCCATCCGCGTCAATCCGGATGTTGAGGCGGATACCCATCCTTACATCTCAACCGGGCAGTTCATCCACAAGTTCGGCGTGCCCAAAGACCAGGCCGTGGAGCTTTATCGCCACGCGGCCTCGATGCCGGAGCTGAGAATCCGCGGCATCGCCTGCCACATCGGCTCGCAGATTCTCGACGTCGATCCTTTTGTGCGGGCGCTCGAAGAAATCCTGGAGCTTGCCCAGGCGCTGGGGCGGGAAGGCGTCCCGCTGGAATTCCTGGATCTGGGCGGCGGCTACGGCATTCGCTACACGGATGAAACTCCGCTCGATCTCGACCGGTTGGCGGCGGAGTTCAAAAAGCGGCTTGACCCCACCGGTTACCGCCTGGTACTTGAGCCCGGCCGCGCGCTCGTCGCCGACGCCGGCATTCTTTTAACCCGCGTGCTCTACGTCAAGCACAACCAGCAGAAACACTTTGTGGTGGTGGACGCCGGCATGAACGACCTGATGCGCCCCACGCTTTACGGTTCGCTGCACCAGATTCTTCCCATCGAGCAGCGTACCCAAGAGACGTTCCTCGCCGACGTGGTGGGCCCGCTGTGCGAGACCGGAGATTTTCTGGCGCGCGACCGTGAAATGCCGCGCGTTGAGCCCGGCGACCTGGTGGCCGTCATGACCGTCGGCGCTTACGGCTACGTCCTGTCTTCCAACTACAACTCGCGGCCGCGCCCCGCCGAGGTCATGATCGACGGCGGCAACGTTGAATTGATCCGCCCCCGCGAACGCGCTGAAGACCTGATGGTCGGCGAAGTGATGTGAGATGCCGATGAAGAACCCGCCGCATCCCGGCAATTTCATTCGGACGGAAATCGTCCAGCCTGCGGGACTGTCGGTGACCGCGGCCGCCGCGGCGCTGGGAGTTTCCCGTCCGGCGCTTTCGAGCCTCCTGAACGGCAGGGCCGACCTTTCCGGCGACATGGCGCTGCGGATTGAAAAAGCGTTCGGGGTGAAGATGGACACGCTGATGCGGATGCAGTCGGCTTACGACATCGTCCAGACCCGCAAGCGCGAAAAGCAAATCCACGTTCGCCGCATCCGGCAGCTTGCCCGCACTCACGCGTAGCGCTGAGGGACAACGCCGAGTTCCACACCCTCTTTTTCCTGATGTTCCCGTGCCATTGAAATTGAAGCGGTCAAGCCGCCTTACCGCTCGCCCCACTTGAGCTTCTGGCGGAGGATTTCGAAGTAGTTCATGCGGGAGGGTTGGATGACTTCGATGTAGGAATCGGATTTGCGCAGCCGCACGATGTCGTCGCTATGGGTGGCGATGCCCACCTGGCCGTCGACGGTGAGATAAGCGGCCTCGCGCGGGCTCTTTACGATAACGTCGATGGTGGCCGTGTCGGGAAGCACCAGCGGGCGGTTGGTGAGCGTATGCGCGCAGATCGGCGTCACGATAAAGGCCTCGACCGCCGGTGTGACCACGGGGCCGCCGGCCGCAAGCGAATAGGCGGTTGAGCCGGTCGGTGTGCAGACAATCAGCCCGTCCGACTTGTAGTTTGAGATGAACATCCCATCGACGTAAACCTCAAAATCCTGGATGCGCGCGATGGCGCCCTTGTTCAGGACCACGTCATTGAGGGCGCGGTAGGTTGAAAGCACCTCATCGGCGCGAATCAGCTCGCCTTCAATCTGCACCCGCCGTTCAGAAATGTAATTTCCGGCCAGAACTGCTTCCAACTCGGGATAAAGCTCTTCCTGCGTGATGACAGTCAAAAAGCCCAGGCCGCCCAGGTTCACCGCAAAGATGGGCACCGGGTGGTGGTGGAGCGAGCGCGCAGCCGCCAGCAGCGTTCCGTCGCCGCCCAGCACCATCAGCAGGTCCACCTTGCCCGGCATCTCGTTGCGCGTCAGGCATTTTTCCGAGCTTTCCAGGATCGAGCCGGTTTCCTTATCAAAGCACACTTCGATGTCGCGCTTTTTCAGCCACTCCACCAGGGGAAGAACGATTTCGCGGATTTCTTTCTTTCGGGGTTTGGAAACGATTCCAATTTTCTTGATTGCCATCTGTTCTCGAGTCTTACGGAATTTGCCTGGCGGCGCCAGTCAGGCCGTCACGCTTAAGGGAAAACCCATTCTAGACATTTTTTGGCCAAATAGCATGCAGGAAAAATTCGCGGTTGCCCTCGGCGCCTAAAATCGCGCTTTCCACGCGCCCGATTCGGGTGAATCCGAGTTCCGCAACTTTGGCCGCCACCTTGGCCACGGCTTCCTCGTGGAGCCTGGGGTCGCGGACAATGCCGCCCTTGCCCACCTGCTGGGGCCCCACTTCAAATTGCGGCTTCACCAGCGCCACCAGGTCCGCGCCCGCCTCAAGCAGCGGCGGAAGCGCCGGAAGGATCAGCGTGGCGGAGATAAAGGAAACGTCCATCGTGGCCAGCGCCGCGCGCTCGCCGATCCGCTCAAAAGCCAGATAGCGCGCGTTGGTCTTTTCCATCACCACCACGCGCTCATCCTGCCGCAGCTTCCAGTCAAGCTGATTCGTCCCGGCATCCACGGCAAACACCTTGCGCGCTCCGCGCTCAAGCAGGCACTGGGTAAAGCCTCCGGTGGAAGCGCCGATGTCCAGGCACGTCTTGCCCGCCGGGTCGACGCCGAAGTGATCGAGCGCCGCCTCCAGCTTCAGCCCGCCGCGCCCCACATACTTTGAACCGGTTCCCAGCAGGCGCAGTTGCGCCCGGGCGCTTACCGCCGTGCCGCATTTCTCCACTTTCTGTTCGTCCACCAGAACCTGCCCGGCCAGAATCAGCGCCTGAGCTTTTTGGCGCGTCGCCGCCAGGCCCCGCTCCACCAGCAGGCGATCCAGCCGGATTTTTTCAACCCGCGTGCTATTCATCTCCTAAAAAGCTTAGCCGCCAGTCGGCCGGAAGAAAAGGGCCATGATGTCGGGCTTCCCAAGCCGTTATGGAGTAAGATGGAGGCCAAAACCGCGGAGCAAGGTGTCCGTGGCCGGATTCGGCCTTCAGGCAATCCGTCCTGTTCGGGTTGGCTGGCCGCGCAACTGATTGCCGTATAGGGAGGAACGCCATGGACGGAAAATCCATTTCGAGACGCGAATATTTGAAGCTGCTGGGAGCGGGCGGAGCCTTGCTGGCCGCCGGCGCCGGCGCTGCCTGCACCGCCGGACAGAAACAATCGCCCAAACCGGCTGCAGAAGGACCGGGCGAGCCGGCTTCCGTTGTGGCGGACCGCGAGCGCCGTATGAAGTGGTGGCACGCCGCCAAGTTCGGATTGTTCATCAACTACGGCCTCTACAGCCTGATCGGGCAGCACGAGTGGGCCATGGAAGCGGAGGGCGTGCCGATTTCGCAATATGAATTGCTGGCCAAACATTTCCTGCCCAAGCCCGGCGTCACAAAGGAATGGATCAAATTGGGCAAGGCGGCGGGAATGAAATACGCGGTCATGGACACCAAGCACCACGAAGGCTTCTGCCTGTTCAATTCCAAGCTGACCGATTACTGTGCGCCTCGGCAGGCCTGCGGGCGCGACCTGGTGCGGGAATACGTGGAGGCGGCGCGCGCCGAAGGGCTGCGCGTGGGTCTCTACTATTCGCTGATGGACTGGCATCATCCCGACGGCGCCCGTTGCGCGACCGATGAAGCGGCCCGCAAGCGCTTTGTAGCTTACACGCACGGCCTGATTCGGGAACTGATGACCAACTACGGCAAGATCGATATTCTCTGGTACGACGTTGACTGGCCGCTCACGCCCGAGCAGTGGGAATCGAAGAAGATGAACGACATGGTCTTCAAGCTCCAGCCCGACATCATCGTGAACAACCGGAACGGACTCGCTGGAGATTTCTCGACCCCCGAGCAGCACATTAGGGCGGCGGAAAAAGGCCGGGCGTGGGAGACGTGCATGACGATGAACGACAGTTGGGGCTACCAGCGCTCAGACGACGCCTGGAAGTCCACCAAGACGATTGTGCGCAATTTGGTCAGCTGCGCGAAGGGCGGCGGCAACTATCTGCTCAACATCGGGCCCGCACCGGACGGCTCAGTGCCGGCAGAAGAGGTTCGCACGCTTGAGGCGGTCGGCAAATGGATGAGCAAAAACGGCCCGACGATTTATGAAGCGGAGCGTTGCGACGCCTCCAAGCATCGTTATCTTAATTACACGCGCAAGGGGAACACGCTCTACATTCACGTTTATTTCTGGCCGGCCAATACTCCGGCGGCCAACTGGCTGTCGTTCTTCCGGCCGACGACGGTGGTGGCGATCGGGGGATTGCGAACCAAAGTCAAGTCAGCGCGATTGTTTGCTTCGGGAAGGAAAGTAGACTTCCGCCAGGACGATATCTCCGTGCAATTCACGGGACTGCCCCAAAAGGCTCCCGACGATCCTGTGACGGTGATCGCGGTGGAGTGCGAATCGGAACCCACGGTTAGCGGGCTCTACGTGCGCGAACACCGAAAGCGTTACAAGGTGGGAGCCATGGAATCCTGAAGCCGCCCGGCATTTGTAATAGAATTTCTGTAGACCCATTGACGGCCGTGGAGGCGCCAATCCAACGAAAGGAGAAAGTTCCATGGCAACTCGAACCAACCCCAAGATCCGCGAACGGGCCGGGATCGCGCCCAGCCCCCTTTCCTCCGATGAGCTGCGCAAAATGAATGCCTACTGGCGCGCAGCCAACTATCTTTCGGTCGGCCAGATCTACCTTCTTGAGAACCCGTTGCTCCGCAAGCCGCTCAAAAAGGAGCACGTCAAGCGGCGCTTGCTCGGCCACTGGGGCACCACGCCGGGATTGAACTTTATCTACGTTCACTTCAACCGGCTTATCAAAAAATACGATCTCAACGCGATTTACATTACCGGGCCGGGCCACGGCGGTCCCGGGCTGGTGGCCAACACCTATCTGGAAGGCACCTACAGCGAGCTTTATCCCAATATCCCCCAAAACGCCGAGGGCATCCGGAAACTGTTCAAGCAGTTTTCCTTTCCCGGCGGTATTCCCAGCCACGCGGCGCCGGAGACTCCGGGGTCGATTCACGAAGGCGGCGAGCTGGGTTACTCGGTCGCCCATGCCTATGGCGCGGCTTTCGATAATCCGGACCTGCTGGTGTGCTGCGTGGTGGGCGACGGCGAAGCGGAAACGGGGCCGCTCGCCACTAGCTGGCATTCCAATAAGTTTCTGAATCCCGTTCGCGACGGAGCCGTCCTGCCCATCCTTCACCTGAACGGCTACAAGATCAACAACCCGACGATCCTCGGCCGGCTCAGCGATGAAGAGCTGACGGACCTGTTCCGGGGCTACGGCTACAAGACCTACTTTGTGGAAGGCAGCGAGCCGAAAGCGATGCACCAGTTGATGGCGGGCACGCTGGACGCGGTGGTGGAAGAAATCCACGCCATCCAGCAGGAGGCGCGCAGCAACGGCAAAGCCACGCGTCCCGTCTGGCCGATGATCATCCTGCGTTCGCCCAAAGGCTGGACCGGCCCCAAAAAGGTGGATGGGAAGCAGGTGGAAGGAACCTACCGCGCGCACCAGGTGCCGCTGGCCGAAACCGCCACCAACCCCCGGCACTTGAAGTTGCTGGAAGAGTGGATGAAGAGCTACAAGCCTCAGGAACTTTTTGGCAAAGACGGCCGGCTGATCTCGGAGCTGGCCGAGCTGGCTCCGGAAGGCGACCGGCGCATGGGCGCCAATCCTCACGCCAATGGCGGCATTCTGCTCAAGGACCTGGTGATGCCGGACTTTCACGATTACGCCGTGACCGTGGCGAAGCCCGGTAACGTGGTCGCCGAAGCCACGCGCATCATGGGCCGCTTTCTGCGCGACGTGATGAAGTTGAACGAGACAACCCGAAACTTTCGGGTGATGGGCCCGGACGAAACCAATTCCAATCGGTTGAGCGCCCTGTTCGAGGAGACGGACAAGACCTTCATGCAGGACGTGCTGCCCACCGACGATCACCTCTCGCCCCAGGGCCGCGTGATGGAGATGCTCAGCGAGCACATGTGCCAGGGATGGCTGGAAGGTTACCTGCTCACCGGCCGCCACGGTTTCTTCTCCTGCTACGAGGCGTTCATTCACATCATCGATTCCATGTTCAACCAGCACGCCAAATGGCTGAAGGTCACGCGCAACATCCCCTGGCGGCGCCGCATCGCTTCACTCAATTACCTGCTCACCTCGCACGTCTGGCGGCAGGATCACAACGGTTTCAGCCATCAGGACCCGGGCTTCATCGACCACGTGGTCAACAAGAAGGCGGATATCGTCCGCGTCTATCTGCCTCCCGACGCCAACACCCTGCTTTCCGTCGCGGACCATTGCCTGCGCAGCCGCCATTACGTCAACGTCGTCGTGGCCGGCAAGCAGCCTTCGCTGCAATGGCTCGATATGGAATCGGCCGTCCAGCATTGCACGGCCGGCATCGGCATCTGGAGCTGGGCCAGCAATGATCAGGCGGGTGAACCGGACGTAGTGATGGCCTGCTCGGGCGACGTTCCCACGCTGGAAACTCTGGCCGCCGTGGACCTGCTCCGGCAGCACTTCAAGGATCTCAAGATTCGCGTGATCAACGTGGTGGATTTGATGACGCTGCAGCCTTCCACCGAGCATCCGCACGGCCTCGCGGACCGCGACTTTGACATTCTGTTCACCACCGACAAACCCATCATCTTTGCCTATCACGGTTATCCCTGGCTGATTCACCGCCTCACCTACCGGCGCACGAATCACAAGAACCTTCACGTCCGCGGCTACAAGGAAGAAGGGACCACCACCACGCACTTCGATATGGCGGTGCTCAACGATCTTGACCGTTTCCATCTGGCCGGTGACGTGGTGGACCGGGTGCCTCGCCTCCAGCGCATCGGCGCGCACTTCAAGCAGCACCTGCGCAACAAGCTAATCGAGCACAAGCACTACATCGCGCGCTACGGCGAAGACATGCCGGAGGTGTGCAACTGGAAGTGGCCCTACTGAGGGCGGCTGGCGAAAGCCCGCCAGGCTCCGTGTGATATGATGCGCTGTTCGCGCGGCTTGCGCGGTGGTGAAGCGCTTTTCCTCACCCCCCGAACTTTGCGCCGGGCGCTTAAAGGAGAAAAATGCACTACCCCTCTGTGGAAATTGCCGGAACGGGGCTTGCGGCTTCGCCCGAGGATTCAGCCGGGGTTCCGGCCGCGCCCTCTGGCGCTCCGGTGGTTCGCCTTCAAGCAGACCCTGCCAAGCCGCTTATTACCTTTCTCAGTTGGGATACCGAAGGCGGCCCGCGCGCGGGCACCAATCTGCTGCGCGAAGCGACCGCCGTTTCTTTAGAGATTCGCACCGATGGCGGGTGGCATCCCGCCGAGCGGCTGCCGGTTCGCCGCGCCTCCGGCCCGGGGACCGGATACGAAATCGCAGTTCGGCCCGGCTTAAAACTTTTGTGGCGGGTGGTGCAAACCGGCGACGGCTTCAGCTTCGATTTTGCCTCTTCGGGCAGCGGCCTTTACGCCATCACCGGCATCCGGCTGCGATTCCCTTTCAATCCGCGCCTGACGCCCACCACCTTTTTGTCCGGCCAGTGGTGGGGCGATGGAAGCTTCAGCCTGCCCGGGATTCTGAGTGCGCCGGACTTCGGCCAGATGCGCGTTGCAGCCTCGGGCGGCGAGGTGGTCAGGGGATATCTGGATGGCAACCGCAAGCAGGGAACCATGGACCTGGTCCTGGACCTTCCTCTTCCGCTTGCGGCCACTGCTTACCGCCTTACGTTCCAGCCGGTTCACCTTGATCCTCCCCCAGGGCTCAAAGACGCGTCGCTTTGGCCGCTCGCGCGCCGCGCCTGGTTCAACGCCTGGCAACCCACAGCCGAATGGGGCGATCAATCGACTCCTGACAGCTCGCCCGCCGGTGTTCTGGGCAACAACGTCATCAGTGATCCGGCCAGCATGTCGCTGGTGTTTTACTCCGACATGGCCTACTGGTTTCCCACGGTCGCCGGAATCCCCGTCTCATCCCTGGTGCGCCAGACGGCCGAATGGTGGCTTGCCGACCGCACCTCGCCGCAAGGCGTGGTGGCCGGTTACTGGGACTGGAGGGTTTTTCTCGACGCCAACACCGGGCCGCTGATCGCCGCCTGGGACTACGTCGAGTCCACCAACGATCTGCACTGGGTTTTTCACAAGATTTCGCAGTTGGAGTCGATCGCCGACTATTACGTCCGGCGCGACGTGGACGGCGACGGCCTGGTAGAGGCCCTGCAGAGCGGCGACGCCGGCACGCTCCACGGCCACGAACGCAGCTGCTGCTGGTGGGACGCTCTCAACTGCGGCGGCAAAGACGGTTACTCCAACGCGCTGATCTACCGGGCCTGGCTGTGCCTGGCCGATCTCGAATCAAAACTTGCCCGCCACAAGCAGCAGGCCCGCTATCTGGAGCTGGCCCGCAAGCTCAAAGCCGCCTATGTGAAAACCCTCTTCAATCGCAAAACCGGCTGGCTGGGCTGGTGGCGCAGCCGGGACGGCCGCCTGCACGATTACGCCACGCCCGTGGTGAACGGCATGGCGATTGAATACGGCCTGGTGGAACCGGCCCTGGGGCGCAAAATTCTTGACCGCCTGTGGCGAAAAATCGGCCAGGTGGGATTTACCCATCTGGAATTGGGATTTCCGTCGACGCTCGTGCCGGTGCGCCGCGCCGATTATCTGACCCCGCACGCGATCGGTTGTCCCAAGCGGGCCGACGGCACCGACACTTTCCAGCAATACATGAACGGCGGCATCACGGCCGGCCAGATTCTGCACTTCCTGGCCGCGCATTATGTGGTGGGCACGCCGCAGCGCGCCGACCACGCTTTGCGCGCCATGCTGGGCCGGGCTCTGGCGGGCGGATTCCAGAACGGCGTCCGCAACAAGGCCGGCGAGGGCATCGACTGGACCACCTGGACGGGCAAGCCTTGCGGGTATGAAGGTTATCTTGCCGACGTCTACTATTTTCTCCAGGCGGTGCTGCTGCGCGAGCCTTCCTTCCGCCGCCGTTACTATCGTCCTTTGCAGAGTGTGTAAGCGCTGCCGGAGGCCCTGAACCCGTTCAAGGCTCCCGGCAAATTTCCTGCACAGCGCGCCGGGCCGAAAGCATCTAATTGTTTTTGCGCCGGCTCGTCCACCCGATGCGGCCGCGGGCTTGCGGGGTCTGCCGGGAGCAAGGCGCCGCCCGGGTTCCTGTTACCATCAATCATGAAAGACGACTTCGGACAGATCGTCCTTCTGGTGCTTTTTCGCACCTCGCGCAGCATCGCGGCGGGCATGATCACCATTGCCTTTCCGTACCTGGTGCTTACCACGCGCCATTACGGCGCTCTCAAGCTGGGTCTGCTTTACACTTCCGCCGCCATCGCCACGGCGGGCTTCAGCCTGCTGGCGGGATTTTTGACCGATGTCTGGGGGCGGGGCAGAACGCTTTTTCTCGCGGGCCTGATGTTGCCGGTCAGCGCCGGCATCGTCTGCCTTTCAAGCCACCTGGCGCCTTTGTTTGCCGCCTGCATTCTGGGCGGCTACTCGGCCACCGGGTCGCTGATGGGCGGCGGCGTGGGCGGGGCGGCGCAGCCCATCCAGAACGCCGTCATCGCGGACCTGACCACGCCGGAAAACCGCACATCCTATTATTCCATCCTGACGTTCCTGAGCGGCATGTTCGCGGCCTTTGGAGCGCTGGGAGCCAAGTTCTTTGAAGTTCATGAACTGTTTGTGGCCGCCACCATCATCTCCGGCGTAGGCCTGGCGCCGATCTTTTTTCTGAAGACCGAAAAGGTGCGCGGCAACATCCGCCGGCTGCACAGCAAGCTGGTGATCGGCAAGTTCACCCTCACCGGCATCCTCAACGGGTTTACGCAGGGCCTGGTTGTTCCCTTCCTGATCCCCTTTTTCGTGATTGTCTTTCACGTTCCGAAATCGCAGATGGGCGTCTACGCGTTTGCGAGCGGGATGCTGGCGGCGTTTGCGCTATTGGCCGCGCCGCGCCTGGAGCGGCGCTGGGGTTTTGTCAAAAGCATCGCGATCACGCGCGGCCTGGGCATGGCGCTCCTGCTGCTGCTTCCCTTCTCCGGGTTCCTGGTGATTGCGCTGGCCATCTATCTGGTGACCCCCGCGCTGCGCGTGATGGCGGTTCCCGTGCAGCGCACCGCTTTTACGGAAATGATCAAGCAGGACGAACTCGGCCGCGCCATGGGCATCAACCAGGTGGCGCGCCTGGGAGCCTCCTCGGGCGGCATCATGCTCACCGGCTACCTGTTTGAAATTTCTGAAATCGCGCTGCCCTTCTGCATCTACTTCGCCGCCATGGCCGCCAACATCTATCTCTACTTCCGCTTCTTCGCCCCCGCCGCCCGGAAGGATTCAGCCGAAGCGTGACGCGGCGTCAATCGGGACCGATGGCGGCATGGTGCCGCCTGAACGTCCACTTTGCCGCAGAGCCATAATCCCGGCGCCAAACGCATCGGGCGGTGTTAAGCTGGGGTGGAAGTCATGGCTGCACTGCGAGTAGCGCCGTTGTTCCGGGGTGAAGTCCGGCGCCGCCCGCGCTCAGGAATCGGATGCCGAAACCTTTAACCGCCCAGGACGTTCTCGAGGTTTTCCGCCAGAACCCTGCAAAGGAGTTCCGCGTCCCGGAGCTTGTCCGGGCGCTGCGCCTGCGCTCGAGCCGGGCGCGCGAGCTGAAACAGCTGCTCCATAAGCTTGCGAAGTCGCGCAAAATCCGGGAGTCAAAAAAGAGCCATTTTGCGCTGCCGGTTCCGCGCCGCGCGCGGGGAGCGCCTGGCGGCAAACCGCGCCCCGCCCCCGCCAGTGCCGGCAAGCCGGGCCGCCGGAAACCCCCGGAGCGGAAGCTGCAACCTGTTGCGGCCGCGCCCGCCGGCAACCTGGTCACGGGCCGCCTGGTGGGGCATCGCGACGGTTACGGCTTTGTGGTTCCGGATAAGCCTTTGCCGGAAACCGACCAGGACATTTTTATTCCTCCCAAAGCCTCGGGCCCGGCCCTGCACGGTGACCGCGTGGAGGTGCAGGTGGTGCGCTCGCGGCCCGACTGGCGCTCGAGCTTTTCCCGCCGCCAGCCGTCCGGCAACCGCGTGGAAGGCCGCGTGTTGCGCGTCATCGAGCACGCGCAGAAGACCGTAGTGGGCGAGTTTCGCGCCGCCAGCCCTTCCTGTTATGTGGTTCCGTTTGACCGGCGAATCCAGCACGAGATTCTCATTCCGGCAGGGCACGAACGTCCGCCCGCGGGCCCGGCCCGGCACCGGCAATTCGGCGGAGAATCCGGGGGCAAGGCTTCGGGCACGCGCGCGCGGCGCAAGGCCGCCATTCGCGAGATGGATGGGATGGTTGTGGACGTGGAGCTTACCGAATTCCCCCGGCCCGGCGTCCAGCCGCGCGGCCGGGTGATTGAAATTCTGGGCCGCCGCGA
>CAYWMN010000018.1:0-7507 GCA_964459065.1 uncultured Acidobacteriota bacterium | reverse complement strand
CGTTCCCTGCCCGTCGTCACGATCGACGGCGAAAGCGCCAAGGATTTTGACGATGCGGTTTACGTCGAACGCCGGGCGAACGGCCGCTACCTGCTGCAGGTTCACATCGCCGACGTCAGCCACTACGTACGCTCCGGCACGGCGCTCGACCGCGAGGCGCGGCTGCGCGGCAATTCCGTCTATTTCCCTGACCGCGCGGTTCCCATGCTGCCGCTGGAGCTTTCAAACGGCATTTGCAGCCTCAACCCGTATGCCGACCGCCTGGTGATGTCGGCCCTGATGGAAATCGATTCCACGGGCCGCACCGTCCGCACCAAGCTGGTTCCCGGCATCATCCACAGCGCCGAGCGCATGACCTACACGGCGGTCCGCGACATTCTGGCGGGCGAACCCGCCGCCTGCAGCAAATATCAGGCGCTGGTTCCCCATTTCAAATTGATGGAGGAGCTGGCCGCCCTTCTGACCCAACATCGCAAGCGCCGGGGTTCGATTGACTTTGACCTGCCGGAGCCGGAAATCGAGTTCGATGAGTTCGGAAGGATGACCAGCATCACGCGCTCCGAGCGCAACACGGCGCACCGCATCATTGAGGAATTCATGCTGGCCGCCAATGAAGCCGTGGCCGGCTACCTGGAACACAAAGGTTTCGATTCGCTCCATCGCGTGCATGAAAAGCCCGCCGCGCAAAAGGTTCTGGAGTTCGAGCAGATCGCCGCAACCTTCGGCTACTCGCTGGGCATCAAGCTGCCTTCGGCCACGCGCTTGCCCGTCCACATGCGGGACGAGCGCCGGCGCCACGGCGAATCGCACGAGCGCCTGGAAAAGGTGGACCTCGAAATCACGCCCCGGCATTATCAGCGCCTGACCCAGCGCCTGGAGGGCAAGCCCGAGGAGCGCATCCTCTCTTACCTGATGCTTCGCTCGCTCAAGCAGGCCCGCTACGCGGAAGAAAACCTGGGACACTTCGCGCTGGCGGCCCGGAATTACACGCATTTCACCTCGCCCATCCGCCGCTATCCCGACCTGATCGTGCATCGCATCCTGAAGGCTGCGCTGGCGGGCCGCGCTCGGGGCGCCAAGCCTGCGGGAACTCGAAAAGCCGCCGGCCGTCCGGCTCATTCTCAAAAGGCCGTTCCCGGTCCCGTCAGCCTGGAAGAGCTGCGCGCTCTGGGCCTTGAGACCTCCGAAGCCGAGCGGCGCGCCCAGGACGCCGAGCGCGAATTATTGGAACTGAAGAAAATCGCCTTCATGGCCCGGCACCTGGGGAACGAGTTTGACGCTCTGATTATTTCTCTTACCAAGCACGGAATCTTTGTCGAACTCATGGATTTATTCGTGGAAGGTTTTGTGCCTCTCGATAGCCTGGAAGACGACCGGTACGTTTACCGCGAAAGCCTGCGCGCGGTGGTGGGCCGGCGCACCAGCCACGCTTATTACCTGGGCGACCGCACTCGCGTCCGCCTGGACCGCATCGACCCGGCTGCCAACAAGCTGGAATTTTCCATCGTCGACTGACCCCGCGCCGCCCCGCCCGCAATGTTACCCCCGACGCAAATCCCTAAAGGAAGCTTGCCGGGCCAGGGCCGGTGGGCGCATCATTGAGATATCGATCACGAGTCGAGGGCGGGGGAATGAATCGAAGGGGCGTATGGCTTTACCGGCATCTCCTTTAGCATTCTCGACCGGGCTGTTTCCAGCCGAAGGCCGTTTTGAGCGAGTCCTGCCCACTGCCGGCGGCGCGCCGATTGAAATTGTCGTCCGCACCGGCGCCGGGAGCCTTACCGTGCGCGCTGGCGAACCCTCAAGCGTTCGGGTGAGTGCCGCGATCAGGGTGCCGGGCGGATTGTGTTCCATTGCGGAAGCCGAGGAAAAAATCCGCCGCCTGGAGGCGCACCCTCCCATTGTTCGGAACGGCAATACCCTTGTCCTTGGCGCGATCACCGATCCCAGCCTTCAGCACAACATCGCCGTCAGTTATGAACTGGTGGTCCCCCGAGCCACGCGCTTGAAAGCGAAAAGTGGAGCCGGCGATCAAACCATCAGCGGCATCCTGGGACCCCTTGAAGTTTCAACGGGCGCCGGCTGCATCACCGCTTCCCATATCGGCGGCAGCGTGCAGGCGGCCACCGGCAGCGGCGACATTTGCCTGCAATCGGTGCAGGGAGCCGTTCGAGTTTCAACCGGCAGCGGAGGAGTTCAGGCGCTCGAGATCGGCGGCGGCTTTGAAGCAGTGACCGGCAGCGGGGACGTGATCCTCGATCAGGCGGCGGAGGCTGAAGTCCGGGTGGCGAGCGCCTCGGGCAACCTTGCGCTCAGAAACATTCGCGGCGGGCTCCGGGCAAAAACTGCAAGCGGCTCAATCTCAATCGAGGGCGGGGGCCGCAACCCCTGGCGGCTGGAAACCGTTTCCGGCGACATCATCGTTCGAATTCCCCTGCATTGGGGATTTGATCTTCGCGCGCATTCGGTTTCCGGGAGCGTTTCCACCCACCGGCCGCTTGTTTTGCTCGCCTCCGGCAATCACCGGGGGATCGCCGGCCGGGCCGGCAACGGCGGCTTTCTTGTCGAGGCGAGCACGGTTTCCGGCGGCATCCATATTGACTGGCTGGGCTCGCCCGAGCCTCTGCCGGACCCTGCGACGGAGGGCTTTTGAACCGGGGTTGTTTTTCCCGGCCGGCTGGCCGACTTCCAGCCCGCGCGGCCGCCGATTTCGGAATTTGACAGCCGGGGGCGGGCGGCGTAGCATTTGCCTGTGGAAGCGAGGCAGCCTGAGCGCGGAGAAATCGAAGTGGACTGCCCCTGTTGCGGGGCGCGGTTGAAGATTGATCTGGCGATGGGCTGCGTGATCGGCCACGAGCCTCCGCACAAACCGGCGGAGAGCCGAAGTCTCGACCAGGCGAGCCGGCTGCTTGAAAAAGAGAAGGCCCGCCGCGAAGAGCTATTCCAAAAAAGTACGGAAGCTGAGAAAACCAAATCCGACCTTCTGCACCGAAAATTCGAGGAGGCGCTCCGGAAATCCAAAGACGAACCGGTCACGCGTCCCTTGCGGGATCTGGATCTTGACTAGAGGGTTGGAATTCAAGTTTCGTTATTTGTTATTTGCGACCAGGTAAGAGCGTTCCTGAATCCTTTTGCCTTTGCATTGAACCCTTCCGAAAAGCTGTGCTAGGATGCAGCCTTGCTCCGACCTCTGGAAAACCCGAATGGGAATTTGCTGAGACCCCAAGGAGTTCCTTGTGAAAACTTACGACGGTGAAGATACCCGGAATGTGGTTCTATTGGGCCACGCTGATACGGGAAAGACGCAGCTTGCCTCGGCTCTGCTCTATACGGCAGGGATGGTCAATCGCCTGGGCAAAGTCGATGACGGCTCGTCCGTTACCGACTACGACGAACAGGAAATTGAACATGGGTTTTCCATCAGCGCGGCCCTGGCGTACGCTGAGTGGAACAACGTCAAGATCAATATCATTGACACGCCCGGCTTCAATATCTTTCTCCATGAAGCGGAGGCGGCGATGGCGGCTGCCGACGCGGCCCTGGTGGTGGTTCACGGCGTCAGCGGCATTGAGGTGCAGACGGAGAAGACCTGGGGATTTTGCCAGAAAGCCAATCTGCCGCGCGCGCTGTTGCTGAACCAAATGGACCGCGACCGCGCCAGCTTCGAGCGATCCCTCGGTGCGCTCAGCAAAGCTTTCGGGCGGTCGGTGGTTCCCGTCCAGTTGCCCATCGGTGCGGAAAAGGATTTCCGCGGCGTTGTCGATCTTGTCCGCATGCGCGCCGCGCTCTACGAGCCGGATGGTTCCGGCAAAGCCAAAGACGTCGAGATTCCCGCCGAACTGCAGGAAGCCGCGACCCAAGCTCATGAAGCGCTGGTCGAGATGGTGGCCGAAGGTAACGACGAGCTTCTGGAAGAGTTCTTTGAAAAAGGCACCATCCCGCTGGAGGATCTGGTGCCGGGGCTCCGGCAGGCGATTGCGGAAAACCGCCTGACGCCCGTGCTGGTGGCGGCCGGCCTTCCCGGCATCGGAACCGAAAGCCTGCTCCAGTTTATCGCTGACTACCTGCCCTCGCCGGTGGCCCGAAAGACTGTGGAAGGCACTGAACCGGGAGGCGAGGCCAAAATCGAGCGGCGCGTGGCCAATGACGAACCCGCCTCGGCGTTCGTTTTCAAGACGGTTGCCGATCCTTTCGCCGGGCGCCTCAGCTACTTCAAGGTGATGTCGGGAGTGATCAAAAGCGACGCGACGCTCACGAACTTCAACCGCAACGTCTCCGAGCGGCTCGCGCACATCGCGATTGCGCAGGGCAAGTCCCAGACTCCGGTACCGGAGCTTCGCGCGGGCGATATCGGCGTGGTGGCCAAGCTGAAGGAGACGCTGACCGGCGACACGCTGGGCGACAAGGCCTCGCCCATCCTTTATCCTGCCGTGAAGGTGGCCGAGCCGGCCATCTCTTTTGCGATTGAGCCGAAATCGCGCAACGATGAAGACAAGCTCTCCACGGCCATCCACCGCATGCTGGAAGAAGATCAGCGGCTGCGCTTTGCGCGGGACGAGCAGACGAAGGAATTCCTGCTTTCGGGTTCCGGACAGCAGCACGTGGAAATTGCGGTGGCCAAACTCAAGCAGCGCTACAACGTGGAAGTGACGCTGAAAGCCCCCAAGATTCCTTACCGGGAAACGATTCGCGGCCGGGCCGACGCACAGGGCAAATACAAAAAGCAGACGGGCGGCCACGGGCAATACGGCGATTGCAAAATCAAGATGGAGCCGCTCGGCCGGGGCGAAGGCTTTGACTTCGTCAACGACATTTTCGGCGGCGCCATTCCCAAGAATTACATTCCGGCGGTTGAAAAGGGCATTCTGGAATCCGCCGCGCGGGGTTACCTGGCGGGCTATCCCGTGGTGGACTTCCGGGTGACTTTGTATGACGGCTCCTACCACGACGTGGATTCTTCTGAAATGGCTTTCAAGATTGCCGGGTCGATGGGCTTCAGAAAGTGCATGGAACAGGCCAAGCCGTGCCTGCTGGAGCCGATCATGATGGCCGAGGTCACCGTGCCGGAGAATTATTCCGGCGACATCATGGGCAACCTGACCAGCCGGCGCGGGCGCATCCAGGGCATGGAACCCAGGGGGCATTCCACGGTGATCAAGGCGCAGGTCCCGCTGGCCGAGATGCTCACTTACGCTTCCGATCTCACTTCCATGACCCAGGGGCGCGGAACCTATTCCATGGAGTTCTCGCACTACGACGTCGTCCCGCAGCAGATCATGGACAAGGTGGTCGCTGAAGCCCAGGAGCGCGGCCACGGCAAGGACGAAGAGGGATAAGCGTCGCAGCCGGGCCGTTCGGGCGGCAGCAGCGCCTGCGCCCGGAAGAAAGTGCAGGGAGTTATGAAAAAGCTCGCTTTGCTGCTGGCGCTCCTTTTGGCGTTGCCCGCTTTTCTGGCGGCCGCCGCGCCGGCCAAAAAAATTCCCATCCTGCTCGACACCGATATCGGAACCGACATCGACGACGCCTTTGCCCTGGCCCTGGTGGTGAAAAGCCCGGAGCTTGAACTGCTGGGCGTAACCACGGTTTCCGGCGATACACATGCGCGCGCCCGGCTGGCAGCCAAGCTGTTGTGGGAAGCTGGCCGCCGCTCGGTCCCGGTTGCGGCCGGCCAGCCCGGAAGGCCGCTGCCCATGGAGCAGACGCGCTGGGCGGACGGGTTCCGAAGCCCGCAAATCCGCTCCGTCGACGCCGTTACCTTCCTGGATCAGGTTCTCAAGCGGCGCACCCAGAAGACCACCATCATCGCCATTGGCCCGCTCACCAATATCGCCGCGCTCATCACCAAAAACCCTCACATCCGATCGAAGATCCAGCGGATTGTCCTGATGGGCGGCGCCATCGCGCACGGTTACGGCGACGATCCCAACCCCGTGGCCGAATACAACATCGCGTCCGACCCCGCGGCGGCGCAAAAGGTTTTCAGCTCCGGCGTGCCCATCCTGATGGTCCCGCTCGACGTGACGGCGATGCTCAAGCTCCGCCGCCCCGGCCGCCATCGCATCTTCACCCAGCTCACGCCGCTCACCAGTAGTCTTGGAATTCTTTACGAGCTCTGGAACCAGCGAACGCCCACGCTGTTCGATCCCATGGCCGTGGCCATGGTGCTCGACCCGAGCCTGTGCGAAACCCAGCCGATGGCCGTGGAAGTGGATTCCAACGGATTCACGCGCGCCGTCGAGGGCAAGGCTCCCAACGCCACCGTCGCCCTCCACACCACTCCCGCCAGGTTTTTTGACTTTTACCTGAAACGCGTCGCGCCCTAGCGCAGCGGCGGCTTTACGCCGTCATCGGGAAGGGCAGCCGCGACACTGGTTTCTGTGTCGCGGGTTCTTCATTTTCCCAGGCCCGGAGGGCCGATAGATTTTAGCCCACGGCGTAAGCCGTGGGAACGCGAGGACAATAATAATTCCCACCCTCTCCTTGGGGAGAGGGTGGGCGCGCATTGCGGCCGGGTGAGGTGGCGCAGCCATCGCGGTTTTTGCGGTGGGTGCGATTCCCGGTTGTAGAAGAGCTTCATGCCCCGGCAGCATCATTTTTGTGGACAAAACCCTCTGCATTTTATCGCCGCCCCCCGCGGTCAACCCCAAGGCGGGTACAGGTTCTCAGAGGTCTGTTTCAGGCGGCAGCCTGGCATGGAAACATCAACATTTCCTTCTAAACTTCCGATGAGGATTCCATGCCCCCTCATTCAGACAAACCACCGGATGCTGACCTTGAGGAAGCTCGCAGCTTGCAACAGGCGATGATCCCGCTGGAGCCGCTCAGCGCCCAGGGGTTTGAAATCGCCTGCCGTTTTCGTTCGGCGTACCGGGTCGGAGGAGACTTTGCCGACTACTTTATCCTGCCGGACCGCCGCCTGGACTTCTACCTGGGCGACGTGGTGGGCAAGGGAGTCTCTGCGGCGCTTTATGCGGCGCTGGCTGCCGGGATGTTGCGCGGTTTCAACAAGCGCGGAGAAATGCCGGGATCGCTGCTGGGGCGTCTGAATGAGCGGTTGCTTCTCTACGCTTTGCCGGGCCGTTTCTGCGCTTCCCAGTATGGCGTGCTGGACCTCACAACGCGCATTCTGACTTTTGGGAATGCGGGGCTTCCGTTCCCGCTGCATCTCACGCCCGCCGGCTGCCACTCGATTGGAAGCGGAGGGATCCCTCCGGGAATGCTTCACGACACGAGCTATGAGCAGCATTCCGTCCGATTGGAGCCGGGTGAGTCGGTGGTGTTTTACACGGACGGAGTCGTCGATGCTGCCGACGTGTCTCGAAGGGAATTTGGCACGGAACGGCTCCGGCAAGTGTGCGAGCAACGCAAGGAACACTCCGCTCGGGAATTGCTGCGGTTTGTTTTTGAGGCGGCCAACGAGTTTGCCGGAGACGCTCCCCAGTATGACGATATGACGGCCATGGCCCTGAAAATTATCTGATCGCGGGGGGGCATCGATGAAGGGGGC
>CAYWMN010000017.1:23107-26299 GCA_964459065.1 uncultured Acidobacteriota bacterium | reverse complement strand
AGCGTTTGATGTGGTACTGAAGGCAGGGGCGCGGATGGTAGCGCGTCAAATCCACCCTGCACGAGGGCACAAAAAATCGCCGGTGGATCAGGTCAATGATCCGGTAGGCGAGACTCGCGGGGAAATAGGGCCCGTAGTATCGCGAGCCATCCTTTTTCAGACGGCGCGTCACATAAACGCGTGGAAATCGCTCCTTCAGGGTCAGCTTGATGTAAGGATAGGTTTTGTCATCGCGCAGCAGCACGTTGTAGCGGGGCTGGAATTGCTTGATCAGGTTATTTTCAAGGGCCAGCGCTTCCTTTTCATTATCAACCAGAATGGTTTCGAGATCGGCTGCGGCATCGAGCAGCCGGTCGCGCTTCTCATCACTGGGCCTTGATTCCTGAAAGTAGGAACGCACCCGGTGCCGCAAGGACTTGGCTTTACCGACGTAGATCGGCCGGCCGGCCTCATCCTTAAAAAGGTAGACCCCGGGCCGTGCGGGCAAGCCATCCGATTTTTCGCGGAGAATATCAATCACGCGTCGCTCCCTGCTCATCCTATTATCGTCCACCACGGCACCAAACGAAATGCCGGCCATCCGTGAGGTTGACACTCCTCCGGTCGAGAAAGACAATTTAGTAATGCGCGTTTAGCACACCTAGCGATGACGGTGCTGCGACAAGGAAGCGATTCGTACCGACCACGACTACGCGCCAGGCCTGCCTGCATTTGGGAAAAGTTAATGAAAAGTTGGGGCACCAACGCCGGGCTCTAGCCAGCTAGCGGAAGGCCCGAAAGCACTTCCGGCTGAGAAGCGGCCTGGCAGAGCCAAGAGCGCAAACAGAGCTATCCGCCGACGGGGAAAAGAGCTGCAGAACGAGCCTGCGCCGGCAAAAGAGGATCATGCCGCACAAAGATGATTTACTCGACGAGTTCAGGCCTTGATTTGTCGAAGTATTCAGCAAGAATGGCTTTGGCGCGGGCGGCATCCTCTTCTCGAACCAAAAGAGGCACCTCCAGGAATGGCAAGATCTCCACTGAACTCTCACCGGGCAAAATGGAAGGAATTTTCTTCGCCCGCAACAAGTTGCGAGCCAGGTCAGCATCGAGCACCGCCGTAGGCCCCGAAAATGTGCGGACTCGCACCATTTTGGCCTCCGGCAAATCCCGCTCCGGCCCCGCACCCACCAGTGACCGAAACCATCCGCCGACGGCTCCGGCGGGGTCTCGCTCGGAGTCGCCATCTTCCTCAACAGCCGGAGGCGAGCCGGGAGCGAGGATGGTGCCACAATCTTCACACTTTTGCGTACCTGCCACGTATTCCGTCAGGCAATCAGGACAGTAAGGCATTCGGAAGGCCTCCTTCTCCTGAGACCAGTATAGCGCTGATAAAGACAAGGCGGGAAAACACCTTTAGGGCTTGGCCGTCTGCTGCAAGGCGGGCAGCCAGGCTGAAAGGTGGTTGAGACTGGCATAGTGAGTTCGGTCGACCTGGAGCGGCGTAACGGAAATCTCGTGGTTAAAGATGGCTGCGTAGTCAGAGTCAGCTTCCACTTTTTGGCGCCCCAGCGTTTCGTCCAGCCAATAATAGGGCTGGCCGCGGGGATCATTTTTTTCGCAAACCAGATTCTGGGAAATCTTCTGGCTCTGGCGGGTCAGCCGCACACCTCGAATTTCACCCGGCGGCACGTTGACGTTGAGCGTCACTCCGTCCGGCAATCCTTCTTCAAAAACTTTTTGGGCCAGTTCTGCGGCAAACAATGCCGCTCCGTCAAAATCCTGAGGCTGGCGGCCCACCAGGGAAACCGCCATCGACGGCACCCCATGTAGCGCCGCTTCCTGCGCAGCGCCAACCGTCCCGGAATAAATCAAGTTTTCACCCAGATTCCCTCCCGGGTTGATGCCCGAAACCACCAAATCCGGTTTTTCCTGTAACAGCTGATAAAGCGCCAGAATCACCGCGTCCGCCGGAGTGCCGCCCACGGCATAGTGGCGATCGTCAATCGCTTGAACTCGCAAGGGATGATGTACGGTCAGAGCCTGGCTGGAGCCGCTGCGCTCGGCGTCGGGAGCCACCACGATCACTTCGCCCAGAGGCGCCATCCGTTCCTCGAGCACCTTCAGGCCCGTCGCCCCTATACCATCATCATTGGTCAACAGGATTCTTTTCGTTCGCATGGAAGACTGAAACAACCACCCGCGGCGGGAGCCAGTGAACTCGCGGATCCTTTTCAAACGTCAATTGATAATTCTCGTATCGAGTTTATCACAAGTTCGAATTTGCATCCTGTGGCCACGAAATCCCTGTTGGAGCGCATCTAAATTGAATGGATGCGATTTTGAGTGAAATTGAGAAGGAAGGAGGCCCTTCGCCATGAAAAAGGTTTCTCTGCTGGTCAGCATTTCTATGTTCCTACTAATGGGAGTAGCCGCCGCCAGCACTCAACCAACAAAGAATACGGCAGCCGAATCACATACAACTCAAAAGCAATGGGATTCCTTCAAGCCGGAAACACTGAGCGGCACCATCTCCATTGTGAATCAACACCGCAAAAAAGTGTTTCTGACCTCCAGGAAAATTCCTTATGATTTTAAAATCACCAAGTCCACAAAGATTACTATTGACGGCAGCAAGTCCAACTTCAGCCAGTTGGCAGATCAGACCCCCGCGCAGGCGTCCGTAACGTTTATCGCCCGGGCCGATGGCAACTTCGCAAAGAGCATCACGGTCACCGGGTAGAGGCAGACTGCAAGCGACTATTTGCCAACTGCCAAACCGGACGACGGGCGAAGGGTGGATGACCTTTCGCCTGTCGGCCGCCCGCCTTTTTGTTGAGGTTTCCTGGCGACGATAGCGGGAAGGAGGCCAGCCTGAATCCATCAGATTTCCGCCTCGCAGCTTCCCGTCAACCCATCTCGACTCAACCTTGGGATTTCATCTTCAACGTTCTTTTATTTGCAACTTTTCTCCAAAACACTATAATCCTGTGCATGACTCAAGAACCTAAAACCACCAACCGTTATCTTCTGACCGGCGCAAAAGGTTTTATCGGCGCATGGATTACTAAAAAACTGATCGAGCGCGGGCAAACCCCGTGGATTTACGACCTTGACGCCCGAGTCCACCGGCTGCAGCAACTCTTGTCGGACGACCAGCTTGGACAAATCAATTTTGTGAAGGGCGACATCACCAGCTTCGACGACCTGGAC
>CAYWMN010000017.1:3322-23097 GCA_964459065.1 uncultured Acidobacteriota bacterium | reverse complement strand
CTGTTGCAGAAAACGGGATTACTCATTTGATCCATCTGGCAGCCCTGCAGGTGCCTTTCTGCGCCGCCGACCCGCTGCGCGGCGCGCGCGTGAACATCCTGGGAACCCTGAACGCCTTTGAGGTGGTTCGGAAGCGCCGGGACCTGCTGCGACGAATTGTCTATGCCAGTTCGGGTGCCGTCTTCGGGCCCGAAGAGTTCTACGGCAGCACCACGGTGCCTGAGGGAGCGCCCTTGCAACCCAACACCCACTACGGCGTGTACAAACAGGCCAATGAAGGCAATGCCCGCGTTTACTATTTAAGTGACGGCATCTCAAGCGTTGGGCTGCGCCCAGGCACGGTCTATGGCGTCGGCCGGGACCAGGGCCTCACCTCCGGACCAACCAAGGCGATTAAGGCTACGGTGGCAGGCCAACCTTACACAATCCATTTTACGGGTGGCTTTGATATGCAGTACGCCAGCGACACGGCGGAGATTTTCCTGCGTTGCGCCGAATCCCAGGTGGAAGGCGCCAAAACCTATACCTTGCGGGGAGCGGTCATTCAGATGAACGATTTTCTCGCAACCCTGAACCGCCTCCTGCCCAAGTCACGGGAGCTTATCCGGGCGGAGGGAAAACCCATTCCGATCGCCTATGATTTTGACGACAGCGCGCTGGTACGCGACATCGGAGAGGTGCCGCGCACTCCTCTTGAAACCGGAATCAACGAGACCGCGGAGATCTTCCGCCGTCTCCTAAGTGAGAATCGCCTCGACACGGCGGATCTTGCCTCTTAAGCCAAACGGCCGCCGGTCTCCAACTCATCATGAGGCCGGCAAGCACCGGCATGCAGGCTGTGGCGGGGACCTCAGCCCCGTCCTGCCAAACGCAGGCCGATCGCACGTTCGATTGGAGCGTGGTCCGAACGGGCATCCATCCAAATTCAAAATCGGCGAGGTTGATGATGAAAGCAATGGTACTTAAGGATGTTGAAAAGTTAGTGCTCCAGGAAGTCCCCGACCCGTCGATTTCCCCCACCGAGGTGAAAATTCGCGTGAAGGCTGTCGGGGTTTGCGGCACCGATTTGCATTTGTACAAAGGCCACGGGAACTATAACTTGGACACCCACGGCAAGCCCATCCCTCTTACCGAACAGCCGCAAATTCTCGGCCACGAGTTCAGCGGCGAAGTCGTCGAGGTAGGCAGCGACGTTCACGACCTGAAGCCCGGCGACCGCGTTCTGTGCGACCAGGGGATGAACTGCATGAGCCAGGGCCGCACGCCCCTGTGCCCGTATTGCGCCACAGGAAACTCCCATCAATGTGAATTTTACGGAGAACACGGAATCACGGGGCTGCAGGGCGCCCTTGCCGAATATATCGTCATGCCGGCTTTGAATTGCCTGGTGCTGCCGCCGGATATGCCCCAGGACTTGGCTGCGCTCGTTGAACCTTCAAGCTGCGTATTGCACGCCAGCGAAGTCGCCGAACGCACCCTTGCCCGCTACACTTTTGACGGAAAGCAACCCATTCAAAATGTCCTCATCACCGGAGCCGGTCCGGCGGGGCTTCTTTTCCTGCAGTATCTCCGGAACGTGAAACACTTTGAGGGACCCATCCTGGTGACCGATGTGCGGCAAAAGAATTTGGAGTTGGCCGCCAAGTTCGGCGGCACACCCATCAACGTCACCCGACAGGATCCCGGGGAAGCCATCGAAGAATTAACTCACGGCACGCGGATTCATTATCTGATTGAGGCCAGCGGTAATCCCGTGGTTTTTGAGCAGATTCCGAGCTTAATCCGCAAGCAGGCCACAATCCTTATGTACGCTCATGGATACCAAGGAATGGATATCGGAGTGCTTGCCAACGTCTTCTTCATGGAGCCTTTCCTGGTTGTGCCGGTCGGAGGATCGGGCGGGTTCGACCCCGACGGGCACCCCACAACCTATCGCCGCGCCCGCGAACTGGTCAACTCACGGGCCCTGCAGGTGGAACCGTTCATCACGCATCGCTACCACGCGCTGGAAGACATCCGGCAAGCCTTTGAAAAGGATTTCCAACGTGAGGACTATATCAAGGGCGTCTTAGTCCTCAACTAGCCGCAAGCATGATTCAGGCCTCCATCCCAAGCATCCTTTGGAAGCCGGTCACCCCTGAAAGGCCCTGATAGGGCTTGCTGGGAAGGAAATTCCTGAAGAGGTAAAACACTATGGACGCATGGTTGGGATTCTCTCTGGTCATCGTGGGTGGCGTCATGCAAGGCGCGTTTTTCCTGGGCTTGAAGTACGTCAAGCCCTGGAAGTGGGAGAATATCTGGGCCGTGTTTTCAGCGTTTTCTCTGTTAGTCCTGCCCATCGGCCTGGCCGTGGCGACCGTTCCCCACCTGCGAGAAACCCTCGCGCGCACTCCCGGTTCAACACTTTGGCTTGTATTCCTCTATGGAGCCGGCTGGGGAATCGGCGGAACGCTTTCCGGGTTGGGGGTGGCCCGCATGGGGATGGCGATGGGCGTCGCCGTGCTGCTCGGGGTGACCGCTGCCGTCGGCACCTTCGTCCCCCTGGTGGCTAATAACCCCGGGATGGCCTTGACGCAAAAAGGGCTGGTCGTCATCCTTGCGGTGCTGACGCTGCTCCTGGGTGTTGGCCTGGTCGCAGTTGCCGGCAAAAAGCGGGATGCCTCAACGGGGAGCGAAGCCTACTCCATCCAGCAGGGGAAGTTTGCCGTAGGACTGGCGATCTGCATTTTCAGCGGCATATTCTCCGCCATGCTGAATCTCGCCTTTGCCTTCAGCCAGCCGATGGTCAAAGCCGGAACGGAAACCGGCGCAAGCCAGTTCGGAGCCGTGAACGCCGTCTGGATGATCGCGCTCGCCGGAGGGTTCATCGCCAACGGCCTCTATACGGGCTATCTCCTGACCCGCAACAAAACGTGGGCCCATTTCAAGCTTCCGGAAACCGGCCGTTTCTGGGGCGTTGGGCTGATGATGGCGGTGCTCTGGACCGGGGGCGTCGTTCTTTACGGCCGGGGAGCCGCCTTCATGGGACAGGCTGGAGCCGTGATGGGCTGGCCGCTGTTTATGGCAACAATCATCCTGATATCAACCGTCTGCGGCTTTCTTACCGGAGAGTGGAAGGGTTCAAGCGCTCAGGCCAAAAAGTACATGTTGCTGGGCCTGATCGTCTTGATGGTCGCCTCAGGGCTGGTGGGCCTTGCAAACAAAATGTAAACCTCGACAAAAGATCCGCCGCACATTTGATCGCGGATTCTCCAATACACATTGCCTTTTTAAATTAAGCTTGGCTAGACTGGATTAAAGCTCATGGATATCAAGAAACTGCAGGATGTGGCGATTGTTGTCCGTCCTGAAAAGGATAACGTCGCGGTCGCAACCGTCGACTTCATCGAAGAAGGCGTCGCGCTTGCGTTCGGCGATGAAACGATCACGATCACCGGCCGGGTCGGCAGGGGGCAAAGCTTCGCCCTCCGCACCCTTGAAAAAGGCCAACCTTATGTTTCGCTCGGCGACCCGATCGGCATCGCTTCAAAAACCGTTTCCCCCGGCACGCCCATCGACGAGACGAACCTGGAAAACCGCCTGCCGCGCATTGCCTATCGCTATCGGGACAATCCGCAGGCCTCGCCGCGCGACCCGGCGCTCGCGTCACGGACTTTTCAAGGATACCTTCGCCCGGATGGCAGCGCCGGGACAAGAAACTTCGTAGCCGTCGTTACTTCCGGAATGTGTTCTTCCACCGAGGCCCGGGAAATCGCCGGCCGCGCCATGCGGGAGATTTATTCCCGCGAGAAATTTCCCAACGTTGACGGCGTGGTTCCCGTCGTCCATGAGTCCGGCTGCGGCATGCCCGATGGCCGGGCGGTCAACCTGCTCAATCAACTGCTCGCCAACTCGCTGCGCCATCCGAACCTGGGCGCCGCAATCTATCTGGACCTGGGCTGCGGGAAAACCTGCGTTGAATGCTCCGGCCCGGTTTTCCAGACCGGCGTGCCCGGCTACAACCAACGCGTGGTCAACATGACCATCCAGCAATTGGGCGGCAGCGAACGCACCGTCCAGTGCGGCCTTGAAGTCGTCGAAAAACTTCTCCATGAAGCAAACCAACTCCAGCGCCAGCCCGTTTCCATTTCAAAACTGATTGTGGGAACCAAATGCGGCGGGTCGGACCGCTGGTCCGGCGTGACGGCGAACCCCGCCGTGGGCGTCGCCGCCGACATGTTCGTCAAGGCCGGTGCGGCCGTGCTGCTACCGGAAATCCCTGAGTTGCAGGGAGCGGCAATGGCGGACCTGGTCCATCGTGCGCGCACCAAGACGGTGGGCCGCAAACTAACTCAGGCTCTCAAACGCTATGAAAAGTACGTCACGATGTTCGGCGACGACTTCCGGGACAATCCTTCGCCCGGAAACAAGAAGGGCGGACTCTACAACATCTATCTGAAGTCCAGCGGGGTTAAGGCCAAAGGCGGCACCTCCATCGTGGAAGACCTCGTTGAGTACGGCGAATGGCTGGACGGCCGCAAGGGACTCTATGTCCTCTACACGCCGGGTTACGACCAGATCTCGACGCCCGCGCTCTTCTTGAGCGGCGCGCAAGTGGCGCTTTTCACCACCGGCAGGGGAACGGGAATCGGCTGCGCCCTGGGGCCAGTGATCAAAATCGGCTCAAACCCGCAGCTTGCCCAAAACTACGCCGACATTGACGTCAACGCCGGCGCGATTCTGGAAAATCAGGCGACCATCGAGGAAGTTGGACAAAAGATCTTTGAGGAAACCCTGGCCGTCGCCTCGGGCGAGAAACTCGCCAGGGCTGAACAAATCGGCTTTCACCACGAATTCAAAATCTGGGAATCGCTCTGGCCGGCCAACTGACACGCTTCACGGTGGCCGGCCGCAGGCTTTTGCCAATCAGCACGCCGCGCTCCGGCCCCGGAAAACCCACCTGGCTGTTTGACACCGAAAGCGCGAAACGCCGGCCATTTACCCCGCGCGCTGCCGGCGCTGCAACGCTCTCAGCCGCTTCATAACATCGTTCGAGCCACGGCCGAAGTAGTCGTGTAGCGTCTGATATTCCTTGAAGAGCTGGTTATAGATTTCGTGCGCTTTTCGCCGTGGCTTGTAGGTCAGCTTCTGGACCTTTGCCATGCGGCGGGCGGCATCGTAGATAGTGTCGTAACCGCCCCGCGCCTTGCCCGCGGCCACCGCCCCATGCATGGCGGCGCCCAGGGCCGAGCAAGTCTGGAGCGGGTCAGCCAGTTTGATCGCGCGGCCCGTCACGTCGGCATAGATCTGCATCAGGAGATGATTCTTTTCCGGCAGGCCTCCGCAAGCCACCAGTTGTTTGACTTCAACACCTTTGGAATCGAAAGCGTCGATAATCGTGCGCGTGCCGAAGGCGGTTGCTTCAATCAGGGCGCGGTAGATTTCTTCGGCGCGGGTCGCCAGCGTCATTCCCAGCATCACGCCGTTCAGGTCCACATCCACCAGAACCGAACGATTGCCATTCCACCAGTCGAGCGCCAGAAGACCCGATTCACCCGGCGCGAGCGCCGCTGCGCGCTTTTCAAGCACGCTTGCAAACGGCACCTTTTCCTTGCGAGCCTCACGGTGAATGTAATCCGGCACGCCGTGTTCAAAGAACCAGGCAAAGATGTCGCCCACGGCTGATTGTCCAGCCTCAAAACCCCAGAAGCCGGGCACGATGCCGTCTGCAACCACTCCGCACATGCCCTCCACCATCTGCTTTTTACCGCCGATCAGCATATGGCACGTGGAAGTTCCCATGATCATTACCAGCGACCCGGGCTCAACCACCGTGCACGCAGGAACCGCCACGTGAGCGTCAACATTCCCAACGGCAACGGGCGTTCCTTCCTTGAGGCCGGTTTTCCTGGCCCATTCCGGCGTGAGCCCGCCGGCCGAAGAACCGAGCGGGTAGTAGTCCTCGGGCAATTTGGTGCCGATCACATCCTCCATCAGGGGATGCAAGGCGCGGAAGAATTCCGGCGATGGAAATCCCCGGCCCTTCACCCACATGGCCTTAAAGCCGGCGGCGCACGTGGTGCGCTTTTCCTGGCCAGTCAACTGCCACACAATCCAGTCGGAGGCTTCGATGAAACGGTCAATTTCCTTATAAACCTTGGGCGCCTCATTGGCGATTTGCAGCAGCTTCGAGAAGAGCCATTCCGAGGAGTATTTGCCTCCGTAGAGGCGGACGAAATCCTCTTTCCGTTCCCGGCCGATTTCATTGATGCGGTTGGCCTCCGGCTGCGCCGCGTGGTGCTTCCAGAGTTTGACCCAGGCGTGCGGCTGCTTGCGCAAGCGAGGCAGATTGCACAGAGGCGTGCCGTCTTTCTTCACAGGCATCGGGCTTGACGCCGTAAAGTCGGTGCCCACGCCGACGATATTTTCAGCCTTGACGCCGGCTGATTTAAGGGCCTTCGGAACTCCCTTCTCAACCACCAGCAGGTAGTCCTTGGGATTCTGCAAGGCCCAGTCCGGCTCGAGCCTTGGACCGCCGGGAAGCCTTTCATCGATGACCCCGTCCGGATAGGCGACGACAACACTGTCAACAATCTCGCCGTTGCGAGCCCGGACCACGACCACACGGCCCGACTCCGTTCCAAAGTCGATTCCGAGTACAAACTTTTCCTTCGCTTTCGAGGATTGCCGTCGCGCCATTATTTTCCCCTATCGTCCGGGTCCCGCATTAAACACGGACCCTCCCTCGAGGGTCCGCATCCAATACTGGAATCCAGGTTAGAAATGTTGAGACTCCCTGCAGGGGCCGTGCCGAAGCAGGCCCCTGCAAGGCAATGGATCATACCGCCTGAAGCCAATTCATCAGGCGTAAACGTGGTAACGGATCCCGAGGTTCTCGCAGATTGCAATCAGTTCGTCCTGCCAGTTCCCATAGCATCCGTGAATGTGATTGGAATCGTAGGTGGCCAGGAATTCGTCGGCGGAAACCTTCAGCCGGGTAAAAGCGTGCGGCCATTCCTTTGTGGTGGCCTCACCCTTCTTCCAATTCTTCTCCTCATCAAACAGGATGAACTCCGCCGGAACGATGGCCATCCAGTACTTGCCATTCTTCCGGGTCAGCCGCGCCAGCGTCACTTCGCCCGGTTGCGCAAAGTGCATCACGGAAGCGCCACCGGCCGGGAAGTAGAAAATCTCCGGCCAAAAGTGAACGTTTTTCAGGTTATCTTCGGGGCGCTTGGACCTTCCAGCAAAAAAGGTGGCATGGGCGCCGGAATTACACAGGTCAAAAAAGTTGTCTTCCGCGTCGTAGTGCCGGACGTCGGCAAACAGCACCGGCTCGCCCGTCACGTGCTTGAACAGCTCCATCGTGAGAGCGCCGTCCATATCCGCTTCCGTCGCGCAGACTACCGGCTCCTTCGGCCCGTCAAAATCGTACGGGTCGTTCGAAAAGGCATCGATGATGTCTTCGGTCGTAAAATTGTCCGTCAGCTCAGGTTGAGCCTTGATGCCGAAAAAGTCGATGGCCTTTTCCTCGTTGATTTCCTTGCAGGCGTAATAGCTGCGGATCTGGCGCTTGAGGAGCTCGGGCGTCAGCTTGTCGCCGTCATAATGGATGTTCTTGCCCATCATCTTCTCAAGCCAGTTGAAAGCGTTTTCCACTTTCTTGGCATCCACCAGATCGGAGCGCCGAATGATTTCGTACTGGTCGATGTGCTCGACGTCGATGCCGAAATCGCGCTTCCATTGATCGGCGGCAGCCACAGCCGTGTACATGCCCATCGGCCGTCCGCCGTAAAGGCCGAAGCTTTCGCCCTTCAATCGGCTGACCGCCACGCCGGCGCGCAGGAACTTCTGCACCTTGTCAAAAACCGCGTCGTCGCCGATGTCGCCCTGCACGCGATGATGATGGCGGCCCACCTGGTCCATGCCTCCGGCCGCGGCCAGCATTCCCACCATGCCGGGGTAGGCAGGGTTAATGTTGGAGAACATCAAATACGGGCCCGGCGCGAACTCCGTGGCAATCATCGTCAGGTGGGGAAAACACCAGACGGCGTAGTTGAGGATGGTGGCTTCGACGCCCGCCTCCAGTAATCGCCGTCCCTCGCGCTTGGCAACTGTCGGATGCCACACAATCTCTTCGCCGGCGATCACTTCATATTCGCCGGTAGCTTCAAGGCGTTCCCGGAACTTCTTCTGAAAATCCAAATTCATATCGCGCAACATGTCGTGCGCAAATTTTCGACCATCTGAGAAAGTCAGTAAGCCAACTTTTCGTTTTTGCATATGTCACCTCGGGGAGAAAATATATCAGCCATGCTCAGGCCAGTCAACGGGATGGGCGGTCCAGCAGGAAACAAGACTTTGAAGAACGCACAAAGGCTGAATCCCGCAAGCCCGAATTGCCGTGTTTTTCGCCGCCTCCGTCCATAGAAACACCTCCCTGGTGGGTTTGTTCCTATTGCAATCATTCCGCTCGCACCAGCGGAGAGCCAGTCTCTAGGGCAAGGCAACGGCGGGATTCCTCCGAAAGCGGTGCATCTCTATACGCAATTGATTCTAGGCATGTTACGCCGTTCCTGGCAAAAAGGGCTTTCCATCGGCAGTCCGTTTGTGGCAAAATCCTGAATTCAGCCTTGGGCTAAATTCAGTCATGCCAAACCAAGATTCACGTCAAGGTTTCCGTCGCTCCCTCTAGAGCCAGCGCCCACCCATGACAGCCCATCACACCCCACAACAACCAGAAAGCACGAAGCGCACCGTAACCCTTCCGCGCGTCATGGTGGCAACCACCGCCATGCTCACGTTCATTTCGTTCTGGCGCGCCGCAGCCATCGTCCTGAATGACCTTGCCTCGTCCGCGTTCTACGCCGGCGGCATTGCCGAGCAGGCCATTGGACCTTCGGCGCCATGGTTCATCCTGGCAGTCATGTTGTTTGCGTATGCGGTCGCCCAGATGTACGTGGAAAGCTGCAGCATGTTCGTCCGGGGCGGAGTCTATCGAGTTGTCAAAGAAGCCATGGGAAGCACCCTGGCCAAGTTTTCCGTGTCGGCCTTGATGTTTGATTACATTCTCACCGGACCCATCAGCGGTGTTTCAGCCGGCCAATACTTAGTTGGTTTCGTCAATGACCTTCTGCGGCACGCGAACGTTCATTATGTGCTTCCCACCAACTCTACCTCCGCGATTTTCGCGGCGCTCGTCACGATTTATTTCTGGTGGGAAAACGTAAAAGGCATCGAGGAGTCCAGCGAAAAAGCGGTTCGCATCATGCAGTTCACCACCGTGTTGGTGCTGCTGATGATCGGCTGGTGCGGGTACACGATCTGGGCCCGGGGCGTGCACCTTCCGCCTGCGCCCATCCCCTCACACCTGCACTTTTCAGTTGCGGCCGAGGGATGGTTGCACTCCAGCCGGCTCCCGGAGATTATCGGCGTTGTCGGCATTCTCGTCGCCTTTGGCCATTCCGTTCTGGCCATGAGCGGACTTGAAACGCTTGCCCAGGTTTACCGGGAAATCGAGCATCCCAAGCTGCCCAACCTCAAGAAGACTGCCTTTATTATTTTCATTTACAGCATGCTCTTCACGTCGCTGGTCTCGTTTTTCGCCTTCATGGTCATCCCCAACGCGCACACACGGATGAGTTACAAAGACAATCTAATCGCGGGCCTGGCGATGAACGTGGCGGGACCACTGACGCTCCGCCTGCTTTTCCATGGGTTCGTCGTTGTCGTGGGCGTCATGATCCTTTCCGGAGCCGTCAACACAGCGATCGTCGGTTCGAATGGGGTTCTAAACCGAGTTTCCGAAGACGGAGTCCTCGCCGACTGGTTCAGGCGCCCGCATCCGCGCTTTGGAACATCTCACCGGATCATCAACCTGGTTGCCATCCTTCAGTTGCTGACGATTTTCCTAAGTCGCGGGAACGTAATCCTTTTGGGTGAAGCCTACGCCTTCGGGGTGATTTGGAGTTTCGCCATGAAGGGATTGGCCGTTCTGGTTCTTCGCTTCACCAAACCCGGGCCCCGCGAATTTCGTGTACCCATGAACGTGAGATTGGCGAAGTGGGAGTTTCCGCTGGGTCTGGGGCTCATTACTCTGACCCTGTTTGCAACCGCCATCATCAATCTATTCACCAAGGAAATTGCGACCATTGCGGGAGTCAGCTTCACGCTGCTCTTTTACATCCTTTTCACGCTTTCGGAAAAACACTCGCGACGGCAGGCTGTGCGAACCGATCTCGACCAGTTTAACCTGGAGCCCAGCGAGGAAATTACGACCGTGGCGATCGGATCCAAGCCCGGCAACGTCCTGGTGCCGATTCCCGACTACTACAAGCTCCACCACCTGGCGTCGGTGCTGGAGCAGGTTAACATCGAACGCCAGGATGTGGTGGTCCTTCACATCCGCCCCCTGCTGCGGGCCGGCTCCGGGGAACACGGTCTGTCGCCGGAACAGCTCTTCACCGTCAACGAGCAAGAGCTTTTTACCCGCGCGCTTGCTTTGTCTGAAAAATACGGCAAATCCGTCAAGCTCGCCGTTGTCGCCGCCACGGACGTCTGGGACGGGATGCTGCGCGCGGCGCAAAACCTGCAATCGTCGGCGATGGTCCTGGGATCCTCGACTAAAATGACCTCCGCGGAAGAAGCGCGCCGCGCCGGACTCGCATGGGAAAAACTTCCCGAACCCAAGCCGCAGCTGACCGTTGAGATTTACTCACCGTATGGACAGCAAGAGATCTTCTACGTAGGTCCGCATGCTCCTCACCTGACTCCCAACGAAATCGACCTCCTTCATAACTTATGGCTTGAATGCAGCGCCCGACTGGGTGAGGAAGAAATCCACCATCACGACATCATCCACTTTGCCCTGACCGAAATCCAGCGAAGACTCCGCGGGGATGAAGAAGCGGAAACGCTGGAACGCCTTAAGCAGCATTTGGGAAAAATCCGTTCGCGCCGCATCCCCCACCTATAGAACCTTCCGCGACAAGCCCCGCAAAAAGCTTTGGCAAAGATTATCGATTGCAACGCCCGGGAGGCCTGCCGGTGGAGAAGCCGCAAGGAATCCGGCCATCGTGGAAGAAGAGACTTCTAGCGGGACGCGCTTTTGCTTGTGAAATCCGCGCGACCTAAACGCACGATGGTATGGTCAACTGCGCCCACTGCGCGCCTGCGCAAACGCGGTCTCTCTTCGGCCCAGGCTCCGTAGACGCGCCCCCGGTACGCGGCGATCGCGGTATAGTCGCCCAGAAAATCCCCGGCGGGATTAAAGGGCTTGATCGTCCAGGCGTAGTTGCGGAAGCTTTTGCCGCCGTCGGTGGAACGGGCAAGAACCACAAAAGCATTTTGGTTGTCCGGGTCCCGGCGCCGGTCGTAGAAAATCATATTGGCCGCGCCAGACACCGGATCGACGGCCAGCCACTGAAAGAACTGATCCGCACCGTCGTGAAGCGGATCGGAGTTCACGCGGACCGGACGAGACCACGTCACGCCTCGGTCGCGTGACGTGGAGCAGAATACGTCGACGTCGCCGTTGCGGTAATCACTCCACGCCACATAGAGGACACCCGCTCCGTTGCCGCCGTGGGGATCAACGGCAATCACCGGGAACCCATCCGTCCGGTCCACATCCGAGATGTGGAAGTATGGCGGGGCGATATCGATAATGCCGCGCGAGGGCCGAAAGCTTCGACCGCCATCCCGCGAAGACGTGAAAACGATGTGCGAACCGTCAGCCCACACGGCATAGATCGTGCTGTCCGGACCGACCGCACCCGAGAAGCCTTCAACGGCGCCATTGTCGTCCCGAGGCAAACCCGCGTGCGCGCTGATTCGAAGGGGCTTGGACCAGGTTGCGCCGTCGTCTTCAGAGCGCGAGAACAGAATGACGGACTTGGTCAGAGTAAACTCCGTCCATCCCACATAAAGGCGGCCGGCATAAGGTCCGTGGGTATTATCGGCCACGAGGTAAGGCTTATCTTCAAAAGGAATGCCCGGCCGCGTGGGATGTTCAATCACCGGCACGGCCTGGCGCTGCCAGGTCTTTCCGCCATCGAGCGAGCGGCGCACAAAAATGCCGTTGCGGGTGGCATCATGGCCCCAGTACTCATCCGTTCCCAGCTTGTCAAAGGCGATCGAGCACAAAAAAGCGTGCCCGCGATTATCGTAGGCGGCGGACACATCGCCGGACATCGCATAGTTGCGCGGCGCGGTTCCTGAAGCCCTTTTCCAGCTCTCGCCGCCATCCCGCGAGTAGGAAATCCGCGCGCCGCTCTGGAATGCCGTTACCAGCTGATCCGGATTATAAGGATTTATTGCAATCGAGGGCTCATTGAAATATCCGGCGTGGCGCGTCAGATTGATGATTTTCACTCCCGGAGGCCGCGGCAAAAGCCGGTTCTGTGCCGCCAGAGGCAAGGCAAAAAGGACCGCCCAGCAAAGAGCGGCGCAGCAACAACTCCCCGCAACGCGTCCGGTCGAATGTCCGGCGCCGTGAATTCCGCGTTGGTTTACTTTCAAAAGAAACTTTCTGGGATCCATCGTCTTTCATCACCCTGCAGGCAAAACCCCCGCAGCCGCCGGCCGCACAGCGAAAACAATTCACTGCGCAGACAGGGGCTTCAGAATTTGATCAAGGAGGTCCGGCCTTCCCGGCTCCGGGACCAAATGCGGATACCGCTCTCCTCCGTGATAGTCGATCTTATACGTCTTGTAGTAGTCGTCATTCACAACCAGGAGCCGGAGAGGCTGGGAGGAATGGACGCTGGCCCGCAGTGCGGCGTGAAGCACGTCCGGCGTAAAACGGCGCCCGTTCACGGCCACCAGCTTCATTCCCGGTGCAATCCCCGCTTTATAGGCCGGCATCGTCACAATGGAATCGATAATGGTGCCGTCGTTTTTCAGAAATAGACCAATCGAATATGCTGCGCTCATCACGCGATGAACACTTTCTTCAGCTTTCAGCATCTCCGGTTCAACATCCGTGTAGGCAACCTTCCAGCCGCTGGCTTCGATCCCTCCCAGGGGCGCTTGGGGAGAAACCGAGTTCAGACGTTGATGAAAAAATTTCGCCCACGGGTACGGCGCAATCTGATCGAGAGCGTCAACGACGTCCTGAAAGGTGTAAGTCTTCAGTTGAGGACCTTTGTTCGGTCCACCATAAAACAGGCGGCAGAAATCGTCCAACGATTTCCGGCCGTGCGTTTGCCGGTTAATGATCGTGTCAACTTCCAGCCACAGCAAGACGCCTTCATCATAGAAGTCCACACTCCGCCGCCAGTTGGTCCATTCCTCAGGAGCAAAATAAAGGAGTTGGGCCGCCACAGTGGTATCGGCGAGAGGGCGCCAGGTCCGCCCTGGCCGCCCGGGCCCAAGGGCGGCCGCGCTCATAGCCAGAGCCTCGCGATATTGCCTGGGGGTCCACAAACCGCTGCGGGCCGTCAAAAGGTCGCCGAGGTATTCGGTCAGCCCTTCATAAACCCAAAGCATATCGGTCTTTTGCGGGGCCTCGTAATAGGGGGGGCTCAGATCCTTGGGCCGCCGGAATTTTCCATTCCAGGAGTGCACGAATTCGTGCGGCAGCAGAAAGGCCATGAGTTCGCGCTGCTGAGGATTGATCAGAGCAAACTCTCCCACCCGGCTGTCATCCGACTCGTGATGCTCAAGCCCGAAATGGGCGACGTGATTGCTGAGGCTGAGCAGGAAATGGTAATCGCGGTAATGCCGGCTTCCGAACAAATAACGGCTCTGGGCCACCAGGTTCGTGTAGTCCTGTTGGAGGGCCGGGCTCATAGCCACGGCCTCCTCGCTATCGGCGGCCAAATCAATTTCATGATGGATCGGTTCTCCGGACGGCGTCACGTTGACAACCCGGAAGTACTGTCCGCTGATGACGGGAGAATCGACAAGGCGGTTTAAGGAAGCAGGCTTGAACTTGATGACGTTGCCCTTTTGCCCGGCAACCGGAAGCGCCGTGCCGAACTTCCAGCCCACGGGGAGCTTCAACGTCGCCTGGTAGGTCAAGTCCTGGGCGGGACGGCCGGCAGGATAGAGCAGATCCTGATTCCAACTAATCACCGCCAGCTTGTCCGTAGTTGAGGCGCCGGCGGTAAAGCCCGACATGACGCCGGGCTCGACGTAATCAAAAGAGGCGTCAAGAGAATGCACCCCGTCTGGGATGTTCACGTGAAAGGTAAACATGTCCAACAGGTCCCGGCGCCAGGCGATTCGTTTGCCATGGGCGCTGAGCTTGAGCCCGACCAAATCAAGAATCGGCCCGTCCGGAGCATGTTCTCCGGGAATCCACTTGGGATAATAAAGCGTCAAGGGGCCCGGCTTCACCGGGATTACCATGTGGGTATGAATGATGCTCTGGGGCGCCTGCGTGGCGTCAACTTCCAGGGTAATGGCCGGTCCTGTTTGGGCGCGCAAGCTTAAGGCGGTAAAGGCAAAAGACACCAAAAAGCAGGCCCAGATTCGACAGCGCAATGAGTTCATGATTTAAGTCCTCGATTCGGTTTTACTGCGGCGGACGACGCCATCATCCGGGAGACCGCTTCCAGTCCGAAACGTTCGCCGGTTCCCAGCACGCCCTTCGCGGCAAACGATAGGAGACACGTAGAGGGAAATACCATCCCTGATCCCCAAAAAACATAACGTGCGGCAACGCAGCGGTTCAAATGGATCGAAGGGCTCTGCTTTGTAAAGCGACCCGGGACAAGCCCAACTCTCCTGCACAGCCACAGAAGCTTTGGATGCTGCAATCAGGTCAAAGGCTTTCCGGACCGGCCTCCACAGTTTCCGCCGTCGCCTCATTTTGTGGGGTCCGTATGAGGACGCGGGTTGAAATCGCTCGGAATCTCGTTGGGAATTTTGAGCCTTCGGTCCGTGGTCTCAATTCCCAGCGCCTTGCACCCATAACCGGTTTCCTGGGGCAAATGCAAAATCAGCGACTGCGGAATCTCGACGTAACTGGCGGGCAGCGGCGGCTCCGTTCCTTGAAGGCGCGCCGGACTGAAAGCTCCCGTCAAGTTGGTAATTCCCGGGGTAAGGGCGTCTTCAGGGCCCAAATTCTTCTGGCCGAACTCTTTTTCACCCAGGCGCCGGCCCCGCGCTTCATCGGGCAGCAGCGCCAGAGGCGGCAAACCGAAAACCGTGTCCGCAAGCTTCACCACGGAAGCCTGGTTTCCTTGCGCGTGAGCGACAAAGTGAGTGCGGGAATAGGGCGAAATCAAAATCAGAGGAACCCGCGGGCCGTCGCTGATCGGAGAACCGTCCGGGCCTTTGGCAAGGATCGGCGGCGGGACATGGTCGTAGTCCCCTTCCGAATCGTCCCAGGTGATGATGATCGCGCACTCGTTCCAATACGGGCTCGCAGCGATCTTGTTGATGGTTTCCGCCACGAAAGCCTCGCTGATCTGCGCATCCGAGTAGTTGGGATGGTCATCATCTCCAAGGAAATCCTTCTGCACCTTGGGATCAGGATCGGAGGGTTTGAGGTGGAGCGAATTGAGAAAACCGCCCTTCACAAAAAAAATGCCGCCGCTTTTTGGAAGGGTCTTTTCCTTGAGAGCTTCATAAAACTTGCTCAGCCCGTGCAATTCCCGGTTCATTTTCGGATTGTTCGCAATGTAGCCGAAGTATTGCGGGCCGTTATGGTGCGTAATGTAGGCAGCGTGGAGACCTTCAGCGTCAACGGGACCGTCATCGGGGTCCACCGGCCCCGAGCCGTAGCCTTCCTGGTACCAGCCAAAACCGACCGGAGATTGCTTCCGGCTGGAGATGAAGCGCACGTCGTGCCTAACGTCGGCCAAGTCGCGACGCGGGTCCCGATCGTGCCGCGTAACGGATTTCAGGTGATTTCCCTGAAGGGTAAGCGGAAGCGAAGCGAACGTCAGATTGAGTTGTGTCTTGGGTGTGCGGCCGGAATGAAAATCGCGGGGGTTGACGGGCAGCTTCTCAGACTTGGGAGTCGGGTCCAAAGGTGATCCCCAAAACGGGTCTTTGTCATTCATAACAGGGACACCGGGAGAGCTCCCGCCATCTCCTTTGTAAGCCTCATTCGGGTGGAGGGCCCACTGGGTTTGTCCCGTCTGCGCTGCGATGATGGCGATGTTTCCAAGCGTGGAAGGCCCCGACATTTCCTGAAAGATGTGATCGAACAGCACGAAGCGGTCCGCGTATCGCCACAACAGCGGAATCGTGTCGCAATCTTCATAAGCCATGGCCAGTTCGCCCGACTGCTTGGCCATGAGCGAAGGTTTCTGGCCGGATTCCACGAACCTTTGTTCTTCCCTCAAGGCAAAGCGGTTCATCCGGGGGACGCCGCTGACAACATGCATTTTGGCAACAATAATCGGGTGCGAATGGTCAACGTCATTGGTATCCGCCGCGTATTGCCTAGGACCGATTCGAAAAGGGTGGATGGTGCCCATGGTCCCATCCACATTCTCGATCGGCTGATAGAAGCCAGGGGTGTCTTTCGGCTTGTGGCTGAACTGTCCGTCGGCTCCCGGAAACGTTCCGAAATACGAGTCAAAGGACCGGTTTTCCTGGTAGATGACGAAAACATACTTGATCTTTTTGCGCACCAGCTTGGTGATTTGCTCGGGCGAGAGATTAGGCTCCTGCGAGGAAGCGATTTGAAACTTCTTAATAGCCTGTTGGTTGGAATTAACTTCCTTCTTCGAGGTGCATCCTGTAATCAGTAGACCGAGCGCCACCACGAACCCGGCGCGGGCAATTGCAGATGTAAGTTGTTTCATAGCCTGTCTAGTGTAATCCTAAAAGCCGCGTGAAAGCAGACATATTTCGTTTCTGAATCAAGCCTTCGGGCAGGCGGTTACGCCGCCCGGCTGGCCGACACCAGTCTGGCCGGGCCGGGTCGCTTGGCCTGCACGTTCTTTCATGCTATAAAGGAGATTGACAATCAGTAGTAATGACCTTCGGGGCAGGGTGAGGGAAGAAGAAAATCTTCCCAATTCCCGATCGGCGGTAAAGCCCGCGAGGGGAAGATGGCGACAGTGTTAGGGCATAACCTTCCAAACAAAGGTTGGCCGGTAGAAAGTTGCTTGAATCCCCAGGACTCGGTGAAATTCCGGGGCCGACGGTAAAGTCCGGATGGGAGAAGGTCAGGGACTGACGGCTCTTGTGTTGCGCCCGGGCAGTTCATGCCGGGGGTGGAGTGCTGCTGTCAGTGCCGCGTCGAAGCCCGCCTTGCCCCAGCACGGGGATTTCCCCGAAAGCAGCAAACGCCGCATGTAATTCCCATCCACTGGCGAACAGATCCGGCCGGGTTCCTGGCCCGAAAGGGCGGCTCCAGCGCGTATCAAAGGAACTCACAGAACGGGACGAGGTCCCCAAGGGCCGGCGGAAAAAGCAAGCGAGGAGATCCGTGTTTAGCGGCATCGTAGAAACCACCAGCCCGGTCATGCGCATCGAAAACCGGCGCGAGCAACGAATCCTGACCATCCGCAAACCGCGTTCCTGGAAACTCAAGGAAGGAGAAAGCGTCTCCGTCGAAGGCGTGTGCTCAACGGTCCAGCAAACCGGCCGCGGCATCTTCCAGGTAACATACATGCCGGAAACGCTGCGCAAATCCACTCTCGGCGATTTGCGACCCGACGACAAAGTGAACCTAGAGCGCAGCCTCACGCTTGAAAGCCTGATCGGCGGCCACCTGGTGCAAGGCCATGTGGATACGACGGGCCGGATCCGGGCCATCAAAAGCGAGGGCGAAGCCAAGATTTATACCTTCGAAATCCCTCGCCAGTTCTCCCGCTACATCGTGCCCAAAGGCTCGATTGCGATTGACGGCATCAGCCTGACCGTGGTGAATCCGCGCCGCACGACGTTCCAGGTCTCCTTGCTGGCCTATACGCTGGGCCGCACCACTCTGGGCGAAAAAGGTGCGGGCAGGCGCGTCAACATCGAGTTTGACATGCTGGCGAAGTATATCGAAAGGCTGCTCCCTCAATGAGACTGCGCGCCCCAAAGTCAACGCCCCAGGCCTTGCAACTGCCACGCAGCGTTGCGGCAAAGACGCGGCTGGCGATTGTGCGGGCCGAGTACAACCAGGAAATTACCGCGAGCCTGGAAAAGAAGTGTACGGAGACTCTGATTGCGTGCGGCATTCCCGCCCGGAACGTCTCTGTGTTTACGGTTCCCGGATGCTTTGAAATTCCGATCCTCGCCGAGCGGCTGGCCGCCCAGAAGCGCTATGACGCCTTGATCGCGCTCGGAGCCGTGATCCGCGGAGAGACTTACCACTTTGAACTGGTGGCGGAGGGCTGCGCACGGGGAATCATGGATGTTTCGCTCCGCCATAACGTGCCGGTTATTTTTGAAGTTCTGGCAACTTACAACCGCCGCGACGCCTTGCGGCGCGCCGGCAACAACAAACTCAATAAGGGAATCGAAGCAGCGCAGTCGGCGCTGGCGCTGCTGGCCACCCTGAGGAAGGTCAGAGACTAGGGGAAGTTTATGTCGCAATTTGCAACCGTTGAAGAAGCAATTAAGGAAATCCAGCATGGCCGGATGGTGATTGTCCGGGACAGCCTGGAGCGGGAGAACGAGGCGGACCTGGTGATCGCAGCGGAAAAGATCACTCCGGCCCACATGAATTTCATGATCAAACATGGCGGAGGGCTCATCTGCACCGCTTTGCCGCGCGAGCGCGCCATGAAACTGGGGCTTCCACCGATGGTGACCGAGGGAGAAAACTCCACCCCCTTCGGCTGCGACTTCACGTTGTCCGTGGATGCGCGCAAAGGCATCACCACAGGAATCTCAGCCGACGACCGGGCCGTAACCGCCCGGCTGCTGGCTTCACCGCGGACCCGCTCTTTTGACCTGATCCGTCCCGGGCACGTTTTCCCCATTCGGGCGCGGGCGGGCGGCGTGCTGGCCCGGGCCGGGCACACGGAGGCGGCGTTTGACCTCGCACGGCTGGCGGGGCTGAATCCCGTGGCCGTCATGTGCGAGATCCTGGACAAGAAGGGCAAGGCCGCACAAACCCGCACCATTCAAAGTCTGGCACGGCGCTTTCGCCTGAAAGTCCTCAACATCGAAGAGCTCATCGAATACCGGCGATACCGGGAGAAGCTGGTCGAGCGAATCGCAAGCGCTCACCTGCCTACCGAGTTCGGGCCTTTCACGGTGCACGTTTACGATTGCCCTTCGCAGAACCGCGAACACCTGGCTCTGGTCAAAGGGAAGATCTCCGCTGATCGCCCCGTTTTAGTTCGAGTCCACTCGCAGTGCGTCACGGGAGACACGCTCCACTCCATCCGGTGCGATTGCCACGATCAGCTCGAGACGGCGATGAAGAAAATTGATGAAAAAGGTGAGGGTGTTCTCGTCTACCTCAGCCAGGAGGGCCGGGGCATTGGTCTGGCCAACAAGATTCGCGCCTATGCGCTGCAGGATAAAGGCTGGGACACCGTACAGGCGAATGAGCGCCTGGGACTGCCGGCCGATATGCGAGACTATTCCGTGGGCGCACAGATACTGGCGGACCTCGGCGTGCGCAAGATTCATCTGCTCACCAACAATCCCAAGAAGGTTTCCGGAATCCGGCGTTACGGGCTGCGGATTCTGCGGCGGGTGCCTTTGGAAATTCCGCCGACAAAAACCAACCGCCATTACCTGAAAGTGAAAAAAGACAAGCTCGGCCATCTCCTGAGCAAGGTGCAATGATCTCGCATGCCCACTTCACGCCGCTCGCCTGAGTTCTATATGCGGGAAGCCTTGCGCCTGGCCCGCAAAAGTCCTGTGTGGCCTTATCCGAATCCGTGGGT
>CAYWMN010000017.1:1548-3312 GCA_964459065.1 uncultured Acidobacteriota bacterium | reverse complement strand
GGAAAGGGCTTTCATCGCGGGCCTGGGTCCAACCACGCGGAAGTGGAAGCGCTGGCTGAAGCCGGATCGCGTGCCCAGGGCGCCGCGCTCTACGTCACGCTCGAACCCTGCTGCCACTATGGCCGCACGCCCCCTTGCACCGACGCCATTCTCAAAGCTGGAATCCGGGAAGTTTTCTACGCCCTCAAAGATCCAAATCCCGTTGTCTCAGGCAACGGCGCAAAAATCCTTCGGGGCCGCGGATTGCTGGTGCGCGGAGGCTTGTTTTCCAGCCAGGCAGCCGCATTGAACGAAGGGTATTTGAAATTTCAGGCCACCGGTTTGCCTTTCGTTACCGCCAAAGTCGCCACCAGTCTGGACGGCAAAATCGCCACCCGGACCGGGGATTCGAAGTGGATCACCGATGCCCGCGCGCGCCAGCGTGCAAGACAACTGCGCGCCGAGCATCAAGCGGTCCTCGTCGGCATCAACACCACTCTGGCGGATGACCCCCATCTCGGCCCCCGGTCAGCCGGCGCTCGCGAGCCGTGGAGGATCGTACTCGACTCGAGGCTGCGGATCCGGCCGGAATGCCAGGTGGCAAAGTCAAAAAAATGCATTGTGGCCTGCACCACCCAGGCGAGCCCGCAAAAGATAGACCGTCTGGCCCGCCAAGGCGTCAAAGTACTGACTTTCCGCGGCAAAAGAGTTCCGCTGAAACCCTTGCTTAAAAAGCTGGCGCAGGAAGGCATTCTGAGCCTGCTGGTGGAAGGCGGAGGAGAAGTCTTGGGAAGTTTTTTTGATCTGCAAATGGTTGATAGAGTCTGCTGGTTCACGGCGCCGGTCATATTGGGTTCGGCCAAAAGCCGCCCAGCCGTCGCCGGAGCGGGAGCCGCACGCGTGGCCGCCGCCCACTGGCTGCGCCGTCCGACCCTCGAGCAGGTCGGCAATTCGTGGCTGATCCAAGGGAATTTGTCCGATTGGGCCCGCCCATAGATTTGTCCGTGCAACCCTGCCTGTTGCCAGTTTGCCGCCGGCTCCCCGTACTCATCCGGAACCCTTTGCCGCCAGGCTTCGCTGATTTTATGCCTTTTCTTCGTTTCATCGTCACCGCCTTCGGCAAATCTTCAACGCGTTCAGGCGGACAGGAACTCTCTTCAGACCAGAAATTCGAATTCCTGAGTCACATTCCCCCGCTTGCGGGCAACCTTCCAATCAAGGCTCCGATTCATACTTAATGGAAGCGAATTATAAGACGGAGGTATTGATTCCCATGATAGGTAAACTTAATCCGGTACTGATTGGTGCGTTGGGCATGGTCCTGTTATTTGCGGGAATGGCTTTCGGCAAGACGAAGAGCATTGACGTGATGTATCCCGCCTTAGTTGGCAATTCTCTGAAATTGGCCCCCGGCAAGTACAACATCAATGTCAACCAGCACCTCAATCGGTCGGAGGTCCAGTTCTACAACAAAAACGGCAATCTTGTGGGGCAGGTTCCGGCCAAGGTGGTCAGCCGTTCTCGAAAAAACAGCCAGACGGAAATCTTTTACGACAAGCTGGCCTCAAACCGGCAGGACTTAACCAAAATCAGCCCGCAGGGCTGGAGGCAAAGCCTGATCTTCAGGCATCAGAAAGCAGCTAGCGAATAAGGCCTCGGACAAGCTCCCAGAGTCGTTCACAGCGGCTCTGGGGGCCCCTGCTTCAGATGTGACAACTGCAGAGCCGGCTTTACGACCGCAGGCGATTGATGCCGTCGAAGGCTGCGTTCTTATAGCATTCGGCA
>CAYWMN010000017.1:0-1448 GCA_964459065.1 uncultured Acidobacteriota bacterium | reverse complement strand
TTACGACCGCAGGCGATTGATGCCGTCGAAGGCTGCGTTCTTATAGCATTCGGCAAGCGTCGGGTAATTGAAAACGGTATTCACGAAATAATCGATCTGACCGCCGAAAGCCAGGACGGCCTGGCCGATGTGCACCAGGTCGCTGGCTCCCTCGCCGATGATGTGCACGCCCAGCAGGTCGCGAGTCTCCAGGTGGAAAATGAGCTTCAGCAGACCCGTAACGTCGCCGATGATCTGGCCGCGCGCGGTCTCTTTATACTGAGCCTTGCCGACCTCGTAAGGAACTCCCTGCTCGGTCAAAGTTTCTTCATTGCGGCCCACCATGGAAATCTCCGGGATGGTGTAGATTCCGTAGGGGAACAATTCCCTGAAGCTGGCCGCCTCAACCCCGAAAGCATGGCAAGCAGCCAGCCTTCCCTGCTCCATGGAAATCGACGCGAGACTGGGAAAGCCGATGACGTCGCCGACCGCATAGATGTGCGAGGCCGCCGTCTGGTAACGCTCATTCACTTTCAGGCGTCCCCGGTCGTCCGCGGCCAGGCCAGCCGCCTCCAGATGAAGCGGGTCCGTCGAACCCGTTCGCCCGATGCTGTAAAGGGCTTTCTCCGTGAAAATTTTCTTTCCGCTGGCCAGATGAATGGTCACCCCGCCGCCGTGGTCGTTGTCGTAAGGTTCAATGGATTTGACTTCCTCATGGAGCCACAGAGTCACGCGATTGTCGCGCAGGTGGTAGGCGAGCGTATCGGAGATCTCGGGGTCGACAAACGGCAGCAGGCGCGGCCGCTTGTCAATCAACGTCACGCGAATCCCCAGCGCCGCAAAGATGCTGGCGTACTCGCAGCCGATGACTCCGGCACCCACCACCGCGAGCGTCCGAGGCAACTGGTCGAGCGTAAGGATTTCATCGCTGGTAAAAATCCGCCGGCCGTCAAAGGGAATATGAGGGTCCTTGGTCGCGCTGCTCCCCACCGCGATCACAATGTTCTCGGCGGTGACGTCGCGGTATCCCTGGGCGTCGATGAAGTTCAGGCGAACCGTGTGCGGATCAACGAAGGAAGCTTCCGCGTTGACCAGTTCCACCCGATTCCGGTTCAACTGGTGGCGTGACACGTCGATTTCATGGCGGATCACGTGTTCGGTGCGGAACAGCAGGTCATCCTTGGAGATGTTCTGCTTGACCGTATAAGACTCGCCGTAAAGGTCGTGCTCACGGTAACCGGACAAGTACAGCACAGCTTCTCGCAGCGTCTTGCTGGGAATCGTGCCGGAGTTGATGCACACCCCTCCGACCTCGACGCGGCGCTCAACACCGCCCTGGCCCACACCCGCACCGCGCTGGTCGCCCGCCAGGACGCCGACGACCTGTCGCATCGCCGCCGCTTCGAGCTGCAGATCGCCACCCTGCGCGCGCAGCCGCGGGTGGCGGTGGTCGGCAGCCGCCTGCGGCT
>CAYWMN010000016.1:0-26713 GCA_964459065.1 uncultured Acidobacteriota bacterium | reverse complement strand
GATTAAGCAATGGTGCAAGGCCGCTGAGGTTGCGCATGATCTCAGGAATTCTCGAGTTGGGTTTCTCGGCCACACGTACCCGGGGATGCTCGACATGTACAGTGACTTTACGCAGCACCACGCGCAACTGGGAACGCACATTGAAGTATTGGAGATGTGCGATCTTGACGAGCGCGTGCAAGCGGCGAGCGAAGCGGAGGTCAGCCGGAAGGAAACAGAGGTACGGGAGATATTTGACATCACCGAGGACAGTCCTTCCGATCCGTTGGCGAAGAAGCCCCGGCCCGAGGAGCTTGCCACAGCTTGTAGGGTGGCTGTCGGGCTCGAGAAGCTGGTGGGCGATTTTAACCTGGACGCGCTCACCTACTATTACCGCGGGCTCAACGGCAACCGGTATGAGCAACTGGGCGCGAGCGTAACCCTCGGTTGTTCGATGCTGACGGCCGGCGGAGTGCCTTGTTCAGGCGAAGGCGACCTGAAGAATTGCCAAGCCATGAAGATGATGGACCTGCTGGGCGCGGGTGGGAGCTTCACAGAATTTTACGCTCTTGACTTCCGCGACAAGTTCATCCTGATGGGACATGACGGGCCGTTCCACCTGCGCATTGCGGAGGGTCGCCCGATCCTCCGTGGCCTTGCGCTCTATCACGGCAAGCGAGGCTATGGCGTGGGCGTAGAAGCAAGCGTCCGGAAAGGTCCGATCACCATTCTTGGCCTGACACAATCAGCCGATGGGCGCCTCAAACTGCTGGCGGCTGAAGGTGAATCGCTTGAAGGCGAACGTCTCCGCATCGGAAACACCAACAGCCGGCTGCGCTTCTCGCTTCCACCAGGCGATTTTTTCGACGCGTGGTGTGCGGAAGGTCCCACCCATCACTGCGCGCTTGGCATCGGCCACGTCGCATCCGAACTAGAAAAGACTGCCGCCCTGCTTCAGATGGATCTCAAAATCATCGGTAAAGACCACCCATAAAAACGAAGCCGTACGGCTGGCAACCGAAAAACACGCAAAAATACCCTGAAAACGGCAGATTTGTCTAAAGCGTCGGATTCTTATCCCTCGGGGGCCAGAGCTACGGCAGGAATCCACATGACAGCACTAAGGCCATTACAGGCGCGCTCCTGCTGCGCTTCCCATTGAGATCCCGGCTTGCAAGACCTCAGATGTAGTCGCGAAACAGTTCCCTATCTGGAGCAGCGATAACCGCACGGCCGACCAACATGCCGTCTTCCGCAGCCACTTTCGAGCCCACCGAAACAGCGGCTTCCACGCTGGACACGTCTCCGGTCATCAGGAGAAACCCCTTGCCTCCCAAGGCCATGGCCAGGTGCAGTCGGAGTAAGGTTACGTTGGCCGACTTCGCGGCGCTGTCGGCAACCTCGATGATGCTGGCGGCAGAGAAGGTTTCCACAATACCAATCGATTGCAGGTTTTCTGGATCAACGCTCACAGCCATGGAGATGGCCGGGAAGACGGCAGGATGCACATGGGCGATGTGCCGTTTCTCAATCAGGGACGGGCCGCAGACTGCGGCACCTGCTTCGACTGCCGACCCGACCGATGCGACATCGCCCGCGATCGCCACGAGGTATTTGCCGGAGCAGATGCTGCGCGCCAGAAGGATCTGCACAGTCGCAGCCTTAAGCATTGCGTCCTGTGCCAAATACCCGGTTGCGACGCTTGAAACTTCAATGAGCCCTATAGAGTTGATTTCGGCCAATTTCGCTCCTTTCTGATTGCAGAGCCAAACATATTCTATGCTTCGATAACCACCGCGTCGCCGACCTCGCGAACAACCCCGTCAATACTGGCGTGGATTCTGGCTCCGAGTGCTCCCTCAGCAGGAGCCGCGATAAGGTTGCCCGCTCGTACGGTTTCACCCGGCTTGACAAGCGGTACGGCCGGTCGGCCGGCGTGCTGCCGAAGTGGAATCATGACTCGCGCGGGTGCGAAGGAGACGTCGGTCAATGGGCCGACATTGTTGAACTCCGTTAATCCAAGCCGTGCGATGAGCCGACGAATGGGTACGCGCCGTGAAGTGAACAGAGGATGGGGCTGGACGTCCTCGGGATTGCCTTTGAACGTTAACCCTTTCTCCCGTGCTACGGGTTTGGACTGGACACACACGGTCTTCGGATCAAGGTCTTCCGGGCACGAATAGAGGCTGCAGAGGTTGCACTCGCAACAATAGAGAGTCCCGGCGATCATTTCTTTTGCTCCGACGCTGAAACCGAGGGACTGCATCGCGCGATGGGGTTGTATTGGATGACCAATCAGGTAACGAGGACACAGTTCGGTGCAGAGGCTGCACTGGTCGCATGCTGACCTTCCGATGCGCGCAATCTGGGGCCACTTTGCAACGTGCCGTTCAAACAGCCGGTGAGTCGACGGAAGAACAACGATGCCCCCGGTGGTCTTTGTGACCGGTTCGTCCAGCGAGCCAGCTGGTTTGGCCATCATGACGCCGCCAAGCAGAACTTTGAAATCGCTGACGTTGGTCCCGCCGACGGCGGTGATGACTTCTCCGATGGACATGCCGACCGGCACGCGGACCGTCACCGGCGTGTTGACAGCGCCAGCCACCGTCAAATACTTGTGGGTAACCGGGCGGTCCAGACCTATGTTGACCAGGGTTTCGACATTCAGGACGACTGCGCCAACGTCTTTGGGCAGCCCTCCAGGTGGAATCACGCGACCGACAACGTCGTAGACCAAAATAAATTCGTCCCCTGCCGGATAGGTATCGGTCAGCGGCAATACACGAACATTCTTGGGGGCCTGGTTTTGTATGTTCTCAATGATGTCGGCATACTTGCCCTTGATGCCAATGACACCCTCCGACGCATTCACCCGGTCCATGGCAATGCGAAGCCCGCGAAACATCTCATCTGCGTGATGCAGGAGAAGTTCCTTATCCTTGTGCAGCAGCGGCTCGCATTCGGCCCCGTTGACAATGACGCAGGGCACCGTCGTTTTCAGTTTTACTGCGGTGGGGAATCCGGCGCCGCCAGCTCCCACAATCCCCAACTCTTCGATCCGGTCGGCACATTGCCGCCCTCCCGCTTCTACCCGTTTCCCTTCTACGCTGCCATCCATTCTTGGACCTTCGATTTCCTAGTGAAAGATTTTGATTGACTCTGAACGAAATCGCAGTATATACTCCAATTCGCTTCATAGTCAATCGAAATGAACGTTCTAGTCGCAAATATCGGAAGTACGAGCTTTAAGTACCGGCTCTTCAGAATGCCGGACGAGACCGTTCTGGCGCAAGGAGCAGCAGAGCGCATTGGGCAGACCGGGAGCGAGTTCTCCGACTATGGATCGGCCATTGCCGGTTGTCTGGAGAAAATCTGTGGAAAAGGGCGGCCTTTGGCAAACCTGTCGGAATTGAGCGCGATCGGCTTCAAAGCCGTCCACGCCGGCCCGCTGACCGGGGCGCAGATCATCAACGATCAGGTTCTGGCGGCCATGGAAGAATTCTCTTTCCTTGCGCCCGAACACAACCCTCCCTATATCGCTGCAATGCGCAGTTTCCAGGCTGAGCTTCCACAGGTCCAGATGGTTGCGCTTTTTGAAACGGCATTTTATGAAGCACTTGACAAAGCCACCACCACATACGCAGTTCCGTATGAATGGTGTGAGATGTACGGTGTCAGGCGCTACGGCTTTCATGGAGCCAGCCACCGCTTTGCGAGTGAGTGGGTACAGAAGGAACTTGGGCGTAAAGATCTCCGGCACATCTCCTGTCATCTTGGAGGAAGCTCCAGTGTTGCGGCGATCCGATCCGGTGTGGCCATCGATACGAGTTTTGGAATGTCTCCGCAATCAGGCCTGCCCCAAGGGCGGCGCGTGGGCGATATCGACGCCTTTGCCGTTTTGTTCATGATGAAGAGACTTGGGATTGGCGTCGATGAGATGGCCTCCCTCCTGGCCGGCCATTCAGGACTTGCGGGCGCCAGCGGCACGAGTGGTGACGTCCGTGACCTGGCGAATGAATCAGAAAGCGGGAATGAACGGGCTCGGCTGGCCCTTGAGGTCTTTGTGCATTCGATTCGCCATTACCTAGGAGCTTTCCTGGTGGAGCTTGGCGGGCTGGACGTTTTGACGTTCTCCGGCGGCATTGGAGAAAACAGCGTCGAAGTCCGAAAGGCAGTCTGCGCGGGGTTGGGCGCCTTCGGCATCGAATTTGACGAAGCGAGGAACCAGGCGGCCCAGCGTGGAGCGACGATCTCCACGTCACAATCATCTTGTCATGTTCTGGTGGTCCCGACGAATGAAGAAATCGTCGTGGCCCGTGCTGCAACTGAGGCTGTCCAGCAAGCGGAATCGCGGGAAAGAACAGAAGCGGCCAGCACCACCTAAGGCAGCCTGAACGATTCAATGAACGGAGAAGGACGGGTGTCAGCGACAGGGTACGAACAGATCAGTCGAACAGCGGTCGAGGCAATCGTCCGGCAGGTGGTTCTGGACCATTTGGGATACCGCCGGGGGCAGGCAGCCCCTACCCTGACGGTCCATGCTTCAGCACGTCACATGCACGTCAGTCGTGAAGATCTCGATACTTTGTTCGGGCCCGGCTACGAACTAACTGAATACCGTCCGCTGTTTCAGCCGGGAAACTTTGCTTCCAACGAACTCGTGACTCTCATCGGCCCGCAGGGCCGTGTAATTTCCAACCTGCGGATCCTCGGTCCGTTGCGCAAAGAATCTCAGGTCGAACTGGCCTATACGGATGCGATCAGCCTGGGGTTTAACAACATCCCCCTTCGCCTTTCCGGCAACCTCGAGGGTACCCCCGGAGCAGTCATCATGGGTCCCAAGGGCGTCGTCGAGCTAAAGAAGGGTGTTATCCGGGCGGCAATCCACGTTCATATGAATCCTGAAGAAGCCCAACACTTCGGGGTGAAGAAGGGTGACATGATGAAGCTGCGCGTCGGTGGTCCGGCCGGCGTGACATTCAATAATGTGCACGTTCGCATCGATCCGAGCTCCAAGCTCAATGTGCACATGGACACGGACGAAGCCAATGCGTGTGGTCTGCAGTTGACCGAAGAAGTCGAACTTTTTAAGTAGGAGAAACTCAATGAAGCAAGCGCTCGGGATGATCGAAACCAAAGGTTTGGTCGCGCTGTTTGAAGCGACGGACGCAATGCTGAAATCAGCAAATGTGACCTTCCTCGGATGGCAACCCGTGGGGGCCGGATTGGTCACGGGGTTCGTAGAAGGCGATGTGGCTGCTGTCAAGGCGGCCACGGATTCAGGGGCAGCAGCAGCTTCCCAGGTGGGTGAGGTGGTCAGTGTACAAGTCATTTCCCGGCCACATGAGGAGCTCCCTTCATTTGTGCAGGGCCCCAGTAAGCAGGCAGGAAAGAAGACCGCCGGCGCATCAAAGGCGGCAAAGGAGGACCAGTGAGCGAAGCAATTGGACTTATTGAGACGAGGGGCCTGGTTGGACTCGTCGAAGCAAGCGACGCCATGTGCAAGGCGGCTAGCGTCGAAGTGGTCAAGACAATTCCCATCGGCGGCGGATTTGTCACGGTCGTTGTCCGTGGAGACGTGGGCAGTGTGCGCGCCGCGGTCGACACCGGAGCCGCGGCAGCCAAGGCGGTTGGCGAGTTGGTTTCTTCCCACATCATTGCCCGGCCACATGAAGCGCTGGTCGAGGGAATGCTGAAATAGCGAGTAACAAGCAAGGAGGACGGGCATGGCCAACATGGCTATTGGAATGATCGAAACGAAGGGTCTGGTGGCGCTCGTGCAAGCCACGGACGCGATGCTGAAGGCGGCCAACGTAGAGTTCACCGGCTGGAATAAAGTCGGCAGCGGACTGTGTTCAGTGTTTGTCTCAGGAGACGTGGGCTCGGTTCGCGCTGCCGTGGACGCAGGAGCTGCTGCGGCCCGCGCGGTCGGAGAGGTCATCAGTGTCCACGTGATCCCGCGGCCGCATGGCTCTCTGGGTTCCGTGTTGCCGTAATAACCACGTTGACCCATCAGCGCTCTGCATGAGCACGCGAGGTAGACAACATGTTTCTGGCTAAAGTAATCGGCAACGTAGTCTCTACGCAAAAATGCTCCAGATTCCAGGGAATGAAGCTGCTTCTGATCCAGCCTTACATTCACAAGGAATCGAAGCTGCAGCGCTCGGGAAGTTCGGTGGTTGCGGTGGATAGTGTCGGTGCGGGGATTGGTGAATGTGTACTCTTTACACAGGGTAGTTCCGCGCGCCTGACCGCCGTGACCAAAGAAGCGCCCGTGGATGCGGTCATCGTTGGGATCGTTGACACCATTGAGGTGGAAGGCACCATTGTGGAGAAACCCTAATGTTGACTCAGGAACAGTTAGTTGAAGAAATTGCGCGCGAAGTGATTGTGCGGCTTCGCGGGGAGATGCAAAAGGCTTCCCCCACTCCAGTCCGGCATGGAGCGGGCGAGCACGGGGTTTTCGAGACAGTGGACGAGGCCGTCAATGCTGCGTCCGCGGCACAGGAAAAGATTGCAGCAATGAGCTTGCAGCAGCGCGGGGAGATTGTCTCCATCATCCGCCGTGTTTGCCTGGATCGTGCTGACGAACTTGGGCGCCTGGAAATGGAAGAGACCAAGGTGGGGCGCCTCGATCATAAGATTGAGAAGCTGAAGAGCGTCCGCCACGTGCTCGGCGTCGAAGCCATGCAGAGTGCCGCAAGGAGCGACGAGACGGGGTTGTGCGTCATCGAGCAGGCGCCTTGGGGAGTTGTCGGCATGGTGCTTCCAGTAACCCATTCCTTGCCCACTATGGCCAGCAACGCCATCAACGTGGTTGCGGCTGGCAACACGGCTGTATTTTCGCCCCATCCTGCGGGAGCAAAAATCGCAGCCTACGGTCTGCAGCTTTTCAACCAGGAGATCGAGCGGACGACCGGCGTGGCCAATACTTTTACCATGGTGCGTAAGAGCAGCATTGAAGCGGCGGAACAGGTGTTTAAGCACCCCAAGGTAGCCCTGCTCTGTGTAACCGGCGGTCCTGCCGTAGTCAGGGCGGCCAGCAAACACGGAAAACGAGTCATTGCGGCCGGCCCGGGAAATCCTCCAGTGGTCATTGACGAAACAGCCGACTTTGATAAGGCCGCGAAAGCAACCATTGAAGGGGCGGCCTTCGACAACAATCTCCTTTGCATCGGCGAAAAGGAAGTTTTTGTGGTCGCTTCAGTTGCGGATGCGTTTATAGCTGCCATGCGCCGTGCCGGAGCGTTCCAACTGGACACCGCGGCAATCGAAAGGCTGACCCGTGCGGCCTTCCAGTTTGAAGGCAACGGCAAGGGCTGTGGCCGCGCGCACCTGAAAGGGGATCTGATCGGAAAGGACGTTGAAGTCCTGGCGGCGGCGGCAGGGGTTAAGGCTCCTGCGGGAACGGAACTCCTGTTCGGTGAAACCAGCGAAGATCACGCGTTTGTGCAGGAGGAGCAGATGATGCCTTTCCTGCCGGTGGTACGGGTGCGCGACCTCGACACCGCGATCGCGGCGGCAGTCAAGGCGGAACATGGTTACAGGCATACGGCTGTGATGCATTCGCGGAACCTCGAAAATGTGACGAGAATGGCAAAGGCGATGAACACGACGTTGTTCGTCCATAATGCGCCTTGCTTTGCGTCGCTCGGCATCGATGGCCCTGGTTATCTCAGCTTTAGTATTGCCACTCCGACAGGTGAAGGAGTTACGACTCCGCTCACTTTTACAAGACAGCGGCAGATCTCTATCGGGCATGCGCTGCGGATCATTTGAATATGTTTCTGGCGAGGATTGATGGGACGCTTATTCCTGCTAAGAAGCATGAGACACTCGACGGTCGACGCTTGCTTATCGGCCAGCGGCTCGAACCCAGCGGGGATACAAGTGGCGATCCGCTAGTTCTGCTGGATCTTATGGGAGCGCTTGTGGGGTCAACTGTGCTTGTGAGTACTGATGGTGATCTTGCCCGCAGGACACTGGGGAATTCGACTCCGGTTCGTCTGGTAGTTGTTGGGATTGTGGATGGCGTCTACATGCCAGATTGTGTTGAGGCAGGCAGCCAATGAGACTTGGAATCGTGCGGGGAAAAGTTGTGCTGAGCGTGGCTGAGCCTTCTTTGGTTGGCAAGCGTCTGGCGATTGTTGAGCCGGTGATCGCCCGCGAACTCGCGGCGCGCCAGGGGAAAGGTGGAGGAAAAAGCTTGGTTTTGGTGGACAATCTGGGTGCTGCGGAAGGAGAAATGGTGGGTATTACGGAAGGTCGTGAGGCGACTAATCCTTATTGGCCTGCTCGCGTGCCCATCGACGCATACTGTGCCTTGGTGGTTGAATCCTATGACTTCCGCCCGCCTTGTGACAGTTTCGCCACGCACGGAGTGAAATCATGAAAAGTATCGACCTTAAAGACCAGAAATTGCTTGCTGTACGTGACGTGCAAAGCGCTCGGGGCGAAGGGGCCACGGAATTGGTGGTGGGAAGCGGTTGCGTAATCACACCCGCGGCGCAAGATTTTATTGGCCAGCACGGGATCACGTTGCGAACCGTCGAAGGCAAAAAGAAAGCCTGCCCTGCAGCCAAGGCTGCGAGTCCGGCTCAACGTGCAGCGAGTCGTGGGGCAGACACAGCCGCGACCAGACTTTTCAACTCTCCCGAAGCCCAGGCCATCAAGGAGGAAATCTGCTCGGTGGGCCGAAAACTCTGGGCCCGCATGTATGTGGACGGCAACGGCGGGAATATCTCCTATCGAATGGGTCCGAACGAGGTGATCTGCACGCCGACGCTCGTCAGCAAAGCCGACCTCAGGCCTGAGGACCTGTGTATGGTAGACCTGCAGGGGAATCAGATTGCCGGAGTTCTTCCCAGTACCAGTGAAACCCCGCTGCACCTGGAGATTTACAAAGCCGTGCCGGAGGCCAAGGCTGCTGTGCACTGCCATCCGCCACACGCAACTGCCTATGCGATTACCGGACAGGCGCCCCCGAGTCGCCTCATCCCCGAATACGAGGTCTTCGTAGGGAAAGTGGCAGTTTCTCCTTACGAGACACCTGGGACACTCGCCTTCGCGCAAACGGTGCTGCCGTATGTGAAGCAACACAACACCGTGTTGCTGGCTAACCATGGGGTCGTGTGCTGGGCTGACACCGTCACTCATGCCGAGTGGTCCGTGGAAGTGCTGGACACCTATTGCTGGACGTTGATGCTGGCCAGTCAGATGGGCGTGCCACTTTCATATATCCCCCCTGAGAAAGCGTCCGACCTTCTCGCCATCAAGAAGCGCCTTGGATTGCCCGACATCCGCTTCGAAAAGGGTCATCTGAAGGAGTGCCAGCTTTCCGATATGCCTGACGCCCCCGGGGCTATATCAGTTCCGGCGAACGGATGCGTCCTGGCTCAAAACCCGCCTTCGCAGGGCGACGTCGACGCATTGGTAAAGTCAGTGACGGATGCGGTCATGGCAGTACTTAAAGAAGAGTAAGAACGTCGAATTGCGTCCATGATATTCCTGCCCGCCGAGTTATTCGGGTCAGGCCACGATTAGGAATACGCTGTGAAGGCTGCTGAGAGGCAACTCAGAATCCGTCAATTGATCGAGTCCAGAGATTTCCTGGAGCTGAGCCCACTTTGCGATGAGCTGAAAACGTCGCAATCCAGCCTTCGCCGGGACCTCGAGATCCTGGAACGGCAGGGAGTTCTCAGGCGAGTTTACGGCGGTGCTATTCCTTTGCGCGTGGCCAATGATTCCCGTTTCGATTACGAGCTTGAGAGCACGCGGCTGGCAGATGAAAAAGCTCGCATCGGGAAGGTCGCTGCCGGGTTGATACAAGACCGTGAGACGGTTATCTTGGACGGCGGTTCCACGGTTGCGGCAGTAGCTCGCGAAATCGTGGGGCGGTCGCTGCATGTTGTAACAAATTCGTTACCCATTGCGGATCTGCTGCAGGACGCGCGTAACATCGAACTGACCCTTACGGGGGGCTATCTTGATCCGCGGCGCCGGGTCACGCTTGGACCGTTATGTGAGCGGATGCTTGGTGCGATCAGGGCCGACTTGCTTATCATGGGAATTGGAAGTGTTTCTGAGGCGGGCTTATGTAATAACAATACGTTACTGGTTGGTTCGGAACGCAAAATGATCGAAATCTCACGTCAAGTCGTCATCGTGGCCGACCACGCAAAGTTCGGTCGAGACGCCATGATACCTGTGGCCCCTCTTGATGTGGCTGACGTTCTGGTATCTGATCACGATCTGGCACCTGAACATCAAGTCATGCTTCGGGCGCACAACGTCGAGGTACTCTTGGCCTAGCGCCTCATAGCAGGCCCCCAGCTTTGCCGGGGTGGCAGTAGAAATTTGACATTTTCGGCAGTGCGCTTTATCCGGTCCATTGCGGGTGCGATGGACATACCCGCACCCTATGAGGCATGAGTTTTGGTTCTGCACGATTGGAACCAACCCCCGCGAAGGGCCAGCGACCCTAAAGCCTCCCACTCTGCTGGAGGATGATACCCGGAGGCACCTTTATGAAACGATACGAAAACTTTATCAATGGAAAATTCTCAGCCTCGAGTTCGCAGGAACAAGTTGAAGTGACCAACCCTTCAACGGGCGAGCTCATCTGTACCGTGCCTGAAAGCAGCGAGGCCGACACCGCCCAGGCGATTTCATCCGCCGAGTCGGCTCTGCGGGATTGGTCCAGGCTGCCCGCCATCGAGCGAGCCGGATTCCTCCGCCAGATTGCTGAAAAGATCCGGCAAAATGCCGAACCGCTGGCCCGAATCATTACCGAAGAACAGGGCAAAATCCTAAGCCTGGCTCGCGTTGAGGTAGCCTTTACCGCCGATTACATCGATTACATGGCGGAATGGGCGCGCCGGATCGAGGGCGAAATCCTGGAGAGCGATCGCCCGGGAGAGACGATCTTCCTTTTCCGCCAGCCCATCGGCGTGGTCGGCGGCATCCTGCCTTGGAACTTCCCTTTCTTCCTGATTGCGCGCAAAGTGGCCCCCGCACTGGTCACCGGGAATACGATTGTGATCAAACCCAGTGAAGAAACGCCTCACAATGCCGTGAAGTTTTGCGAACTGCTTGCCCAAACCGGCTTGCCGCCAGGCGTCGTCAACATGGTCCACGGCCGGGGTCCCACGGTCGGCAAGGCGCTTGCCTCGTCATCCCGGATCGGCATGATCAGCTTTACCGGCAGCGTTGAGACAGGGTCTGCCATCATGGCGGCGGCGGCTCCGAACATCACCAAGCTGAATCTTGAACTCGGCGGCAAGGCCCCGGCCATCGTCATGTCGGATGCCGATCTGGACCTGGCGGTCAAGGCCATCAAAGCTTCGCGGGTCATCAACAGCGGCCAGGTCTGCAATTGCGCAGAACGGGTCTACATTCAGCGCAAGGTGGCAGACCAGTTCGTCGATAAACTGGCAGCGGCCATGAAGGCCACGCACTACGGAAATCCGCTGGCCGATGAGACGGTGGAATACGGACCGCTGATTAACGAGAAGGGATTTGCCAAAGTCGACTCTATGGTCCAAGGCGCGGTGAAGGCCGGGGCAACCATCGTCACCGGAGGGAAACGCGCCGCGCTCGAAGGCGGCTACTATTACGAGCCGACCGTCATCGTCGGTTGCCGGCAGGACATGGATATTGTCCGGCGCGAAATCTTTGGGCCTGTAATGCCTGTCGTGACGTTTGAAGACCTCGATGAAGCAATCTCTTATGCGAATGATACCGACTATGGCCTGACCTCTTCCCTTTACACTCGCGACCTCAACGTAGCTTTAAGGGCCTGCCAGGAAATCCGCTTTGGCGAGACTTATATCAACCGCGAGAATTTTGAGGCCATGCAGGGATTCCACGCCGGGTGGCGGAAGAGCGGTATGGGCGGCGCCGACGGCAAGCACGGCCTTTATGAGTTTACGCAGACTCACGTGGTTTATATGCAGCGACAAGCGTGATTTGATGGGACCTCGGTTTCTTGAGCCACCTGGAGAGTTAGTTCCCGGTAGAATGAGCGGACCACTCTCTCCCTGTTAACAGGGAAAAATACAGCGAATCTCGCTATTGGGGCTCTTCAAACTCGCGCCAAGACGTTCCTTCTTCAACACAATACCGGCGTGCCCCGCACTTTGGCGGCGAAGCGGAGGAGGAACGCAGCAATTACCATGATCCAGAAGACTTCAAAGTTAAGCGTTGCAGCGTAGCCGATGAATGCGGCGGTGAGCCCCCACATCAACGCTTCGCCCGCTGCCGCCTGTCTCCAGTTCGGCCTCATCCCACTCGGCGCCAGCCGCGGGCGCAGGGCTGGCCAAAGGCGCGGCACGGTGGCGCGGAAGGTGTGGAAGCGTTCTCCCTGACTGGCTGCAAAGCCCGCCTCTTCCCGTCCGATCAGCCTCCGGGTCAGGATCCACATTCCCAAGAACAGCACGATAAAGCCCAAGCGGCTCGCCAGGATTCCCAGGCCCACGGCCAGCAGCAGGTTTCCCAGATAGAGGGGGTTGCGAACGTGGCGGTAAGGGCCGTCAGCGACGAGCCTTTCGCTCCGGAGATTGCGGTCATGCACGGTCCGGCTGTGAACGTAGGCGCTGGCCCAGGTGCGCAGCCACGCCGCCGCTCCCACCACCGCAGCGAAAACAAAATAGAGTGCCTGGAGTTCGCTCCGCGTGCCGCCGGGACCTAGAGGCATTCCCGCACGCGCTCCCCAGTTCAGCAAGGCTTCTCCCGCGTTCACCGGATCGAAGCGCGACATTGAGAACGCCGCCCAAAAGAGGGCGACAACCAGCCAAAACCGCCAGCGGAATTCAAAATCGCTTGCCCGGCTGAAGGAGGTCAGTTTCATCGCGGCCTGTTTGGAGGCTTTCGAGTTGCGGAACTCAACGTATCTTTCCGCAAGCCATGCGCCGAGCAGATTTCTGGCCGGGCGCGTGAATTTTTTCCCGGAGCACTCCTAGAGTCAACCTTTCCTGCCCTCTTGTCAATGAGCGACCGGGAGGGGTGGCTGGCGCCTCTGAGCGAGCGTTGCCACATGCGGCCATACCACGCAAAACGCCTCCACGGCTCAGAGAAAATTCCCTGGCAATTTCTTGTGGCATGCGTTGAGGTATTATGTTATAAGTAACCCCAGCCACAAGGTAGTTCGGGCAAGTCAAGAATTCAGAAAAGTTGGGTGCTGCTGGCAAGGCGTGCCCAACTGAGAACTGTTAGCGGTGAAACGTGGGGTGCTGAGGGGGGCGCCATCCGTTGTCCCGGCACGGAGGAGTCCATGCCCTCAATTGAAGAGAGTATCCGGCAAATCATTGTGGAGCGCATGATGTTGCCAGCCTCGCCTCAGGAACTTCCCCTAGATGCTCCGTTATTTGCTCCCGCTTCCGCGGGAGGCCTGGAGCTTGATTCCCTCTCGAGCCTGGAAATCATCGGAGGATTATCCGACCGGTACCAGCTTCCACTCGATGACGTGGTGCCCGAGGACTTACAGACCATTTCCACGCTGGCGGCTTACCTGCGCAAGCACGGCGTAGGGGAAGCCTGATGACGATCAGCGAGGCGGTGCGGCAAACGCCTTACCTGCTGGGCCAGCTCCTCGAATGGCCCGCCACCCGGTATCCGCAGCGACCGGCTCTCGAGTGGCAAGGCGGAAGTCTCTCGTATCGGGATCTTCTCGAACGCGTTCGCGGGCAGGAAGCCGTGATGGCCAGCCTCGGCGCCTCGCGATTCCAGCGCTGGGGCCTGCTTCTGGATGACATTCCCGATTTCCTGATTTCTTTTTTCGCCCTCCTGCGCCTCGGGTGTGTGGTTTCGCCCCTGCGCGAACCGCTTTCGGCCGAATTTCTGCGGGAAGACCTGGAGCGTTGCCGCTTTCACGGTCTGCTGGTGCAAGGGAGCCAGCCGAAGGTTCAAGAACTTGCTGCGGAACTTCCGGCGAGCCGCCCGGTGGAACTGGCGCCGGGAAGGGTGGCGCTGCTGTTGGGACCTCATCGGCAGGCCACCTTTTCAGGGGACCGCTTGGTGGATGTTGATCCCGCCTTGATTCTTTGGACTTCCGGCTCGCTGGGCCGGGCGCGCGGGGTGGTGTTGCAACATCACGCCGTCCTGGCCAATATGTGGGCGAACATCCGTTCCCTCGGCTACCGTGACGACGATCGCACCCTCCTGGCGCTGCCGCTTTCCCACGCCTACGCGCTCTTGAACCAGTGCCTCTGCCACCTCGCCCTGGGCGCAACGGTGTGCATCCCGCCCACGCCGCTTGTGGGCCCAATTCTCTGCCGGGCGCTGGAAGACTTTTCCATAACCACCCTGACCACCGTGCCGCCCTTGCTGCGCATACTGGTGGAAGGGTTGCGGCGGGACGTGCGATCGTATCCCGCGCTGCGCATGGTCACCGTGGGGGCGGGCCGCACGGATGCGGAGACGGTGGGGGAATTCCTTCGCCTCGTCCCGGCGGCCCAACTGGTCATCACCTACGGGTTGACGGAGGCGGGTCCGCGGGTAACGAGCGGCGTTGTGGACGCCGAACACTTCGAGGCCGATTGCGTGGGCGCACCGCTGCCCAATGTGGAGGTTCGAATGCACGCGGAAGCAGGCACCGAAAGCAGGGTGGTGCTGCGCGGGCGGTCGTTGATGCGCGGTTATGCCGACGACCCTTGCGAGGAAGGAACCGACCATTCCCTTTGCACTGCTGACCTGGGCGCGTTGCAGGACGGGAAGTTGCATTTTCACGGCCGTCTGGGGCGCGCCATCAACCGCGGGGGAGTGTTGGTGGCCGCTGAACAGATCGAGCGAGTGCTCCTGAAGCACCCAGCCGTGAAGTCCGCGTGCGTCGAGCGGGAGGAACACCCCTTTTGGGGTGAGGTTCCCGTCGCCAAGGTATGCTTTCATCCGCAGGCTGCGCCGGTCACCACCGGTGAACTGAATCGCTATTGCGCCGAGCGCTTGCCGGTCTTCGCGCGTCCCCAACGCATCCAGAAGGTTTCAACGCAGGCGCCGATTCCAAAGGAAAGGGAAATGCTCGCATTATTTCAGGAGGAATTCTAAATCCGAACATGGGAAGTCGTTCCTAGAATTCACGGAGTGGCAAGGACTGGGGAGGAAAACTGACAACAAAGGAGACACAACACCATGAAAAATGATGATTCTGTGAAATCGCAATCCAAAAGTAAACTGACCAATCGTCGTGAGTTGTTGCAAAAAGTCGGTATTGCCATCGCGGCCTCTTCCGCCACGCTCTACGCCCAACAGGAGCGCGTCATGATGCCCCGCAACATGAGAAATTTGAGACTCAATGCAATCCGGCTCTCGCCGCAAGTGCGGGCCGCCACTCGGGTGCAATCGGGCGAATACAAGGTGTTCATCGCCAAGCCGAAGGGTCAGGATGCCGCGTCGGTGTTTATCGCCCATGCCGGCGACCAGCGGACCGTCAGCATGGTGCAGAAGGAAGTGGGAGCCGCGCCCATCCTGGCGACAGTCCATAACGGCGTCATCAAGGTGAATCTGTCCGGCAGCGCAGCGGCGGGCAGCAAGTCTTTCAGCAGCGGTCGCAATATGATCAACGTGCGCGCGTTCGCCCGCTAGCCGAGGGGCAATGTTCCGGCCGCGCAGAAACAACCTCCTGCAACACGGGCATCGATTCTTCAGCGATCTGGTTGCCCGAGGAAGGGACTCTGTGCGGCCGCGCACGACAAGCCGGAAGAACGTCGAGTGCCCAGGCTGGGAGGTTAAAACGCCGCTCCCGGCACGGGATCTCTCCGAATGGCGCTCCAGGCGGCGGGCGGGCCGCAAATCGTGATCCCCGGTGCAGCACGCTTCGCCATGAGCCGCTATGTACTTGCAGGTGAACCTCATTCCATGGGCCGTGTCATCGAAACCCCGACCACCGATGCAGCCGAGCGGCAAAGCGTCGAACAACTCGGCTACCTCGGGATGCGCATGGCATTCGGCAATGAAGTTTCCCGCCGAGCCCTGCGGCTGCGAGCGCGTTCGTGCGCGAAAAGAAAATTCCACCACCTGCGTGAATGGCTCGCTGGCGGCCCTTTTCCGGTTATGCGCTGGGAAGGAAAACGCCACTTGCAGGCCGCCCTCCAAAAGGGGCGCAGCGCCATCGTCTGTTCTCCTCACGTGGGCCCTTACTACCGCATTCCTCTGGAATTGAGTGACCGGGACTTTCCCGTCACCTTATTGCTGGACCAGGAAAATTTTGACCACAGCCTGACGCAATGGCCAGACTGGGCGCAGCGCTACAAGGGCCGATTGTCCGATCCCTTGTCCTATGTCAACGCACAAATTCCCACGGCGGTCTGGGATCTGGCTCGCGCCCTGCAGGCCGGAAGGCTATTGCTGATCTACATGGAAGGCAACGCTGGCCTGGAGACTTCCGAGGAGCGCAAGACCCTTGTGGACGTGAATTTCTGTGGTGTGAAGATTCGGGTTCGCAAGGGGCCGGCCTACTTGAGCGCCCGCACCGGAGCCCCCATTGTGCCCGCCGTGGCCAGGCGCACCCGCCAGGGCGGGCACGCTCTGCGCTTCGAGCCGCCCCTGCAAAAGGATGACGGCGAGTCAATCAATGACTATTGCAGGCGGGCGATGCAACACTGTTTTTCCATCCTGGAGCGTAATGTCCGCCGTGACCCTGCCGGCTGGGAAATGTGGTATCACCTGCACCGCTGGAGAAAGCCGCAGACCTTTGAGACAGCTCCTCCCGCCCGGCCGCCCACACCCGAGGAGGTCTTGCAACAGGTGCTCTTGCCCGACACGCAGAAGATGGACGTGCTCGACCTTCCGGAAGAAGGACGCGTGCTGACCCATCTGGACTCGGGAGAAGCGCTGGTGCTCTCCGCGGCGGTTCTTTCCATGCTGCGCGCCTTCGACGGGCGGCGGACGCTTCAGGAGGTCCTGGACAAACTGGCTCCTCGGTACGAGGAACCGCTCCTGCTGGCGGCGCTACAGGCGCTGAGTGAAGGCAGATTTCTCTATGAGGTGAAATCATGACCCGTGGCGCGGCCATTACCGGGCTGGGCGCGGTCACGGGATTTGGGCCGGGCGTCGAGCGGACCTGGCAGTCCCTATTGAAAGGTGAAAGCGCCCTCCGCGAGCGGCCGAGGCGCGGCTTGGACGGAACTCACTGCTTTCCCACCACGGAGGGCCCCGACGCGGAGTCGCTCGGGAAGATGCTTCCCGGCCTGCGCCCTCCGCGCCCGGCGCGGAGCACCTTGCTGGCGAAGGTTGCTTCGCGCGAGGCCTGGCAGATGGCGAATCTGGAAGTCGGCACGAACGCCGAGCGGATGGGGCTGGTCATCAGCCGCAATTTTGGGCAGCAGCAGGTAGTCGACCGCTACTACGAAACCCTTTGGGACAAAGGCCCCTCCGCCGTGAGCGGCCTCTTGTTTGTCCAAAGCATCGCCAACGCTGTCCTGGGCCGCATCGCTCTGGATTTCGGCCTGAAGGGGCCGAGTCTCCTCAACTTCGGCTCCCCCGCTCTGGGCCTGGCGCTGGACTTGATTCGTGACGGCCGGGCGGACGTGATGCTGGTCGGCTGCCTCGATGAACTTTCTGACTACGTGCTGACACTTTGCCATGCTCAAGGGCTGATGCCGGACTCTCATGACAGGCCGCCGGCGGCCCGGCCGTATGACGCCTCGCGAAAGGGTTTGCTTCCGGGCGACGGTGCGGTGTTTTTCGTCCTGGAGCATCCGCGCTTTGCCGCATCCCGAGGCGCGCGCGTCCTGGGATACCTGCAAGGCTGGGCGTCGGTGATGGATGAACGCAGCATGGCCACTCCCTTGGAACGTTCCCACGAGGATATTGCCCGGTGTATGGCGAAGGCGCTCGACGATGCTGGAGTTGAGGCACGCGACGTTGCCCTGGTCAGCGGGGCGGCGGCGGGCCTTCGGAATTACGACGAAGCCGAACTCCGGGCGATTGCGACGACTTTCTCCCCGGCGCCCCCGGTCTTTTCCGCCAAAGGCGCCCTGGGAGAAACCTGGGGTGCTGCGCCGGGCTCGGCTTGCCTGGCGGCGCTTCGCGCGCTGACCCAGGGACTGCTACCCCCCACCGCCGGCACGCGGAAGGTGGAACCGGATTGGGAGGTCCCGGTCGTGATAAATTCGCCGGCAAAAGTTTCAGGCAAGGCGGCGCTTGCCTTGAACCTGGATATGACCGGCCAGGACAGCGCCTACGTCTTCTCGGAGGAACCATGACCGTGCGCGAGCAAAATCCCGTTGCCTTGGTGACCGGTGGATCGCGCGGCATCGGCCGGGCCATCTGCGAAAGGCTGGCGTGCGACGGTTACGCCGTGGTGGTCAATTTTCATTCCCGGCAGGACGCCGCGGAGGAGACTTGTGAGGCCATCCGAAAAGCCGGCGGGACGGCTTGGGCGCATCAGGCCGACGTTCTTAAGCAGGATGAGGTGCGGGAAATGTTCAGCGCCGTCGAGAAGCGTCACGGACGCCTCGATGTTCTGGTCAATAACGCCGGCCGCGCTCATGAAGGTCTGTTCGCCCTGACCCCGGCGGATAAGTTCTTGGAGATCGTGCAGGCCAATCTGATGGGCGCAGTCTTGTGCTCGCAGGCCGCTTTGCGCCTGATGCTGCGGCGGCGGCGCGGTGCGATTATCAACATCACCTCCACGGCGGCGCGCGGACCGGTGGGCTTGAGCGCTTATGGCGCCGCCAAGGCGGCGGTCAATTCCCTTACTGGCAGTCTGGCCCGAGAGGTGGCCGGCAAGGGTATCCGCGTGAACGCTGTGGCCCCCTCCTGGACCCAAACCGCCATGCTGGCGAATTCCAATCAGGAAGCTCTCGGGGAAGCGGCGCGGCGGATTCCCGTAGGGCGCTTTGCCAAGGTGGAAGAAGTCGCCGCGGCGGTTTCGGCCCTGGCGCGTGAGGATATGAGCTATGTGGTAGGGCAGGTCCTGCAACTCGACGGAGGTGGGGCGCGGTGAGCAATCGCGTGGCGGTCACCGGCATGGCCATCTGGAGTCCCTTTGGGCGCGGCCTTGACGCCTTCTGGGAAGGGTTGAAGGGCGAGCGTCCCGGCCGGACGCCGGTGCGGCGGTTTGACGCGAGCCACTGGATTTACCGGGCACGCACGGCGGCGGCGATTCCCGAACTCGATGGGGAAGACCCTTCGCGCGCCGATCAACTGGTGGCGCAGGTCATGAGCAGCGTGGTGAAAGACGTCTTGACGGCTGCACGGATTGAAGCCCCGGATATTTCGCCTTATGACACGGCCCTCTCGCTGGGCTGCTCGCAAAGCACCACGACGCGCTTTCAGGACTACCTGCGCGCCCGGCGCCAGGCCGCCGACCTGCCGGAAAGCCTTTTGCAGTCGCAGGCCTGGCTGAGTTCCGGATCTCTCCTGACCGAAGCGGCCCGCCAGTTGAACGCCCGAGGGCCGGCCTTGATGATTTCGACGGCGTGCGCTTCCGGAACCAGCTCGATCGGAGCCGCCTACAACATGATCCGTCAGGGCCGGGCACGACGGGCCTTTGCGGGAGGCGTGGGATACTTATCGGAGATTTCCTTCAGCGGGATTAACATCCTGCGGCTGACGGGGCGGGAAGGGTGCAAGCCCTTTGACGTGGAGCGTGACGGGATGATGTTGGGCGATGGCTTTGCCCTGGTGACTCTTGAGGAAGAATCCCTGGCGCGGGAGCGCGGCGCGCCGGTCCACGCCTGGATTGTCGGGTACGGCTCGGCCAACGAAGCCTTCCATGCCACCTCGCCCGACCCCAGCGGCGGGGCCGCTTTCCGCGTGATGTGGGAAGCCCTTGGGAAGTCTGCGCAAAATCTCGCCCGTCTCGATTACATCAACGCCCACGGCACCGGAACGGTCGTCAACGACACGGCGGAATTGGTTGCAATCCAGCGCCTGCTCCAGTTGCGTGGCGACAACGGCAAGGTCGCTATCAGCTCTACCAAAGGAGCGCACGGACACTCACTGGGCGCGGCGGGCAGCGTGGAATTTATCGCCACTCTCCTGGCGATGCGGCATGGCATGGTTCTGCCGACGTTGGGCCTGGAAAAGACCGATCCCGCCTTCGACGGCCTGGACCTGGTGCGTCATCGGGCGCGGCCCCAACCGGTCCGACTAGCCTTGTCCAACTCCTTTGCGTTTGGCGGCAACGTGGCGGCGATTGCCGTGGAAGCACCGGAGAGGCCGGCCGAGAAAATCCAGGGCGAATTCTTGCAGAGATTTTGAGGTGTAAAAATCGTGGAAGAAATCAGAACTCCTTCGGCAACGCCGAGGGTGATTGAGAGTCCGGCGGCGTTGCAGGAACTCTTGAACCAGGAAGTCGCGGTCTCCGATTATTTCGAGGTTGAGCAGGAGAGGATCAATCAGTTTGCCGAGGCCACGGAGGACCGGCAGTGGATTCACACCGATCCTGTGCGCGCCAAGACCTCCAGCCCTTTCCGCCAGACCATCGCTCACGGCTTCTTGACCCTCTCCCTGGTCTCGCGCTTCCTGTCGGCGACGATCCAGGTACGCGGGATTCGCCTGGCGATCAATTGTGGGCTCAACTACGTGCGTTTTCCTGCCCCGGTCCGCGCCGGGGCGAAGCTGCGGGCCCGGTTCACGCTCAAGGATTGGCAACAATCTGCGGGCTACGTGCAGGCCGTCTGGCTGGTGACCCTGGAATGCCAAGGGATGATGATTCCCTCCTGCGTGGCCGAGTGGGTGGTCCGTTACTATGCTTGAGGCTCGTGCGCCATCGTTGGGCGCCAACTCCGATGTGGGGAAGGAAGGGACGGGATGAGTTCGGGCTTTGCGAACTCGAACGCGCCGGGGCTGCGGGAAGTCTTCTTCAGCGATACGACGCTGCGGGAAGGCGAGCAGATGCCGGGGGTTTCTCTCCGCCCGGACGCCAAGGTGGAGATTGCTCGCGCGCTGGCGGAGGCGGGAGTTCGATCGATTGAGGCGGGATTTCCGGCCTGCGCGCCCAGCGAAATCCGCGCCGCCCAGGCAATTGTCCGGGAAGTCTCCGGCCCGGTCATTATGGCCTTGTGCCGGACCTTGCCTAGCGACATTGATGCGGCCCGGGAGGCGCTGGAGGGCGCCGGCCCTTATCGCCGCGCCGTCAGCCTGTTTGTCGGCACCAGTCCTTTTCACCGAGACTACAAGCTCCGCAAAACGAAGAAGCAGGTGATCGAGATGGTCCTCCGGAGCGTGGAGTACGCGCGGCGGAGCTTCCACCGTGTGGCTTTCAGTCCGGAAGACGCCAGCCGCACGGAACTGGATTTCCTTTGCGAAGTTTACCAGCGAGCCATCGAAGCGGGCGCCACGGTTCTGGGTTTCCCGGATACCTTGGGAGTGTTGACCCCGGGGAAGGTCAAATCCATCATCCGCCACTTGCAAGACCATGTGCCCAGCCTTGGCAAGGTGATGATGGCTGTCCATTTTCATAATGATTTGGGTTTGGCGACCGCCAACACCCTGGCGGCGGTGGAAGCCGGCGTTCAGGTGGTGCAATGTACCGTGAACGGTCTCGGCGAACGCGCCGGCAACGCGCCCCTCGAGGAAGTGGCCCTCGCGCTGCTTTTGAACCGGGATGAGTATCGCTGCCGCATCTCCATTGACGCTTCGAAGCTCACATCGTTGTGCCGGCTGGTCGCGGAGCGCACCGGCATCCCGCTTGCTCCCCACAAGCCGGTCGTCGGCGCCAACATTTTTGTCACCGAAGCGGGCATTCACCAGGACGGCATCCTCAAGCATCCGGATACGTATCTTCCCTTTCGACCCCATACCGTGGGCGCGGATGGGATTCGGCTCGTGCTCGGCAAGCACAGCGGCCGGGCGGCCCTGGCGGTGCGACTGGAAGAGATGGGACACTACCTCTCGCCGGACGAAATCAACCGGGTCTTTGAGCTGGTCAAGGGAGCCGACAAACTCGAATGGGCCGATGAGAAAAATCTATTAAACGCCGCGGTGGCCAAAGTTCGCTCAGACGCAGCCAGCGAGCAGGCCCTGAGAAAAGAATGATGAGACCGGCAAGAAGGGACCCACTCTGATGACCAACCAGGCGGCGCGACCCAACCTTCACGTTCACTACTCGGCGGAGCTCTATGACCGATACAGCCAGCGCTTTCTCGCATGGTATGACGATTTCATGATCCGGAGGCTCTTGTTTGAGCGGCGAGGGCACCCGCTGGGCGGCGTTCTGCTGGACGCGGGGACCGGCACCGCGCGACTTCTGCTCAAAATGGCTCTTCGGCCGGAGCTCAAAGCGTTGCGTTTTATCGGGACGGACTATTTTCCTGACATGGTCGGATTGGCGGTACGGAATACCAGAGAAAGAGGCCTCGACGGACGTGTCAAAATTCTGCACGCGGACGTGCATGCGCTCCCTTTTCCCGATCAATCTGTTTCTATTGTTATCAGCCGCTCCACCATTCACCATTGGGCCAAACCGGTCGCAGCTCTTCGGGAAATTTACCGCGTCCTCCAGCCCGGGGGACTTGCCCTCATCCATGATGTCAGGCGCGACTCCATTCAGCAGGCTTTGAGAGACTTTAATCAAATGCGTCAGGTTGCAGGCATCGAGCCCAGCAGGTTGGAAGAAAAATACACCACCGAAGAAATCCGCAGTTTCGCAGCCGAGGCAGGCCTTACCGGCCACTGCCTGATCTCTGCCCCGATGCGTGGCCCCGCGAGCCTCGGCATCGAACTCCGTATCGTCAAGTAAGCGAGCGTCAGAGCAGGCCGAGGTCGAAGAGCAGGATCGCCATGCAGGCAACGGCCATGCCCGCGCCAACCAGGATCATATGGATGGCGCGCTTGCGCAGGCCGGTTTTCAGGTTCTTCTCTGCTTTGCTGGTGATGAGGAACTCTTTTTCCGTGGAACCCCTGGCCATCAGGTTGTGGTCATTGGCATCCTGGGGATGGGGATTTTCGATACAGGTGCCACTGATATCGTACGAAACTCCGGGAACCAAACAATATTCCGTGAAAAGATAGCGGCCACTGGCGGGACTGGGCTGGCCGGGCGTGGCGTCGGGGCTCTGGTGCAGTGCCTTGGTGAGCGCGTTGAAGGTGGGAGTTGATCCCGGCTTACCGGCCATCTGTTCGGCCCGGCGCACTCCTTCCAGGTATTCCTTGCTTCCCGGAGGGTGCTGGAGCGCCTGGAGCATGGTCTGGCGAGCCTCTTCCTTTTGGGGGTCCGATTGCGGGCCCATCGATTCCAGGTGGCGCTTCATGCGGGGCCCCATCACGGTCATAACTCCGCGCAAGAACTCCGGGGTGCCAGGAGGATGCTGGAACACGTCCTTCAGATTCTGCCGCCGTTGTTCGTCGGCGGAACCAACGTGCTGGCCGATATACCTGAGCCCGTGCTCGAACATGTTTCCACTCCAATGCGATTCCGCCCGGGTGACATATTCCAGCAGTTCCTGCGGGGTGGCTGCAACACCTGGGTTGGGATCAGCGCCTGCGCCGGCTTCACACGACGCGGTCTCGGGGATGTCAAGTTCCGCTCCCTGCGCGTCAACAAGCACTTTGCCGGTGTCGTCGGTAAGGTGGAACCCCACGCCGTCCCAGTCAACCTGATGCGGAACCCAGTAACCGTCGTCATCTTTGCCAGAATCGTTGTTCCATCGCTGGATGACCACCTTGTAAACAAAGCAGGGGGTATGGCTGATGGGAGACTGAAGGGTCTTTTCGCCCTGAGCTTTTCCGTGAACCTCCCCGAAGCCCATGGGGATGCTGCGAATCGCAATCTCGGGCGTGTCGGCAAGCAGGAGGTAGTTCCGGAATTGGCGGAACCCCTTGTAGAACATGAACAGGCCGAAAAAGAATCCGACGACCGCATAACCTTCTGAATTGTCGTTTGACATCGGTGCGACTCCAGGGGCTGATGCTTTCAGCCCGGAATGGCCCAGCGTGGTGCTTCAAGGCTGCGCCGTTTGCGTTGATCAAGTTGAAGTGTGCCCGGAACTTCGGTAACTACCCGGGCCGTACTTTAGCACTTTTGGGCGGGCAAGTATATGGAGATGTCAGACGCAAACACCCCGCTCTCGTCGGATGATGTCAGATGGAGCAAGCAGCTCCTCTCAGCTCGCTCCCTGGGGGACAGGCGGCGTAGAAGACTGCTCGCAAACGACGCCCGCCGGTAACGCGAAGCGGACGGAAAAGCCCCAGTCATCTGCGGCATGGCTGGTTCTCACCACAACCTGGTTCCATCCCTTATGGAGGGGAACTTTAACCGCTACCGGCGGCGGCCCGGAGGGAGTCGCGGTTCCCGCGGCATGCGGTGAGCTGAAGATCTGGGTCCGGTTAATCCAAACCTCGATACCATCAGCATTTCGCACGCTGACCTTGGCAATTAAAGGCTTGCTCGCTTTCACCCACGTCGCCGCGACGGCGGACGCATCGTGATCATGGTAAAGGATGCTAAGGTCAATCCACCGCTTAAGCCTTCGCAGATAACGGCGCCCCCTCGGATACTTTAAATGCCCGGTGGCTGTCTGCACCGATACCCACGAAACCGTCTTGCCATCCTTGCCCTCATAAGACTTGTGCAGCGTCGCCGCAGTAATCAGAGTGCCACCCAGATCAGGCGCTTGTCCCAGAGGGAAAGGACCAACCGAACTCCACTGATCGAGCAGCCGCTGCTGAACATCAAGACCGCGCTTCAGTGAGCGCACAGCTCCGCGCGAGTGGAGTGCAAGCGTCAGGGTGCCGCGGAAGTGGTAGAGAGGATGCTGGTTGGCGTTGATGAACGGGACAAACGCGTAGAACGACTGCTGATCCCCCGTGAGAGCAAAGCGCCGGCGCGCGAGACCCGGCACGTCAACCCCGAGCGTGTCTCCGGTGTGTGCTTCCGGCACAAGCGCCCGCAATAGAAGCCCGGCATGGTAACCGCGGATATCGTTAGGCCACTCAAACGGTTTGTGGTAACGAGGCTCCGGGCCGGGCAGGAATCCCTCCTGCGCCTTGCGCAGCCTGACGCTGGCGCTCAGGAAAGCATGGGCCAGCGCAAAAGCGGCAGCCCGAGCCTGCTCGCTCGGATACTGGGAGATTTGCGCCTGGACCTTGGCCATTTCTGCGTCGGCGGACTGCAACCCCGCCAGCACTTCAGAGGCGGAGGCAGGCCCCAATTCTTGCGCAGCTTTTGAACGCAGCGTCTGTAAGTGGAACAGCAATGTATTCAGTTGGAACTTCCACATGGCGAGCACCCTGCCCGCCCCGGCCAGCGCCTGGCGCGTGGTCACGATGCGGTTGACCACTTCCGGCAGCAACGACTGGACCTTCTGCGAACCCTTGAAAACCACGCTCGCTTCCACCGCTTGATGGATCGACTCGCTGGGCAGACGAATCTCGGTGATAACGGTGGTGGGATTATAGCTGTAACCGGGCAGCGCCGTGGACGAGTTGGGAACCGGTTTGCCGCCCACCAGGACGCTTTCCGGACGCGTGGTAACCGGCAGCCGGATAATGATACGGCGCGATTGCGGCTGGCCTGAATAATGGCCCGAAGCAGGGCCGACGATAACCCGAACCCCTTGGGCTCCCAGGTTCTCATATTTGAGCGGCGTCAGCGCATAGGCGCCATGCAGGTAGGCCGGCGAGGAGCCGTCGTCCTCATAAAAGGTGAAGCGCCCGCTTGGCCCCGGGTAGACGCTCACGACCAGCGGATCGGCGGGCTTTTCCGCCATGCGCATTCTTACGGGCTGCATGGGCAGAGGCACGCCGCCTCTCACATACACCGGAATTTGGTTCGCCGAAGCCAGCACAGTGTGATCGCCGGCCCGATCGACGCGCTCGTTGCTGATCAGATTCCACCACGGGCCCTTGGGGAACCAGGCGTTGGTTGCACCAAGCCAGGCCTTTCCGATGCCCCTCGTAACAATGGGCGCGACCAGCAAAGAGGGACCGAACTGGTACTCCTCAGGATGCGTGTAAGCCTGCCTGGCGCCAGGGTGATCCAGATACAGGGGGCGCGCCAGCGGTAGCGACTGCCTCCAGCACAGATAAGAGCAGGTATAGATATAAGGGAACAGTTTTGCCCGCAAGTCGTAGCCCTGGCGACTGGCCTGTTCGGCCTGGCGGCCGTAGTCCCACGGGATGCGGAAATTGCCGAAGAAATCGGCGCCGTGCGTTCTGAAGACCGGGCTCAGGGAATCAAACTGAATCCAGCGGGCAAAAAGCTGGGAGCTCGGAATCTTAATCCGAAATCCGGCGCCATCGTTGGACCAGTAATCGGCGCCGACGTTGCCGGCGGTGGACGTAAACGGAACTTCAAAACGGAGCACTCGCCACAATGAAGAGGCGTCACCGGAAAACAAGACAGGATAGCGCTGATTGCCCCATCCACCCCAGCGGCTGAACGAGGCGCCGCGGTGTCCCGTAGAGGGCCGCCCGATGTTCCAGAAGTTCTGGGCGTTGTCCCAGCCCAGATGGATTCCCCCATCGAGCCACCAGAAGTCCACACCCTGCGCTTCCAGGGGATTAAGAAGCAGCTTGTAGTAGTTGTGCATGAACTTCTCATTGGTGTCTTCAAAAGGAATGGTTTTTTGTTCGGCCGGATCAATCCCCATCGCCCGGCAAAACTCGTCGTACTGGCTGTACCAGGGGCCGACGCCTCCGTTCGGGTGCACATTGACGGTCACGTGGATTCCACGCTTGTGCAGCCAGGCCAGGAGTTCCTCGGGATGCGGAATCAGCTTCTCGTTCCAATCGAGAGATCCCCAGTGCGGGGTGGTGTGCCAGCCCATATCCATCACCAGCACGTCGAGCGGAA
>CAYWMN010000015.1:25432-26938 GCA_964459065.1 uncultured Acidobacteriota bacterium | reverse complement strand
AGGGAGAGGTCTGCAAAACCTTTATGCGGGAGTTCGATTCTCCCCCGCGCCTCCAGTCCTGCGATTCTCCGATTGAGTAAGCCAGCCGCGAGTCCGTCATTTTTGCCGGTGAGGCGGGAGCGTCCGGCGGCAGCAATTGCCAAGCTGCGCCGCCTCCGATAAAATATGGATTCAAGAATTCTCAGTCACCCAAGTTAAGGAAACCCTGCAATTCATATCGACACGAAGCCGGAGAAAAGATCATGACCCAGATTCACCCCTTCCGGAGCCTCAGTGAAGTGGACCCGGAAATCGCCCAATCGATCAGCCGCGAAGTTGAGCGCCAGGCCAATACGCTCGAGCTGATTGCCTCAGAAAACTTTGTCAGCGAAGCCGTGCTGGAAGCGATGGGCTCTCCCCTGACCAACAAGTACGCCGAGGGTCTGCCCGGCAAGCGTTACTACGGCGGCTGCGAATTCGTTGATGTGGCCGAATCCCTTGCCATTGAGCGCGCCAAGAAGCTTTTTGACGCCGAGCACTGCAACGTTCAGCCGCACAGCGGCGCCCAGGCCAACCAGTCCGTCTACATGACGGTGCTCGAGCCCGGCGACACGCTTCTCGGCATGAGCCTCGCCCACGGCGGCCACCTGACGCACGGACATCCGCTCAATCTCTCCGGCAAGCTCTACAACATTGTCTCCTACGGGGTGAGCAAGGAAACCGAAACCATCGACTACGACGAGCTTGAACGCCTGGCCATGGAGCACAAGCCCAAGTTGATTGTGGCCGGCGCAAGCGCCTATCCGCGAACGATCAACTTTGAACGATTCGGGGAGATCGCCAAAAAATCCGGCGCGCTGCTGATGGTCGATATGGCGCACATCGCAGGCCTCATCGCGGCGGGGCTGCATCCAAGTCCCATACCGCACGCCGACTTTGTTACCACCACCACCCACAAGACGCTGCGAGGCCCTCGAGGCGGCATGGTGTTCTGCAAAGCGCAATTTGCCAAGGCGCTCGACAAAACGGTGTTCCCGGGAGTTCAGGGCGGCCCGCTCATGCACGTGATCGCCGCCAAGGCCGTCTGCTTCCTTGAAGCGCTTCAGCCGGAATTCCGCCAGTACCAGCAGCAGATCATCTCCAATGCCAAAACACTCTGCCAGACGCTTGCGTCCGAAGGCTTCCGGATCGTTTCGGGCGGCACCGACAATCACCTGATGCTGGTGGATGTTTTCTCCAAACAGGTGACCGGCAAGCAGGCTGAAAAAGGCCTGGAGCGAGCCGCCATCACCGTCAACAAGAACGCCATCCCGTTTGACCCCAATCCTCCGATGGTAGCCAGCGGCATTAGAGTCGGCACCCCGGCCGTCACGACGCGGGGCTTGAAGGAACCCGAGATGAAGCAAATCGGGCGATGGATTGCCGAAGTGCTCCACAATCTGGAGGATGAATCCGTGTTGCGGCGGGTGCGCGGCGAAGTCGAGGCGCTCGCCGCAAGGTTCCCGCTTTACGCGAGCCGCCTGAAGG
>CAYWMN010000015.1:22098-25332 GCA_964459065.1 uncultured Acidobacteriota bacterium | reverse complement strand
TATTGCCGCAGGATTTCCCGGGCGGCCGCATGTCCGCTTTGCACCGCCCCTTCAATCGTGGCGGGCAGTCCGGTATCCGTCCAGTCTCCGGCAAGAAAGAGTCCGCGAACCGGGGTTCGAGTTGAGGGACGCGCGGACTCGGCCTCCACCGCCGGCGAAAATGTCGCGAAGCGCTCCTTAATCACCAGCGAGTGAATAAGTTTGGCATCCTGGACGCCGGGAAGCAGACAATCCAGATCGCGAAGCGCCGCATCGGTTAAATCATCTTTTGACCGGCCGACGTGCTCGTGCGCTCCGCTGAGCACCAGCGACAGGTAGTTCTGCTGCGCGCCGGTAATCCGACCTTTGTTGAAGAGCCACTGAATGGTGGTGCCGCGCAATCCGGCAAAATCAAAAGAAGTAACCGGCCGGTCAAACCACAGGTAAATTGAAATGATGGGCGCCGGCTTGAGGGCCGTAAGGCGCGAAAAAAACGGGTCTGAACTCATCCGGTCTGCGGAAAGAAATTTCGGGAACACGTACCAAGGTACGGCGCTTACCACCGTTTCGGCCTCAAGAACGGAACCGTCAACAAGCCGGACCCCCTTGCAGGCTCCCTCGGAAAGGATAAGTCCGCGCACGTCCCGGCGCAGTTCCACTTCACCGCCCTGGCCGCGGATGGTTCGAACCGCAGCGTCCGTGTAGCAATCGCTCAGCCCTTGGCGCGGAACCCCCAGCCGGGAATCCAGGGGCGAGGTGAACAGCGCCCGTTGCAGAACCCTCTCAAACAACACCGCTGAGGCGATCCGCGGATCCTCGTTCATCGCGGCAATGCAGATGAGGTCCCAGAAATTGCGCCTTAAGCTTTCTGATTGTCCCAGCCGGCCGAGCCACTCATCCACGGTAAGGCCGTCGGCCACAGCCTGAAACTTTGCAGCGCTTCGAGCGCCGCGCAAGGCCTTTCCCATCCGCAGGACGTCGAGTTTTTCCCGGAACGAAAAGCTGTTTGAAAGAAGAACTCCGGCCAGCAGGTGCCACGGCGAGGGCAGACTCGGGCATTTCAGCTCACTGACTTTTCTTCCCGGGTCAAGGAAGCGCACCCGCAGCTGCGGCTCAAGCCGGATCGCGTCACTCATTCCGATGGTTTCAAGAAATTTGAAGGTTTCGTGATAGCACCCCATCAACAGGTGCTGGCCGTTATCGACAATTGAGCCGGTGGCGGCTTCGCGGAAAGAACGCGCCCGGCCGCCAAGATAGGGCTTTTGCTCCAGCAGCAGCACACGCCGGCCGGCCTTGCCCAGAGCCACGCCGGCGGCCAGCCCTGCAAAACCACCGCCGATGATGATGATGTCCTTCGACATGGCAGGTTGTTATCTTCAAGCCGGGAGATAGGACGACGGTCCGCCGCACAACATCTTTAAGCGCCCTTCCCCGTTTATACCGGGCGCTGAGGGCCGTCTGCAACTTCACGAGAGCGCGCGGCAACCCGGGACCCGATGGGCCGGCGCGCTCTGAGATAAAGCCGTAAATAATCAAACACCTTCAGCTTGGGACGCCGCCTGAAAACATCGTAGTCGACAGCTTCAATTCTGGACAAAATCTCCGTTGCCGTAAGCCAGGTCATCCGAAGCTGGCGGCGCAAGGCGGGATCGACACGCTCCGGCAACGGTCTCCCTTGCTCGAAGAACTCCCAGGTCCGTCCCACCTCAAGCGCCATCAGTTCGCGCCACCGCTTGTCCGGACCCGGACCCGGCTTTCCTGGCTCCTGAAGCCCCCACTGCCGCAAGTCGGCAATCGAAATGTTAAATCTTTCCAGATCCTTCAGAGGCAGGTAAACTTGGTCGCGCTCCAGGTCAATCCGGACGTCCTGCCAAATATTGGTCAGTTGCAAGCCGGTGCAGATGCTGTCCGAGCAGGCGATCAGTTCCGGCTCGCGGTGGCCGAATAACTCCAGAACCACGCGCCCGATGGGATTCGCGGAATATTGACTATAGTGAACGAGAGAAGCGAAATCCTGATGCCGATTTTGCCGCACGTCCAATTCAAACGCCCGAAGCAGATTGTCCAGGTTGGAAATGCTGAGGTTGTAAGTGCGAATCGCATCCCCAAGAGCCAGAAATATCGGATGGCTGGACTCTTTCTCGACGCATTCATAAAGCCTGCGCCGCCAGCCGGCCAGCTTTTCAAGCCGTCCCTCCACGCCCGGCTCATCCGCAAAGTCATCCGCGGCGCGGGCAAAGGCGTAAAGGGCCGCCAGCGCATCCCGCCGGTCGCGGGGCACCAGAAGCGAAGCCACCGGAAAATTCTCATAATGGCGCCGGGCCAGCCGCCGGCACTCCGCATAGGCTGCTTGCAAGTTTGGATTGAGCGATTTCATCAGGACTGAAACTCTCCGTCCTTGAGCGGGCTGTAGAGCTGCGGCGCTTCACAAGGAAGAAAACCCTGCCGGATGGGCCGCATTCCTGCGGGCCGGCAGCCTGTTTTCGGGCGGCCGGACACCTGAGCAGAATTCAACCTTCAATCGGTTTCTTTCCGCAGAGGCCGCCGCAGGAACGCCGGAATGTCCAGGTCGTCGCTTTGAATTTCCGTGGTCACGTTTTCCGCCGGAGCCTCGACGGGTAGTTTGTCCCGGCGCAGTTTAGCGTTCTTGACGCTCTGCTGAGCTGTCCGCAGCGCGGGTGAAATGCCGGAAAGGGGTTTGATCCCCATCTTTTCCGATTTGATTCCCGTGGCGATCACCGTCACCTTGATCGAATCCTCCATCGATTCGTCATGGACCGCCCCAAAAATAATGTTGGCGTTCTCAGCGGCGGCTTTCTGAACGATGCTGGAAGCCTCGTGAACTTCGTGCAGCGTCAGAGCGGTTGATCCGGTAATGTTCAGGAGAATACCCTGCGCACCGTCGATGGAGGCGTCTTCCAGCAGCGGGCTGGCAATCGCCTGGTTGGTAGCTTCCACGGCCCGGTTTTCGCCACTGCCGACGGCGGTTCCCATCACCGCATAGCCCATGCCTTCCATAATGGTCTTAATGTCGGCAAAGTCGCGATTGATGATGCCCGTGATCGTGATGATGTCTGAAATGCCCTGGACACCCTGGCGAAGAACATCGTCCGCAATCCGAAACGCCTCAAAAAAGCTGGTGCCTTTGTCCACATATTGCATCAGGCGCTCGTTCGGGATGCAAATGACCGTGTCCACGGCCTGGCTCAATTCCGAAAGCCCGAACTCGGCCTGCGTCATTCTTCGCCGCCCTTC
>CAYWMN010000015.1:0-22088 GCA_964459065.1 uncultured Acidobacteriota bacterium | reverse complement strand
CACAGGACGATGAGCGCCGCGACGATCACGTACACCAGCGGCGCCAGGGCGCGCGTGTGAACCACTCCCACGGTCTTGGGGCCGTGTTCCCGGGCCAGGCTTGCCACAATCGGAGCACCGCCCGTACCCGTGCCCCCGCCCAGCCCGGCGGTCACAAAGATCATGTCCGCCCCGTCAAGAGCTTCGATAATCTTCTCGGTATCTTCCAGCGCGGCGGCCCGGCCCACGTCGGGATTGGCTCCGGCGCCAAGCCCCTTGGTCAGCTTCGCCCCCAGTTGAATTTTCACGGGAGCCTTCGAGGTCTCCAGCGCCTGAAGGTCCGTGTTGGCCACCATAAACTCCACGCCTTCAACCCGGGCCGCAATCATGCGGTTGATGGCGTTTCCGCCGCCTCCGCCGATCCCGATGACCTTGATTTTGGCCCCGCGGCGAATATTGTCTGAAAAATCGACCCGCAGCCCTTCACCATTTCCGTTGTCGGTCATACTCGCTCCCTGCCGTGGCGATAATTCGCTCCCGGCGAATGATCCTTTAGCTTCCAGAACCGCTCAGCGCACCCCAAAGTTTTCCCATCCAACCTTGGTTCCGCTGGTCCCGCATCAACTGCATTTTCTTGCCGTACGCGACAAGCCCCACCACCGTCGCATAGGAGGGATCGGGCAGAACTTCCGACGATCCTTCCATATTCATCGGGCAGCCGACCCGAACCGGAAGTCCCAGTACCTGTTCAGCCGCCTGGACCAGCCCTCCCAGCTTGGCGCCGCCGCCGGTCAGCACCACGCCCGCGCCCAGCGGGCTCTCCCGGTCAAAGCGATCCAGATCGGCTTTAATCAGCTCCAGCAGTTCCGTCGCCCGGGGCTCGATGATCTCCCGCAGCCGTCCGTAACTGACGATGCGGGCCGGGCGCTCGCCCACGCTGGGCACTTCCAGGGCCGCTGATTCCGGCAGGCCGGAACTCTGTTTTCCCCACAGCCGCTTGATCTTTTCAGCTTCCGGAATCGGGGTGCGCAGTCCCACCGCAATGTCATTGGTAAAGTGATCGCCTCCCACCGGAATCACCGCCGTGTGCCGGACGCTTCCATTCTGGTACACGATCATATCCGATGATCCCGCCCCCAGGTCGATCAGCGCCACGCCCAGCTCACGTTCATCCGTCGTCAAGCAGGCATCGGCGCACGCCAGGGGTTCAAAAACGGTTCCGCTGTCGGGGATTTCGATCCCCGCGCGATTGGCCGCGGTCACAATGTTCTGCCATGCCAGCGTCGAAGCCGTAATCAGGTGAACGTTGGCCTCCAGGCGGGAGCCCACCATGCCCAGTGGGTCGCGAATCCCGTCCTGCGAATCCAGCAGGAACTCCTGCGGCAGCACGTGCAGCAACTCACGATCCTCCGGCAGGTTGATGCTTTGGGAGGCCCGAATCACCTGCCCGATTTCATCCCGCGTGACCCCGTGGCCGCGGTTAGCCACTGTCACGGCGCCCCTTGAATTAATCCCCCGAATGTGCGATCCGCCAACCCCCACGTACGCCTTATCAAGCGGAAAGCCAGCCGCTGCTTCGGCGGCTTCCACCGCCTTCTTGATGGCAAGCACGGCAGCGTCAAGGTTCACGATAATGCCTTTGCGCCATCCCCGGGATTCTGCCACGCCGAGGCCGGAAACCTCGAGTTTTCCTGTCTCCGTAGGGAAACAGACCAGGGCGCAAGTCTTGTTGCTTCCCACGTCCAGTCCAATCAATGCCTGTTCTCTGTGTGCCAAGGGGTCCCTAAGTTTTCTTTGCCGCCACACCGGTCTTGAGTTTGGGCTTGGAAGCAGATCCCGAGCCTTGCCCGGCGGGATTAACGACAACCTGATTGTTGTAACGCAAGTCGATAGAATTGATCGGCGAGTTCGCTTTGCGCAACTCGGGAAGCACCGCCAGAAAATTCTTAAACCGCGTCAAAAAGTCTCTCCGGCCAAAACGGATCAGCAGGGTTTGCTTTCCCTGAACCACCAGAGCCTCAAGATCGCCCGGGTCGCTGAGATTGACCTCGGAAACCGTCCAACCCGAAACCGACATTTTATCCGATGTCTCCTGCATGAATTCGAGATAAAGATCGACTTGGGATTTCAGCGCGTTCGGGTTTTCCCGGAAATCGAGTCCCCGGATAATAGGGAAATCGAAATGGCTCCTCTCGGGAGTATCCAGCAAAACGCCGTTCTGGTCCACCAGCTTGACGTCGCCCGCCACGCTCACAAACGCCACGGGCTTCCGCTCTTTCACGTAGACGGCCAGATGGTGGGGATAAGACCGCACAATCGTCGATGAAAGGATCCAGGGGATCGCGTCAATCTGTTTTTCTCTGCTTTCCAACGACATCCTGAAAATATTGATCCCGGAGTTGGCCTTGCGCGCGGGAATGCCCAGAGCATTCAAAATCTCTTCCTTGGGAACGTAGTGATTTCCCGCCACGGCGACGTCTGCGGGAGAACTCAACTGAAAGCGCGGTGAGTTCAGCGCATAGACGGTCAGCAGATAGCCCGCCGCGCCGAGCGGCAGCAGAACAAACACCGCCCTCAGCCCCCAGCGTAGAAGACGCCGCACGCCCCACGGGAACCGGCTGCGGCGCACGGCCACCGCCCGTGATCGCCGCATGTACGGAGTCGCGTTCGATTGTTCTCTACCGTTATCCCCCGTTTCGTCCTCAATCCCGAACATAGCCACCGCCTGCCTGGAGCCCGATTTTTCAGCCGGCCACTGGCCGCCGGCCGATGATTTCCTCCGGCCTTATTGCAACCTTGCTATGTCCCGCCAAACAATCACTTCTTCTTCGAGCTCTACTCCGTAAGCCTGGAGAACTCTTTCCCGGATCAGGCTGATCAGCCGCAGGATGTCGGAAGCCCTGGCCTCAAAGCGGTTCACCAGAAAGTTGGCGTGCCGTTCCGAAACCACCGCCCCGCCCACGCGAGTTCCTTTCATCCCCAATTCATCAATCATTTTGCCGGCTGAGAGTCCGGGAGGATTTTTAAAAATACATCCCGCGCTTTTTTCGTTCACCGGCTGGGAGGCGCGGCGCTTCTGATTGCACTGCTTCACCCGCTCAAGGATATCCTCATAAGGGCGTTCGGGCAGTTCCAGCAGAACCGAGAGCATCACGTCGTCGGGCGAAAAGCCCGTGTGCCGGTACTCAAAACGCATCTCGCCGGTTTGGAGCGTTTCCACCTGGCCCGTGGCGCCGCGAAAGATTTTCATCGATCGCACAACGTCCCCGATCTGCGTTCCATAAGCGCCGGCATTCATTCGCAGCGCGCCGCCGACGCTTCCGGGCACTCCGATCAATCCTTCCATCCCGCCCAGATTTCTCTTGGCGCATTCCATCACGGTCGTCCCGAGATTTTGCGAGGCGGGGACCTCCACCTGGTTTTCCTGGAACTCGAGTCTGGCCCGGGATCGCACCAGGTGCAACACCACGCCGGCAAGGCCTTCGTCGGCCACCAGCAGGTTGCTGCCGCCGCCCATGATTCTCCAGGGAAGGCCATAATCCCGGAGGATGGCAACCACTTGCGGAAGCGCGGAAGCCTCCTGAATCTCAACCAAATCGGCAGGCCCGCCAACCCCGAGCGAGGTGTGCCGGGCCAGCAATTCCTGAGCAAGCCACACGCCGCCGGCCTCCTGGATGCGCCCGGTGATTTCCTCCTGTAGAGCCTTCGAAAGCATCAGGCCTTCACCCCGCTCACGCGCGCCGCGCGATGGCCCAGTCTTGCCGCCAGCGTCTCCGCAATTCGCCACACGTTGCCGGCCCCGATGGTCAGAATCAAATCGCCGGCCTTGACTTCGGCCAGCACCTCGTCCACCACGGCGTCTTCCGACGCCGCATAACGCGCGCGTCCAAAACCCAGTTCCGCCATCCTTTGCACCAGCCGCCGGGAGGCGACACCCTCAATCGGCTCCTCGCTGGCACCATAGATATCCAGCACATAAACCCGGTCGCACGCCTCAAAACATTGGGCAAAGTCATCCATCAGGAACTTCGTCCGGCTATAGCGGTGCGGCTGGAAGATGGCCCAAATCCGCTTGGCGCCGCGCAGGCTTGCAGCGTCCAGCATCGCCTTGATCTCCGTGGGATGGTGGCCGTAATCATCGACGACGGTCACGCCGTCCACTTCCGCTTTGATTTGGAAACGCCGGTCGACGCCCTTAAAGCACTCCAGGCCTTCCCGAATCTGTTCCGGCGTGAGGTCCAGCTCGCACCCCGCCACAATGGCGGCCAGCGCGTTCTGGACGCTGTGACGGCCGGGAACATTCACCCGGAAGCGCCCCAGCCGGGTTCCGTTGATGTGGACGTCAAAGCTGGAACCGCCCGCTTGCAGATCAATATTACGAGCCGTCGCGTCGGCTCCGGGCTCCAGGCCGTAAGTCACGATGCGCCGGCCGAGCTGCGGCAGCACGGCCTCCAGGGCCTGGCGCCAGGGTGGGTCAAAGCAGGCGATTACGGCGCCGTAAAAAGGCACTTTGTTCATGAAGCAGGCAAACGAACTGACGATTTCGTCCAGGTTCTCGTAGTGGTCCAGATGTTCCCGGTCAATGTTGGTCACCACGGCAAGGGTCGGATGCAGGCACAGGAACGAGCGGTCGCTTTCATCGGCTTCCACCACCATCAGTTCCCCTTTGCCCAGCCGCGCGCTCGATCCAAAAGCGTCCAGGCGCCCGCCGATCACCGCCGTCGGGTCAAGGCCCGCCTGCGCCAGCATCACGGCCACCATGGAAGTCACGGTGGTCTTTCCGTGCGAACCGGCGACGGTCACGCAATATTTCAGCCGCATCAGTTCGGCCAGCATCTCGGCGCGGGGTATCACCGGGATTTTGCGCTGTTTCGCTTGCACAACCTCGGGGTTGTCATCCGGCACGGCCGAAGATACCACAACCACTTCCGCCCGGCCCACGTTCTCGGCCCGGTGCCCGATCCCGATCTGCGCACCCAGGCCGGCCAGCCGCTCGGTCACCGGCGTCTGCCTCAGGTCCGAGCCGGAGACGCTGAAGCCCAGATTCAACAGCACTTCAGCAATGCCGCTCATCCCGATGCCGCCGATGCCCACAAAATGAATTCTTCGAATCTTCCCTAACATCATTGACTTCCGTTTTCCAATTTTCCCCGCTCGCTAGCCGGCCCGCTTTCCTGCTGCCAATTCTGCAATCAGGTCCACAATCCGTTTCGCAGCTTCAGGCCGGGCCAGGCTCCGGGCCTTTTGTTCCATCAGGCTCAGCTTCTCCGGATCGCGGAGCAAGCTCAAAACCTCCCTCACCAGGCGCTGCGGCGTCAGGTCCTTCTGCTCGATAACCCGGGCCCCGCCGGCATCGGCCAGCGCTCGCGAGTTCTGCAACTGGTGCTGGTCCGCGGCAGAAGGATAAGGCACCAGGATGGAGGCCCTTCCGGCAGCCGCCAATTCGGCCACGGTGGAAGCTCCAGCGCGGCCAATAATCAGATCCACCCGGGAAAAGGCGTCCACAATCGGATCAAAGAACGCGCTCGTTTCGGCCTCGATGCCCAGCTTATCGTAAGCAGCCCGAACAACATTATAATCTGCCTTACCCGTCTGATGAACAAATCTCACATCCGGCGATTCAGCCTGGAAAAGCGGCAGGCTTTTTATCAGGCATTCGTTCAACGCCCGTGCGCCCTGGCTTCCCCCGGCAATCAAGATCGTGAATGGCGCGGTGTGCGCCTTGGGAGCAATCCGGTAAAACTCCGGGCGGACGGGATGCCCGGTCCAGACCGCTTTGCTGCCGTAAACCGATGCCGCTACCTGGAAGCCCACCGCCGCCCGCCTCACCACAGGCGCCAAAACGCGGTTCGTAAACCCCGGAACCGCATTGGGCTCAAACAACAGGGTTGGAATTCCCGCCAGCGCGGCCTCCAGCATCACGGGCCCGGAAATATACCCGCCGATTCCCACCACCACCCTGGGACGATAGCGGTAAAGCACCCGCGCGGCCTCCCAGGCGCTCCGGGGAAGCGCGGCCAGGTTCACGCATCGCTTCCAGCCCCGGATGCCCTTGAGCCCCGCTCCTTTGATCGTCTCCAGCCCGTAGCCCGCCTGGGGAACCAATTTCGCTTCCAGGCCCCGGCCGGTGCCCAGAAACACCGTTTCGTAAGCCAGCCCGCCGGAGCCATCCACTTCCGGCCGCCGGCGCAATTCATCCGCCACGGCAAGAGCCGGAAAAATGTGCCCGCCCGTTCCGCCGGCCGCCATCAGGACGCGAACCACGCCGCGGGATTGGGTTGCCGTGCCCGGCGCCCTGGCCGCCTCTATTTCCGCCGCCATAAGTTTGTCCTGATGCAAGATTCCTCAGGCCGTTTCGCTCCATCCGCGAACGCCTAACTGGTGTTTTGGGAGATGTTCAACAAAATCCCGATCGCCAGCAGGGTCATCACCAGGGAGGAGCCGCCGTAGCTGATCAGCGGCAGCGGAATGCCTTTGGTCGGCAGCAGGCCGATCACCACGCTGATGTTCACCAGGGCTTCCCCCACCACCATCACCGTCAGCCCGATCGCCAGCAGACGCCCGAAATCATTCGAACAGCGCGCCGCCGCCCGCAAACCCCGCCACAAGATCACTCCGAAAAGCGCCAGAACGGCAAGGGCCCCGATCAAGCCCAGTTCCTCGCTGATGACGGCAAAAATAAAGTCGGTTTGGGGCTCCGGAAGGAAAAAAAGCTTCTCTTTCCCCTCCATCAGTCCCACGCCGGTAATGCCGCCGGTTCCCACCGCAATGAAAGACTGAATAATTTGGAATCCCACCCCCAGCGGGTCCTTATAGGGGTGCAAAAAAGCCAGGACGCGCCGGTACCGGTACCCCACATGAAAAATCAGTAAAAAAATCAGCGGGAAGGCCGCCAGCATTCCATATCCGTAATAGACCAGGGGTAATCCCGCCGCAAAAAGCATGGCCGCCACAATCATCGCGAGGGCCAGCGTGGTCCCAAAGTCGGGCTCGCGAAGGATCAGCAGGGCGTCGATTCCAACCACCAGCCCGATCGGCAGGAGCGTCCGCTTCCAATCGCTGACCTCGTTCTTGTGAAGCTCCAGGAAGTAAGCCAAAAAGACAATGATGACAATCTTGGAGAACTCGGAAGGCTGAAAGCTTACCGGCCCGGCGTGCAGCCAGCGGTGGGCGTTGTGGAACGGGTCCCACAGCAGCACCACAAAAAGCATCAACACCTGCAGGCCCAGCGCCGGAAAAAGAACCAGAGGGTGCTTCAGCCGGCGGTAGTCCACATTCATCATCGCCACCATCAGCAACAGCCCCAGAACCGCGTAAACACCCTGCCGCGCCAGATAATACGTGCTGTTGCCGGTGTTCTCCTGCGCGATCACGGCGGAGGCGCTGAAGACCATGATGATCCCGAACAACACCAGGATGATCACCGCTCCAAACAAAACCCGGTCGGCTTGAAGTCGTCGCGCCATGCTGCAGCTATTCCATCTCTCGAGTCGCGCCAGGATCGGTGGAACCGGCTCGGACGGCCCCACGCCGTTTGCTTGTTGGATTGGCCCGTTTCACATCCGGCGTACGCCGGACTTCAAAGGCCAGGACTTCATCTTCCACCGGTTCCACGTCTGCCATCTTCCCGGCGTCATAAACCGGCTCTTCAATTTCATCGCCCAAACCGGGCGCCGGGCCGGGAGAAATCTCTTCCGCGCTCACTTCGTAGACGTATTCCAGCTCCCTGGGCGCCGAAAGGCGCGGGGGCTCTGGGGCGTTCCGCGTCTGGTCCGGAGCTTCACCCGTCCCGGCTTCGTCCGCATCGAGGATGGAAAGTCCCGGGGCGTCGGCATCCGGCGCTGCGGCATTTGCAGGCTCCGGTTTCATTTGCCCGGTCTCGCTTGCTTGCTGTAAGTTTCCCGCCGGGCGCTTGCCGGCATATTCCACGGCAAGCCGCTCAACCAGATCCTTGAACGCCCGGCCCCGGTGTTCAAAATTTTCAAACTGGTCAAAGCTCGAGCAGGCAGGAGCCAGCAGAATCACGTCGCCAGTCTGGGCGCGGTCAAACGAGGTCCGGACGGCCGTCTCCAGATCACCGGCATCCACCAGTTCAGCCGCTCCGGCCAGCTCATTTTTGATCCGCTCGCGCGCCGCGCCGATCACCAGAACTTCCTTCACCCGGCCTTCCAGCAGGCCGCGAAGCGGAGCATAGGGCGCGCCCTTGTCCTTGCCGCCCAGGATCAGATGCACACCCCGCTCAAAAGTTGAAAGCGCCTTGAGGGCGGCGTCCACGCTGGTGGCCTTCGAATCGTTATAGAACTCCACGCCCTTCAATTCCCCCACGAACTCCAGCCGGTGCTCCACCCCATAAAACTCGCGGGCGGCCCGGCGGATGGAGCCGAACCCCGCGCCCAGAACGCACGCCGCGGCGGCGGCGGCCAGGACGTTTTCCAGGTTGAACTCTCCGCGCAATCGGATGTCCGACGTTTTCATCAAGTCCGCTTCCAGGTTCCGGACCCGGTATTGAATCTTCCTTCCGGAGAGGAAAACCCCTTCGGCAAGCTCCCGCTTGCGGCTGAAATAGATTTTCCGGCTTCGAATTTCCGGGGCCAGGCTCATCACCTGGTTATCGTCGGCATTCAGAATCGCATAATCGGATTCGGTCTGGTTCTTGAAAATCCGGGCCTTGGCGGCAACGTAGGCGTCAAAGTCCGGATGCCGGTCCAGGTGGTTGGGCGTAAGATTCAGCAGCGCCGCCACATGGGGCCGGAAAGCCTCGATGGTTTCAAGCTGAAAGCTGCTCAGTTCGGCGACCGCAATGGAAGGCTGCGGGTCGCAATCGAGCGCCGAAACGAGCGGCACCCCGATATTGCCGCCCACAAAAGTGGAGAATCCCGATGCTTCCAGCATCTTTCCCAGCAGCGCCGTCGTGGTGGTCTTCCCGTTGGTCCCGGTAATGCCCGCCAGCCGCGAGGTGAGAAACCAGCCGGCAACCTCGATTTCCGGAACCACCACAAGGCCCTTCTTCCGGGCAAGGTTCAGCACCGGCAGGTCGGCCGGCACGCCGGGGCTCACCACAATCGCATCCTGCCGCAGGAAAGTCTCCTCGCGGTGCAGGCCCAGCTCCATGCCGATTTTAAGGCGGAGGAGTTCGGGAATTTCCTTGGAAAACTTCTCCGGCGGGCTTTGATCGGTCACCGTCACCGCCGCTCCACGCTCGGCCAGACGGCGCGCCGCCGCCAGCCCCGACCTCGCAAGCCCCACCACCAAAATGTTCTTTCCGGAGACCTCGTTCACGGATTCCTCCGGGGATGGGCGCGGCCGTTGTGCTGGAAATGGTTGTCCAGGATTTCCGAAATCACCACGGAAAGCGAGCGCCGGGAGCGTTGCGCCTCCCGGCGCGCCGTCTCCAGCGTCTTGCGGTCCAGCGTCAAGCTGACCCGCGTCGGATTCCGGAATGATTTCGGCCGTCCCATTGCCTGTTAATGCGCATTTTATGCGCAGAAACTCCTCCCGTCAATTTCTCTCTTACCGCAATTTCAGCGTCGTCAGGGCGAACAGCGCGAAGACCAGGGCGGCAATCCAGAAGCGCGCGATGATCTTCGATTCCTTCCATCCCTGCAGCTCAAAATGGTGGTGAAGGGGCGCCATGCGGAAAATGCGTTTCCGCCGCAGCTTGTAGGACCCCACCTGCAGAATCACCGAAAGCGCCTCAATCACAAAGATGCCCCCGATAAAAGGCAGCAGGAGTTCCTGCTTGATAATGACCGCCACCGTGGCAATCGCGCCGCCCAGTGAAAGCGAACCGACATCGCCCATAAAGATCTCCGCCGGGTAGGCGTTGTACCAGAGGAATCCCAGACTGGAACCCACCATAGCGCCGCAGTAAATCGTCAACTCGGCAGCCTTGGGCAGGTGCTCAATATCGAGGTAGGCGGAAAGAATCGCGTGGCCCGAAACGTAGGTCAGCATCGTCAGCGCCGAAGCAGCCACCACAATGCAGCCGATGGCCAGCCCGTCCAATCCGTCCGTCAGGTTCACAGCGTTCGAGGACCCCACCAGAATCAGCACCACAAAGGCGATAAAGGGCAGGAACGCCAGGGGATACATCCACGAGTCCCTCAGCAGGGGGGAGATGGCAAAGGTCGGATGAATCCGCTTGAAAAAGGGAAACACGACGGCGGTCGAGTACTCGCCCCCGGCCGTCATCACCACCAGAATCACGGCAAAAATAAAGCTGACCAGGATTTGGAGAAGAAACTTGGTCCGCGCCGTCAGCCCCAGGTTTTGCCGCCTTCGCAGCTTCTGGTAATCGTCGTAGAAACCGATGCCGGCAAACGCCGTAGTCACTCCCAGCGCCAGCCAGACGAAGGGATTCGCCAGGTCAGCCCACAACAGGGTCGGAACAATGATGCACAGGTTGATCAGCACGCCGCCCATCGTGGGCGTTCCGGCTTTGGACTGGTGCGCCTGAGGGCCGTCTTCCCGAATATACTGGCCGATCTGGAATTCCTTCAGTTTCCGGATCACATACGGACCCAGAACCATGGAGAGAAAAAGCGCGGTCAGGCTCGCGTACGCTGTCCGGAAGGTCACATAGCGGAAAAGGTTGAAGAGATGGAATTGCGCGTGAAATCGCAGATAGAGGTAGTAAAACATGAAAACCCGTCAGAACCTTTTCGCCGAAATTCCCGATCTCCCGATGGAATGATGGTTTTTAAGCAATTCAATAACCTTTTCAAGATTCACGCCCCGCGAACCCTTGACGAGCACCACGTCGCCCGCTTTGATGAAGTCGCGGCAATAGGCGCCCGCCGTAGCAGCATCGGGGAAAAACACCGCGTCCTCGCGCGACAGGCCCGCCTGGGCCGCCCCCTCCACAAAGTACTGGGCGTCGCCCTGAACCGCGATTAAGAAGTCAATGCCGGCTTCCGCCAGCTTCCTGCCGGCCTCGCGGTGGATTTCCGGCGAGGTTGACCCGAGTTCCAGCATTTCACCCGCCACCACGACGCGCCGCCGGGCGCCCTCCCATCCCGTCAGCATTTCGATCATCCGCTCCATCGCGCCGGGGTTGGAGTTGTAACAGTCGTCAAGAAGCGTGATGTTGTCCGAGAGTGTAAGAATTTCACCCCGCTGCGACAAATTTTTAAAGCCGGCCAGAGTCTGCTGCATCGCCTCGACCGGAATCTCAAAGGCGCTTGCGGCCGCCAAAGCTGCGAGCGCGTTTTCAACGTTGTGGACGCCCGGCAGCGGCAAATCAAACTCGGCATCCAGGCCGGGGCCGTCCACCCGAAAGCGGCTCCCGCCGGCCGAGTCGTTTTGAACGTCCGTAGCCTGGAACTGAGCGTCCCTGCCCAGGCCGAAAGTCACGGACACTCCATTGAATCCGCCGCTGAACCTCCGCACCCGCTCGTCGTCATAGTTCAGGACGGCAATGCCGGCCCCTTGGCGGGCGTTGAGATTGTCGATCAGCTCGCGCTTGGCCCGGGCAATGCCTTCGATCGAATCAAAAAACTCCAAGTGGACAGGCGCAACATTGGTCACCACGCCGATATCCGGTTCCGCAATCCCGGCCAGCCGTGCAATCTCGCCGCGCCCCGACATGGCAAGCTCCACAACGGCCACCTGGTGCTCAGCTTCCAGGTCCAGCAACGAGAGCGGCAAGCCGTAAAGGTTGTTCAGGTTTCCCGGTGATTTATGGACCGAGAAGCGGCTCGAAAGAAGCGCTGAAAGCATCTCCTTGGTCGTCGTCTTCCCCATGCTTCCGGTAATGGCCACCACCCGTCCCGCCCACAGCCTTCGGACGCCCCGCGCCAGGCGCTGCAGGGCTTCCGTTGTGTCGGCAACCGGAATGAGCGACTCACGGATCTCCGGCGACGAGTTCTCCCAGAATCGCCTTTCCACCACGGCGCCCGCCGCTCCGATTTCCAGGGCGTCAGGAACAAACTCGTGCCCGTCGAAGCGCTTGCCACGGATGGCAAAAAAGAGCTCTTCCGGCTTCACCCGGCGCGAATCAATGGAATACCCTTTCGCCAGCCGGCCCGATGTCGGGTGCGGAGACCTTACGATTTCTGCGATCTTATCAAGCGGCAAATGCATCGGCTTCAAACACCTCATGGCCGGGCGGCAGCGGCCGGCTGCTCATCCGCGGCCCGATTCTTCGTTCCGCCCGCCCGGCAGGCTAAATCCCAGCTCCTTCAGGACGCGGCTGGCCACTTCGCGGTCGTCGAAGGGAATCGTCTGCTCCTTCAGAATCTGGCAGGTTTCATGTCCCTTGCCCGCCAGCACCACAGCGTCGCCTTCCCGGGCCTGTTCCAGGGCTTTTCGGATGGCGGCTTCCCGGTCCACCTCGGCCAGGTAAGGCTTCCCGGTCTTCTGCAAGCCCACCAGCACGTCGTTCATGATCAAAATGGGGTCTTCTCCGCGAGGATTGTCCGACGTCAGCACGGCAAGGTCGCTCAGGCGTCCCGCGGTCTCACCCATCACGGGCCGCTTGGTGCGATCCCGTTCGCCCCCGCAACCGAACACCACCATCAGGCGCTTCTTTGTCAGACGGCGAACCGCCTGCAGGACATTTGCCAGCGCATCGTCGGTGTGCGCATAGTCGACCACCACCAGGAACGGCTGGCCTTCGTCGATTTTCTGAAAGCGGCCGGGAACCGCCGGAAGCTGCCCGACGCCCTCCTGAATGCTTTCTGCCGAAATCCCCAGGCCCAGCGCCGTGGCCGTGGCCGCCAGGATATTCAACAGGTTGACCCTGCCCAGCAACCTGGAGCGAACCTTGATCTCCCCTTGCGGAGTGGCAATCGTTGCGGCCAGGCCGGATGCATCCTCGGAATAGTGCCTCACCCGCACAGCGGCTTTCGATTCAACCCCGTAGCTGAGCTGCCGGCTTCCGGCCACGTCCAGCAGCCGAGGCCCCCAGGGATCATCGGCGTTGATCACCGCCAGGTCCGGCACTCCCGCGCCTTCCCCTTCAAAAAGCCGCCGCTTGGCCTCAAAATACCGCTCAAAGTCTCCGTGGTAATCCAGGTGATCCCGGGTCAGATTGGTAAAGACCGCCGCTGAAAAATGTAATCCCCACACCCGCTCCTGCACCAGGGCGTGCGAGGAAACCTCCATCACCGCGGCCTTTGAGCCTTTCGCCACCAGCTCGTCGAGATATTCCATCAGGTCCAGCGATTCCGGCGTGGTGTTCAGCGCAGGCACCACCCGGCCGGCCAGGCGGTGTTCAATCGTCCCAAACATCCCCGTCTGGATCCCCGCGGCTTGAAGGATGCTCGCCAGAAGATAAGCTGTGGTGGTTTTTCCGTTCGTACCCGTGATGCCGGTCAACTGCAGTTTGCGGCCCGGGTCATCGTAAATTTTCTTCGCCGCTTCGGCCAGCGCCCGCCGGATTCTGGGCACTCGAATCCACCGGCCCGCAAGGCCCGCCGGCGCTTCCCGCTCGCTCGCCACGGCCACCGCACCGCGCTCCAAGGCTTCCGCAATAAAGCGATGCCCGTCAGTCTTTTCGCCTTCGATGGCAAAGAAAACACCACCCGGCTTCACGCGGCGGGAGTCATACGCAAGCGAGGAAACCTCAGTTTGCCGGTCTGCCCCCGTTTCGAGCAGCGGCACTCGTTCGAGGAGCTCGCCCAATTTCATCTTTCACTCGCATTATAGCATTGGCGCATTCCACACAACATGCGCTCCCCCGTCCCAACTCTTCGCTTGCTCGGCACTTAGCGTGCAAATCGAACCTGAACAATCGAGCCCGCCCGCACTTGCGTCCCGGCGGCAGGGGCTTGCGCCACCGCCAGCCCGGAACCGGAAATACTCATTTGTAAGCCCAGCGCCTGGCACCGCTCGCTTACCTGCCGGGCCGAAAGCCCCTGAAAACTCGGGACCGTCAGCATGGGACCGTCGTCCAACAGGACGTTTCCCTTGCGGGCCGACGTCCAGGGTGTAAAAGAAACTTGTTCTATGGGCCGAGTGGAAGCTCCGGTGCGTCCCGAGTCTACTGGAAGGTTCTCCTCCTCACCGCCCACCCGGGGCGGAGACTTGGCGAGGCTGCGGGAAATAAGTTGCAGTGAATTCGAGGGTTTGTCTTGCGGAACGTTCAGGTAACGCAGAGTTTGCTCTGCGATAGACTTGAACGCCGGAGCTGCCACTTCGGTCCCATAGATTGCCCCCACCGGCGTGTCGATCACCACCAGCACCATGATCGCCGGCTTTGTAACGGGGGCAAACCCGATAAAAGAAGCTACGTATTTCGAGTGGGAATAACGCCCGGTCGCCGGATCCACCTTCTGGGCGGTGCCGGTCTTTCCAGCCGCCGTATAACCGCTCATTTGGGCGGGGATTCCGGTTCCCTGCTCCACCACGTCGTGGAGCATCTGCCGCATCTCCAGGGCGGTATGGCGGCTCATGATCCGCCGGCTCGGCCGCTCGGGCAAGGCTTTGCGGTCCTTCCCACGAAAGATTTCTTTCACGATGCGGGGCTCAATCAGCGTGCCGCCGTTGGCGATGGCCGAATAAAGGGCCGCCATCTGCAGCGGCGTCACGCCCACTCCCTGCCCGATGGCAAATTCGCCGATCGAAACCCCGGACCATTTCCGCGGAGGCATCAGCAACCCCCGCTCTTCTCCCGGCAACCGAATGCCGGTTTTGGAACCAAAACCATCTTCCCGGATGTGGCGGTAAAAGCGCTCCGCCCCCAGACGCAGCGCGATCTTCACCGCTCCCACGTCGCTGGAGTGCGTCAGGATCTGGGCCACGCTCAGCGGCCCCTTGCGCTCATAGGGAAGAATGTCGCTGACGTCGTGAATCACCCGGCCGCCCAACCGGATGGCCCCCATCTGGCAATCGATCAGGTCGGTGGGCCTGGCGAGCCCCTCATTGAGAGCCGAGGATACGGTTACGGACTTGAACGTCGAGCCCGGTTCGTAGATCCACCCGATGGCCCGGTTGATCCTGTCAACCGGCCGGGACTTCTCAAAGGCGTTGGGGTCAAACGTCGGCTGGTTGGCCATGGCGAGAATGGCGCCGGTATCGGGGTTTTCCACAATCACCGTTCCGCCTGCGGCGTGATGTTTCTGGACGGTGGCGGCCAGCGTCTTTTCCGCAATATACTGAATGTCCTCATTGAGCGTCAGCACCACGCTATCGCCGGGCTGGCCCTGCCACTCCGTGGAGCGAAAAGAGTGCCGCCGCGCGTCGGTGGCCAGCAACACTCTCCCTGAGCGCCCCTTGAGCAGCTTGTTCAGCTGGTATTCCACGCCGCCCAGCCCGTTGTCGTCCATTCCCACGTAACCCAGCACTTGCGCCGCCAGGTTCCCGTCGGGATAAAACCGCTTCGATTCCTTTTCGAAGTAGATGCCTTTCAGGTTGAGCGCCCGGATCCGCGCCGTCTGCTGCGAGGTGATTTTTCGCTTCACCCAGCAGAAGGTCCGGTAGGTCTTGAAGCGCCCTTCCAAATCCTTGGCGTCCAATCCCAGAATCGGAGCCAGCAGATTCGCCACCATCACCGGCTTCTTGATCTTCAGCGGGACCGCGTAAACTGAATTCACCGCCAGGCTCATCGCCAGGGGATGCAGGTGCCGGTCATAGATGGCTCCCCGCTTGGGGGCAATCTCAACCGTGCGCTGCTGCTGCCGGTCGGCCCGCCTGAGCAGCGGCACGTACTGAATGACTTGCAGATCGTAGAGACGGACGATAATGAAGAGCATCCAGACGACCAGCAGGCCGGCCAGAAAAAGACTTCGCCGGGCCGCGACCGACTTGACGTCAAAGGTGAATTGCGTTCGCTTTTCGCGCGCTGCCATTTACCTCTCACTGGGGATCTTGAGGGAGGCGTCCAGACTCCCCGCTAACTTCACCCCCGAAGGCTTGGAAGAAGCTCCGGCAGGGTTCGCCACCTGGATAATCTGGTTCGACTGGGGCGGCACCAGGCCCAGATCCGTCCGCGCCAGCAGGTCAATCCGCTGCGGATCGGTCAACGAGGCGCATTCGAGCTTCAGAGCGTGGTTCCACTCCACCAGCGCCGCCTGCTTTTGCCGGAGCTGCTGAATCCCGTAGCCGTAGCGAACGCCCTCGAAATGCTGCCAGGCAAAAATCAGAATGAAAACAAAGACCAGCGTGGCCAGGCCCAGCAGACTGAAACATTCGCGGCGCTTCTTCAAATCAACTTCACGTTTCAGGCGGGAATTGTCGATACGCTTTACGAAGTAGATGTCGGGGTAGGAGGCGCGCCCGGTTGCCGGTTCATTCTGGGGGCGCCGCCTGGCGCCGGGTAAGGTTGCTGCTACGGTTGCCATAACTCATTTCTCCCGTCGAGGGATGCTGTGCCATGGAGCGCCGTGATTGAAGCAGCGGCGCTCCGCCCTCGCCGCATGGCGGGGGCCTATAACTTTTCGGCGGCACGCAGTTTGGCGCTGCGCGAGCGCGGATTCTCCCGGGCCTCTTCCTGCTCGGGCCGCACAACGTGCTTGGTCAAGATGCGCGCCTGGCCGTTGCGCTGCCAGTTGCGGAACGATTGCTTGACGATTCGGTCTTCAAGCGAATGGAAACTGATGAGGACGATTCTTGCGCCCGGCTCCAGAACTCCCAGCACCTTGTCCAGAAAAACCTGCAGGCTTTCGAGTTCCCGGTTCACCGCCAGGCGCAGCGCCATAAAGGTGCGCGTCGCCGGATGGATTTGGTGAAAGCCCGCCCGGGAGGGGATGGATCGCGACACCACCTGCGCCAGTTGGGTGGTTAATCGAATCGGACGGGCCTTCACAATCGCTCGCGCTATGCGGCGCGAGTGGCGCTCTTCACCAAACTTAAAAATCAAATCCGCCAGTTCGCGTTCCGGCGTCTGGTTCACAATCTCTTCGGCGGTCACCTCGCCCGCGCCCATGCGCATATCGAGCGGCCCCGGGCGGCTGAAGCTGAAGCCTCGCCCGGCTTCATCCACCTGCATCGAGCTCAGCCCCAGGTCGGCCAGGATTCCCTTCGCGGCCGGCAGCCGGCTTTGGGCGTGCAGCGCGTCGATTTCGGCAAAGTTGCCTTCCACCACTTTTACCCTCTCCCCAAAACTTGCCAATCGCTCTTGCGCTATCCGGAGCGCGCTCGGGTCGCGGTCAATCGCTAAAAGCCGGCCGCTTCCCTTGCTGAGAACCTTAAGGATCTGTTCTGAATGACCTCCCGCTCCAGCCGTTGCATCGATATAAGTTCCATTGGGATCAACCTTTAAAAACTCCAGCGCCTCCCGGACCATCACCGGCCGGTGGCGTTCGGCTCCGCTCATCTAAATGCCGTATCCGCTCAACGTCTCAAAATCCTCATCGGTCAGGGGCTCGCGCTCCATGTATTCGCGGAAGCGCTCCATGTTCCAGACTTCCAGGTGGTTCAGGTGTCCGATCACCGCAACCTCGCCGGTCATCTCCGCCGACTGCCGCAGCAGCGACGGAATCAGAATCCTGCCCTGCCCGTCCATCGACACGGACTGCCCCCAGTAATTGACCCGGTCAAGAAAACGCCGTTTGCGTTTGTCCGTGGAAGGCATTCCGACCAGCCTGCCCTCAATCTTTTCCCATTCCGCAAACGGATAAACCAGCGCGTTGGCCCCGTCGTAACTGGTAACAAAGAATTCACGCCCGAAAGTCTCGTCGAGGAAAGTCTTAAAGGCCGTCGGAATCTTAAGCCGGCCCTTGGGGTCCATCGTTGCTGGATAATTTCCTCGCAGCATGTCACAGGCTCAAAGTCCTAAGAAGTCGACAGAAATTGAACTTTCTTTACCCTTTTTTTCTACTTCAGACCACTCATGACCACCGAATATATGTTCTGACGTTCTGGATGTCAAGGTTTATTTTCAAAAAAATGAAGAACTTTCGGCGTCAAACAGCGCCGCCTGCCCCACAGGTTGGGGATGCAATTCTTTGCACACACTACCGGTTGTTTTGCAGAAAAAATTTGCGCAAAAGGGTAAGCGCCGGCGAACGCCCCGCTACACCGGATGGGTTTGCCACCAGAAAGGCAAGAAACTGTGTTTGGAGGGAGCGGAAACGGGAAGCGTCTGGAAACTCCTCGTGCGAGATACGAAACCTTAACGGCCGCTGGCGAGAGCAGCGGTGGCGAAGTTGCACCCTCCACCTTTTGACGCAGGCTGCTGAACGCCGCCCCGGCGAAAAGAGCTTGACTTAGCTATCTAAGTATGCTAGTATTCTAGCTATTTGGCCGGGCGGCCCGGGGCCTTCCTTTTTCCGCGCCCGGGGATTATCGCCAGAATGCGATGGGGTGAATCCATCCGGCGGGGTTACGTGGCACGCGACGAAGGCCGCCTTCCGGACAAGGAAAGAAAAAAGAATTCTTTTTTTGGACAAACGAAGCTAGGAAGTTATTGAAAATAAAAGGTCGATGCCAAAAAAACGGCCAAAACGAAGCTAAAACGAAGCGGGGAAGTTGTTGAAAATGCGTCGGGCCGAAATAAACGAAGCTGAATCTAGCCCCGGAACCCTCCCGGCGCCTGCCCGGCCTGAATCAAAACGGTCTGGGCCCGCTGCCGGGCGCGCCAACGCCCGGCCCCTCTCAAGCCTCGAAGCACCGGCCTACTCGGCCTTGCCTTCCTGCTCGTACTGCCGCTTCAGCCGCGCGGTGACGGCAGGGTCGGCGAGCGTCGTGGTATCGCCCAGAACCCTTCCCTCGGCGATATCGCGCAGCAGGCGGCGCATGATCTTGGCGCTGCGCGTCTTGGGCAGTTCCGAGGCAAAGAAGATATCTTCAGGCCTGGCGATAGGCCCGATCTTTTTGGCCACATGCTGCTTCAGTTGATCCTTCAGCTCGTCCGTTGCGGCGACGCCTTCCTTCACGGTAACGAAAGCGGCGATGCCCTGCCCTTTCACCTCATGCGTCTTGCCGATGACGGCGGCTTCAGCCACCGACGGATGGTCCACCAGGGCGCTTTCGACTTCGTAAGTGGAGATTCGATGTCCCGCAACGTTCATCACGTCATCCACGCGGCCCAGCAGCCAGAAGTAGCCGTCCTCGTCCACCTTGGCGCCGTCGCCGGTAAAATACTTGCCCTGGTAGCGCGACCAGTACTGGCGCACAAAGCGGTCCTGGTCGCCGTAAATCGTCCGGAACATGGCGGGCCAGGGTTTCGAGAGCACCAGGTAGCCTCCGGCGCCCGGCCCCACGGGCTGGCCCTTTTCATCCAGCACTTCCGCCTCGATGCCGGGGAAAGGTTTCGTCGCCGAGCCGGGCTTGGTGGCCGTCAGCCCCGGCAGCGGCGTAATCAGAATCATGCCGGTCTCCGTCTGCCACCAGGTATCGACAATCGGGCAGCGCTCGCGGCCGATGTGCTGGTGATACCACATCCAGGCTTCCGGATTGATGGGCTCGCCCACCGTGCCAATCACGCGCAGCGAGCTGAGATCGTACTTCGAGGGCCAGTCGGTTCCCCAGCGCATAAAGCTGCGGATGGCGGTGGGAGCGGTGTAGAAAATATTCACGCGGTACTTGGCAACGATTTCCCAGAAGCGGCCGCGGTCGGGGTAGTCGGGGCTGCCTTCATACATCAGCGTGGTGCAGCCGTTCGCAAGCGGCCCGTAGACGATGTAGGAATGGCCGGTTACCCAGCCGATATCGGCCGTGCACCAGTAGACGTCGTCTTCCTTGATGTCGAAGATCGTGCGGTGCGTCGTGGAAGTGCCCACCAGGTAGCCGCCCGTGGTGTGAACGACGCCCTTGGGCTTTCCCGTAGTGCCGCTGGTGTAGAGGATGTAAAGCATGTCCTCGGCGTCCATCGGCTCGGGCTCGCACTGGTCGGAAGCCTGTTCTACAAGCTTGTGCCACCAGAAATCGCGCCCCGGCTGCATGGTGATCTGGGCGGCCTTGCCCACGCGCTCCACCACCACCACTTTTTCAATGGTGGGCGTGCCGGTGAGCGCGTCGTCGACGTTCGCCTTCAGGGGCACCACGCCGCCGCGCCGCCAGGCGCCGTCGCAGGTGATCAGAATCTTCGCTTGCGCGTCATTGATCCGTTCCCGCAGCGACTCGGCGGAAAATCCTCCGAACACGATGCTGTGCGGAGCGCCAATCTTGGCGCAGGCCAGCATGGCGATGGCGAGCTCCGGCACCATGCCCATGTAAATGGCCACGCGGTCGCCTTTCTTTGTTCCCAGCGCCTTGAGGGCGTTCGCAAAGCGGTTGACTTCCCGCTCCAGATCCCCGAACGTCAGCGTTCGCGTATCGCCGGGTTCGCCCTCCCAGATGATGGCAGCCTTGTCGCGCCGCGCCGATTTCGCGTGCCGGTCAACGCAGTTGTAGGTTGCGTTCAGCTTGCCGCCCACAAACCACTTCGCCCACGGCGCGTTCCATTCCAGCACCTGACTCCAGGGCTCAAACCAGTCCAGGCGCTTGGCTTCTTCGGCCCAGAATCCTTCCAGGTCTTTGCGCGCCGTGTCGTAAATCGCCGGGTCCGAGACGTTCGCCTGAGCCCGGAATTCATCCGAAGGGGGAAACGTCCGGCCTTCGGTCAACAAAGCTTCCAATTTTTCCTGTGCTGCCGCCGCATTGTCACTCATCGTCAGCTCCTGTCTATTCATCGATTCAAGATTGCGCGTTCGCTGAAAAACCCCTGGGACCGTGTCCGTCCGGGCCAGGCGAAGCATCCGCTTCACCGGCTTCGGAGCAGAAACAGCCGGTGCTTTGCTCCGCTCCGCATGACGCCGCCCCGTCAGGCTCTATCGGCTTACGCCCCGCCGTTAAGAATCTTGCGCGCGGTAGGCTTCGTCGAGCAGTTCCACCACGTGCATCACGCGGCGCTTGTGCCCCGACCGCTCGACCCCGGCCCGCAACTGCAAAAGGCAGCCGGGATTGGCGGTCAGAATCAGTTCCGCTCCGGTCTCATCCACTCGCCGCATTTTGGCCGCAAGAAGCCTTTCCGCCATTTCGTTGTGGACCACATTATAAATCCCCGCGCTGCCGCAGCACACTTCCGATTCTTTCAGTTCCACAAGCTGCAAGCCGGGGATGGCCGCCAGCAGCTGCCGCGGCGCGCTCCGGATGCCCTGCGCATGGCCCAGGTGGCAGGGATCCTGATAAGTGGCCCGCGCCCGGACCGTTTTAAACTCCCGGTCAAAATCAATCCCGGCCAGAAACTCCGTCACGTCGCGCAGGCGGGAGCTGAATTCACAGGCCCGGTCGTAAAACTCCCGGTCCTCCCGCTCAAACAGCAGCGGATACTCCTTCAATACCGAGCCGCAGCCGGCGGCGTTGGTGATGATGGCGTCATAGCCGCCCGCGAGAAAAACCTGGATGTTTTGCTTGGCCAGTTCGCGGGCCCGGTCCCGGATCCCCGCGTGCACGTGCAGGGCGCCGCAGCAACCCTGCGCCTCCGGAATCGTAACTTCACACCCGTTGCGCTCGAGCACCCGCACCGTGGCTTCGTTCAGCCGCGCAAACGCCAGGTTCGCAATGCAGCCGGCAAAAAACGCCACGCGATATCGGGTCTCGCCCCGGGGCTTCACCACCCGGCCCAGTTGCCGGGTGAAAAACGGCTTCTCCATCCGCGGAGCAAGACGGGCCACGCGCTCCAGGCGCCTGGGCAAAAGCTTAAGCACTCCGGAATGCAAAATCAACATCTCCATCCCGGATTTCTGATACGCCCAAAGAAGATTGCCCGCGCGCTCCAGCAATTTCCGGCTGGGCAGCAGCCGCTGGAAAAAGAATTTCCGGGCCCGCGCTCCCAGCCCCGAGCGCGGATAGTAACGGTTAATCTGAGAGCGGGCCGCCTCCACCAGGCGCCCGTATTCGACGCCCGAGGGACAGGCGGTTTCACAGGCGCGGCAGTCCAGGCACAAGTCGATGTGCCGAACGAAGTTGGCACCCAGCGGCAGACGCCCGCGGTCCACCTGGATGATCTGGGCAATGCGCCCGCGGGGCGAATCCATCTCCAGCCCAAGCTCGCGGTAAGTGGGACAGGCGTTCAGGCACAGCCCGCAGTGAATGCACTTGGAATAAAAGTCCCACTCGGGAGCTTCGCCCGGCCCGTAGGCGCTGGGCTTGGAAGGCGTTTTGTTCTCGACTTCAATCATATATCCGCAAGCCCCCGCGCCGCCGGCACGCTTCCGCCTCGATCAGATTCCACCCACAAACCTTCC
>CAYWMN010000014.1:0-27072 GCA_964459065.1 uncultured Acidobacteriota bacterium | reverse complement strand
GGCCGCCCTTGATGAACGTGCCATTGGAAGAAAAGTGCAGCGTTGACCCCGACCGGAAATTCTGCATCAGGAGCGGCCTGCCGCAGTACTGCTTGGCAAGCGCCGCCTGCATGCGCGGCAAGTTCTGCGCCGGGAGCCCGGCGGCAAACGCCAGCGCCAGGCCCATCAGCATGATTGTCCGTGCCGATCTCATCATTTTTTCCCTCTCCAATTTGTCGGCACCACTTGGTATTCCGATACCCCCGGAGCTGACTATTGAGATCGAAATACCCTAAACCTAACTTCCACCCAGACCGCCACTCGTATTGGCTTTCCGGCGCGAGTGGCGGGTGTGAAGGTCCAGGTCCGGAGCGTCTGGGCGGCCTGCTCGTCCAGGCCCAATCCCAGTGGCCTGATCAGCATCTCATTCTCGACCCGCCCGTTAACGCCGATCACAATCCCAAGAACTATCGTTCCCTGAAGCCACGCCTCGCGAGCCTCCAGCGTGTAAGGCGGGTTGGGCACAGACAGGGGCTTGGGTAGGGTGACACCGTTTGGGTGCTTATAGTCTAAGGGATAAGCTGACATGAGGCTTGCGACTTCCTCAAACGGCTTGCAGTGTGACCTGTCAGCGCAAGGAGCGCGAGAAATCTTGGGATGCATCAAGTAGTACTTCCAGTAGCTAGGAGCGAAATCAACCAGCTTTTCGCTGGGCGGAGCGAAGATCCTACCGAGGGCTTGCTGGAGGGTCGTGAGGCTCAGCGAGGTCGGATCCGTGCGAATCTCCACCGTTAATCCGTCTGCCAGAAACGGCCGCAGCCTGTGGGCGCTCTTGATATATTCGTAGACAACGCGCCGGCCTATCAAACGCAGAGCTTTGCGCTTAAGTTTGACCTTCTTCACCTGGAAGTACGCGTCGAGCGTCCACGGGCCTGGACGTCCGCCTTTGATGAACCCGCCATTGGAAGAAAAGTGCAGCGTTGACCCCGACCGGAAATTCTGCATCAGGAGCGGCCTGCCGCAGTACTGCTTGGCAAGCGCCGCCTGCATGCGCGGCAAGTTCTGCGCCGGGAGCCCGGCGGCAAACGCCAGCGCCAGGCCCATCAGCATGATTGTCCGTGCCGATCTCATCGCTTTATCTCCCCTTTCCGTCCGCGGCCTTTGGCCGGAAAAGCGCGGGCGCAAAACGTCAGGCCGCAGAGAACCCGCGACACAAAGAACAGTGTCGCGGCTACCAGCCAGGCTCTGCGCAGGGGCCGCCTATTTTTCCGTGGGCATGTGGAAATACATGGACTGCAGGGCGACGCGGCCGGGACCGGTGAAGCGGTTCCAGGAAAGTTGCGCGGCGCTGGCCAACAAGCCGGTGGAAACCCGCTGAAACATCGTCTGCATTTCCACGCTGGGATCTTTGTAAATCCAGCCGCCCGGTTCGATATCGATCTGCTCGCCGGCTTTCAGGTCAATCTCAAAGACGTTGCCATAGCCGTGCAGCCACACGATGCCTTCCGGCTGGCGGCAGGTGAACCGGTCGATAAAGAAGCCGGTGCCTCCAAACAGGATGTTGCTGACCCCCTTGATGCGCGTGAAGCCGTACTCCAGGCTTTCGGTGGCCGCCAGGAACTGGTGCTCGCGGACGTCGACCTCCTGTCCCTGCTTGAGATGGAGCCCGAAGACGTGTCCGGCGCCGTCGCGGCTGAAGGCGATGCGGCCCGGGCCGCGGGCTTCCGTAAGGAAAACGGGCATGCCGGCCACCATGCGTTTGAAAGCTCCCTTCATGGCCTTGATGCCAACGTCAACCTGCGGATCTTTCCAGAGCAGCACGTGATGCTCAAAGTAAATGGGCATGGCGGCAAGCTCCACGCTGAGCGCGGGGACCAGTTCTCCCTGAATGTGATAGGTGACTCCGCCAAAGGATTCGTCGCGGGCGGTGGTGGGTAATAAGACGGGAACAGCCATGATGTTTTTCTCCTCGGAACTCCTTAGAATTCGTACGCGCCGTTTGCGCGCGAGGGGATGCTAACACGCGTTAACGGGTTTCGCAACGAACGGAAGGACCATGGGCGGCGGCTGGCGCGTTTGGCAATCGCCGCGCGGTAAGGCAAAATGGTGGGCGATGCAGGCGGCGGAAACACCGCGGCACCGCAGCAAGGGAGGAATCTTATGGCAACCCCCGGACTGATCGAATACGCGGACGCAAGCCCGGAAGTTCGGGCCGTGTATGACGACATCATGGCGACGCGCAAGACGGACTGGATCAACAATTTCTGGAAGGCGCTGGCGAACGACCCCGCGACGCTGCGGCGGACCTGGCAGAGCCTGAAGCAGATCATGGGCGAGGGCGGCCAACTGGATCGGCTGACCAAGGAGATGATCTACGTGGCCGTGAGCGTGACCAACCAGTGCAACTACTGCATCGCCTCGCACACCGCCGGGGCGCGCAAGGCCGGCATGACCGACGCCATGTTCGGCGAACTGATGGGCGTGGTGGCCATGGCGAATGAAACCAACAGCCTCGCCTCCGGCTACCAGGTTGAGGTGGACCAGCAGTTCAAGGCGTAAGCGCCGGCGGGAGTGCTGCCCCGCTTGGCAAACCCAAGGAGGCTTTATGGCAAAGGCCGAAGGTTCCGAAGAAGCCATCCGGGCGCTGGAAGAAAACTGGCAGGCGGAAAAACAGAGCGCACAGATTTACCGCGATCTGGCGTCCCGGGAAAAAGACCCGCGCCGCAGAAGCATCCTGCTGCGAATGGCTCAGGCTGAAGACCGCCACGGCGCGCATTGGGAGAAGAAGCTGAAGGAACTGGGCGCGGAAGTGCCCGCCCTGCGCAACACACTGGCGGGGCGGCTGAGCCGCTGGTTCAATCGCACGGCCGGCCTGGAAGTGGCCGTGAGGCGCATGGAAGCCGCCGAGGACCGCCAGCAGGCGCATTACACTTCCCAGCAAGTGGACGCGCTGGGCCAGGACGCCGAAACCCAGCAGATTCTCCACCACATCGCGGTTGAAGAAAAAGCGCACGCCAAGACGCTGGCAAACCTGGTGCCGCAGATTGGGCCTCAAAACGTGCTCGACGTGATGTTGAAACGCGAGCGCTGGCACCGCCGCGGCGGCTCCTGGGTGGCCGACGCCATCTACGGCGTCAACGACGGCCTGGGCGCCGTGTTCGGAATCGTTTCGGGCGTGGCGGGCGCCACCGGGAACCAGCAGCATTACGTCCTGATCGCGGGCCTTGCGGGCATGATGGCTTCCGCGCTTTCGATGGGCGCGGGAGCCTACCTGGCGGTCAAAAGCGAGCGCGAGGTTTACGAAGCGGAGATCAGCCGGGAGAAGCGGGAAGTGGAGGAAAATCCCGAAGAAGAAAAGGAAGAGATGGCGCTGTTCTACGAGCTGCAGGGCTTCGGCGCTGAAGACGCGCGCCGCATGGCGGACCGCCTTGCCGAAGAGCCTGAACAGTTGCTCAAAGCCATGGCGCAAAGCGAGCTTGGACTCTCTGAGCAGAACTTTCCGAATCCCTGGGTTTCTTCGCTTTCGGCCTCGCTCTCAACGGCGGTCGGAGCGTTCATCCCCATCATCCCATTCTTTTTCCTGGGCGGATTTGAGGCCGTGGCAGCGGCCTTCGCCATCAGCATTGTTGCGCACTTTGCCGTGGGCGCGGCAAAGTCGCTCATCACGATGCGCTCGTGGTGGAGCTCGGGTCTGGAGATGACGCTGATCGGGATTCTGGAAGCTTCCGTCACCTACGGCCTGGGATTAATGTTCCACGCGGCTTGAGTTTCCTTGAATTCACTCCTAGAGTTAAGGGAATCGAGGGTATCCGGGAAAGGAATTCATTGTGGCTCTGTTTGTGGGTCTGCTGGGAATCGGCCTGCTGGGCGTGATTCTGTGGGACGCCTTTGAAACCATCATCCTGCCGCGGCGCGTGACCCGGCGCTACCGTCTGACGGGAGCTTTCTACCGCTATACGGCAACGCCGTGGCTGTGGGTCGCCCGGCGCATCAAGCCGGGCAAACGGCGCGAAGGCTTTTTGAGCGTGTTCGGGCCGCTTTCCATCCTGGCGCTATTCGGCGTGTGGGCGGGCGGCCTGATTCTGGGCTTCGCGATGGTGCAATGGGCGGCGGGCAGGCTGCTGGGCGAGGCGTGGGCGGCGCACGGCTTCCACGCGCAGCTTTACCTGAGCGGCACCAGCTTCTTCACGCTGGGGATGGGCGATGTGATACCCCACACGCCGTTTGCGCGGGCGGTAACAGTGGTGGAGGCGGGAATGGGATTCGCGTTCCTGGCCGTGGTGGTCTCTTACCTGCCGGTGCTTTATGGAGCGTTCTCGCGGCGGGAAGCCAACATCTCGCTGCTCGACGCGCGCGCCGGATCACCGCCCACCGCTCCGGAGCTGCTGCGGCGCCACACCCGGCAACAGAACCTGGACGCGCTGGCCGACTACCTGCGCGCCTGGGAAAGATGGGCGGCCGAGCTGATGGAAAGCCACCTTTCCTACCCGGTGCTCTGCCACTTCCGCTCGCAGCACAACAACCAGTCGTGGGTGGCGGCGCTCGCCACCATTCTGGACGCCTGCGCGCTGCTGGAGGCCCACACCGAGGGGGCGCTGCGCTGGCAGGCGGAGCTGACGTTTGCCATTTCGCGGCACGCGCTGGTGGATCTGGCGCAGGCGCTCGCCATTGCGCCGAGGCCGGTGCCTTACGACCGCTTCGACCCCGCAACGCTCACCGCCCTGCGGGAGCTTCTGGGCGTTTGTGGAGCCCCCCTGTGCAAGGCGCGCGCCGCCCAGGAAACCCTGGACCGGCTGCGCCGGATGTATGAACCGTACCTGTTCGGATTTTCGGAACGGCTGCTGATGCCGCTGCCTGCCTGGAGCGCCTCCCGGGCTCCTGTGGATAACTGGCGGACCAGCGCCTGGGAAAAAACCACCTCGGGCGCCCGATCAACCGACGGCTTGCACGTCGAAGACGACGACCACCTTTGAGGCCGGTTGCGGCCGGCGCCTACGGATGGACGTACAGGTAAAGGGTGTGGTGGCCGCCATCTTCATCGGTCACCTGCTCGGTTTTCACCGGGTCCCAGCCGTTCATCATGAAATCGTGCGAAACCACGCGTGTGCCAGAGCGCAGTTCCCTGTCCAGTTTGGGCTCGATCTGGTCATTGACGCTGGGCAGCAGATAGAGCGTCATCACCGTTGCGGCATGGACGTTGACCTGAAACATGTTCCCGTAAATAATTTTGGCTCGTTTGCCGAGTCCCAGCTTTTGAATCCGCGCTGAAGACTCCCGGAACCGTTGCGGGTCAAGCTCAACGCCCACGGCGCGCGCGCCGAACTTCTGCGCCGCCATGATCACAACACGCCCGTCGCCCGACCCGAGATCGTAAAGTACGTCGTTGCGGCTGACCTTGGCCAGTTCCAGCATCCTTTGTACCACCTTCATGGGAGTGGGAACGTACGGCACAACTTCCTGAGAAGCCTCTGGAGGAACGAGGTTCTGAGCTGAGGCTTGCGGAGGCCGTAGCAGGATGCAACCGAAAGCGGCCAAAAAGGTGACCAGAGTCGCAACACGCCTGAGGGTGACCCATCGCAGCATGGCTTGCCTCCCTGGTTTGAGATTGTCTTAATTTTACCAGCAATTGGCTCCCTGGGAACGGTTTGTGTCTGGGTCGCCGGCATGGTTCAATGAAGGCTTTGGGCTGGGCTTGATGGCGTCTGGGCGGGAACGCGCTGAACCCGCCGCAGGCCGTGAAGACAAAAACTGGGCAAAGGGAGGAAGAGATGAAAATAGGTGAAAGAATGCTGCCGGAGTTTGACCACGAAATGGCGAATACCCGCAAGACGCTGGAGCGGGTGCCGGACGAAAAATTCGGCTGGAAACCCCACGCAAAGTCGATGACCATGGGGCAGCTCGCCTCGCACATTGCGGATATTCCCGGCTGGGTCAGCCTGACGCTCGAAAGCGATTCGCTTGACGTCAACCCTCCAGACGGGCAGGGCCATAAGCCCTTGGCGGCAAAGACCCGCCAGGAATTGCTGGAAGCCTTCGACCACAACGTCGCGACAGCGAGAGCGGCGCTTGAAGCGGTCGAGGATGAAAAAATGATGCAAACCTGGTCGCTCCTTCGAAGCGGCACGCCCATCTTTTCGCTGCCCAAGGCTGCCGTCCAGCGGAGCTTTGTGATGAATCACCTGATCCACCACCGCGCGCAGTTGGGCGTTTATCTGCGGTTGAACGACCTTCCCGTGCCTTCCACCTACGGCCCCTCGGCGGACGAGCAGCAATAAGCGGCGGTTTCGCAGCCAGGGCGCCATGCGCAATCAGGCCGCTTGACGCTCCACGGAGCCCAATGCAAGAATCCCATGGCACGGTGCACTTTGGGAAATTGAATTGGGCGGATCTGGAGAAACCTTGTCAGGCGGCCGTTCGCGAAAACTTGCATTCCTTATCTGGAAGTTTTTTCTGTTCGGCGACGGGACTGCACGTCACGCCGCGTGGCGGGCCTATCAGCACCCGAGGGATTCAGAGTGCGCCAAGTGAGCCCAGCACCGCCTGCCTCTGAATCCCGGAACAACGGGATCGCCAACTCCGCCAAGCTGACGCTGTGGCCGCTGGTGGCCGCCACTTTCTTTATGGTGTGCGGTGGCGCTTACGGCACCGAAGATATCGTGCACGGCGCAGGTTATCACCGCGCGCTGCTGATTCTGGCGCTCACGCCGCTGGTCTGGAGCCTGCCCACCGCCATGATGGTCGGCGAACTCTCGAGCACCTTTCCCGAAGAAGGCGGTTATTACGCCTGGGTGCGGCGGGGGCTTGGGCCGTTCTGGGGATTTCAGGAAGCCTGGCAGTCGCTCGCCGGCAGCATCTTTGACATGGCGATCTATCCCACTTTGTTTATCGCCTACCTCGAACGCCTGACGCCCTGGGTCCGCACGGGACATCGGGAATTTTGGATCGGGCTCATGATGGTGATCGCCTGCACGGCGCTGAACCTGGCGGGGATTCACGTGGTGGGCCTCACCTCCCTGGGACTCTTCCTGGTGCTTTCAGCGCCGTTTGCTCTGATTGTGCTGATCGCGCCGTTCAAAGCAGGAACGCTCGCGCACGCCGTAACCGCACCCGCGACGGCCGGTACCGGATTGCTGGGAGGCATCCTGGTCGCCATGTGGAACTACATGGGCTGGGACAGCGCATCGACCATTGCGCGCGGTGTCGATCGTCCGGGACGCACCTACCCGCGAGCCTTGGCGGTCTCCATCGTTTTAGTGGCGCTCACCTATCTGCTTCCAGTGTGGGCAGTGTCAATGACCGGCCTGCCCTCCTCGGCGTTTGAAACCGGTTCATGGGCTAACGTTGCGGGGCTGGTGGGCGGACATTGGCTGCAGGCGGCGCTGGTGCTGGGCGGAATGGTCAGCGGCTTCGGCATCTTCAACGCGCTGGTGATGAGCTACGTGCGGTTGCCGCTGGCGATGGCGCAGGATGGCATGCTGCCGCGCGTCTTTGCCAAGGTGCATCCCAAAACAAAAGCTCCCTGGGTGTCGATCCTTGTCTGTGCGACGGGATGGGCTTTCTGCCTGGGACTGGGCTTTGAAAACCTGGTAACGCTGGACATCCTGCTTTACGGCGCCAGCATCCTGCTGGAGTATGCCGCGCTGGTGGCCTTGCGGGTGCGCGAGCCCGAACTCCCCCGGCCCTTCCGCGTGCCGGGCGGGCTGGCCGGAGCCGTGCTCGTGGGGCTCGCGCCGATCCTTTTGCTGGTTCTCTCGGTCATTCGCAGCGAACGCGAAGAGGTGTTTGGCATGAACGGCCTGACCTTTGGCTTGCTGATCATCCTGGCCGGCTTCGCTCTTTACTATGCAACGCCCCGCGGGCATCGCCGCAGCGTGGCCAATGCGGACGCTGCAGCCCCGTCCGAGGCTCCCCCAGAGGAATAAGGATTAAGAAGGTTTCTGTTCGTGTTTGGCAGGAAACCAGCCTTGCCGGGAAACCCGCAGCGGGCTTCCCGGCAAGGCTTTCCCCACAGCACAAAAGTGAAAGCCGCCCCCGGCGGCAGCGGCGGCCGTCAGTCCGCCTTAAGATGACCGGCCATGGGCATGGGCACGATGGGCCGCACGGCCTCGGCGTTACCGTGATCTGAAGTGCTGGCCCCCTGGTAAGGCTTAACGTGGTTATTGGAATTCTGGTTGGCCATCCGGCCACTGTATTCCAGGAAAGTGGTGGTGCAGCCGGTCGCCAACAGCGCCACCAAGAAAATCAGTGAGCCTGCCGCCAAGCGCCGCGGCCTAAAAAGCCTTTGGATCGACATAAAGCCTCCCGAAGTCTATGATGATGTCGTCTACAGTCCCTTGTGGTCGTGGGGCTATTGTGCCACGGAAAACCCTTGAGCGAAAGAGCGTAGGCAAGATTACGAATTGTGGGGCGCCCGGCAGGATCCATTCGAAATAAGTCCCGCGAGAAAAACGCTCCGAACCCCTGATACAATGGCAACCGGCAAGCCTTCATCCGACGGCCGCCGAAGCTTGAAAGGAGTTGAGGCATGAAGAAAACCGTTCTCGCAGCATCCCTGGTTTTCATCTTTTCCGGGGCCATCTTCCTTCTGAGTAATCAAGCCACCCTGAGCGCCAAATCGCCGGCGTGGATCAACCTGATGCCCACATCCTCTTTCCAGAACTGGACCCGCGTCACCATTCCACCAGACCGCCCGCTACCCAAAAAGTCGCAATGGAGCGTGAATGCGGCAACGGGCGTACTGATCTGCGCGGGCAATGGAGGACACGAATGGCTGCGGTATAACCGCCAGTTCAGCAACTTTGTGTTTCATGTGGAGTGGCGGCTCGCGAAGCTGCCGGGCCAGGCCAAGTACAACAGCGGAGTGTTTGTGCGCAACAACGCCCAGGGCGTCATCTGGTATCAGGCGCAGGTGGGCAATGCCAGCGGCGGATACTTTTTTGGCCAGAACCCGGAACACGGCTCACTGCCCCGCTTCAGCCTGCGAGACGCGCTCACCCGGCAGGCAGTGAAGCCCGCCGGTGAATGGAATACCTATGATATCCGCTGCCAGGGCAAAAAGCTGACGCTGCGCGTGAACGGCGTGGTGACCAGCGTCTACGACCACTGCAACCATCCAAAAGGTTACGTGGGGCTCGAAGCCGAAGGCTCGCGCATCGAGTTCCGGCACGTGAGAATCAAAAAGCTCGATTGACATTGTCGGGATCGCGCCTTTCGGGCCGCGCGAATTCCCCGCGCACTGCGGGCGCGGCCGCCCGAAGCCTTGAAGCCGGCCTCTGCGCCCGCGAAGTCCTTGACTTGCCTCATTAACGTGCGATACAAGGAAGCGGTAAAAATCTCTGAGTCCATTGGGGCCCCCTGATGATTCCATCCAAGTTGAAGTCTCAAATCCAATTGAAAATCTTCGCCGTCCTTTGCGTTGCCGTGCTTGTTCCGGCTGGCCTGGCGGCAGCGGAATATCCAATCAAGATTGAACACAACGTTCCCGCCACCATGCGGGACGGCGTTGTCCTGAAGGCGGATATCTACCGTCCGGTGGGCAAAGGCCCGTTCCCGGTGCTGTTGGCGCGGACGCCCTACGGCAAGCAGAGCTCCGCTTCGTCGGGCCAAGGCATGGCCAAGCGCGGTTACATTGTGGTGATTCAGGACGTGCGCGGCCGTGGAAAATCGGCCGGGATTTTCAACCCGTTCTTTGACGATGAAAAAGATGGATACGATACGGTCGAGTGGGCGGCCAAGCTCGCCGGCTCCGACGGCAAGGTGGGCATGTTCGGCGGCTCTTACGGCGGCGGCACCCAGGTTGACGCGGCGCTGTCATCGCCTCCGCACCTGGTGACGATTTTTGCCGTTTTCCCGTCGATCAGCTTCAAATCGCACGGGGTGGTTTATGAAGGCGGCGAATTCCGGCAGTTGCTGGCCGAAAGCTGGAGCGCTGCGCAAACGCCTGAAATTTACGGCAAGACCATCGGCCAACTGGGCGCCAACGGTACTCTGTTCCAACAACTGATGATGAAGCTGCCCCTGAGCAATTTTATGTATTCGCTCTTCGAGCAGTCTTTGCAGAACGGCGGCGGCGGATATTTCCGTCAGTGGGTCAGCCACGCTCCGGGCGGCCCGTATTGGGAGCGTCTGGACGTTGCCCGGCAGGTTTCCAAAATCCGCGTTCCGGGATGCTACCTGGAGGGCTGGTACGACATTTTCGGCCCCCAGATGACCGACCTTTTCCCCGTTCTGCAAAAAAAGGCGGGAACCGAACTGGCGCGCACCAAATCGCAATTGATCGTCGGTCCCTGGACCCACGGCGGCCCGGGCTTCCATACCGGCGATGTTGATTTCGGCAAGCAGGCCAAGTTCAAGATCGGGGCTTACCAGAATGCGTGGTTTGATTACTGGCTGAAGGGCAAAACCAATCAGGTTCCCACCGAGCCTGCCGTGCGGCTTTTCGTGATGGGCGGCAATCGCTGGGAAAACAGCCCCACCTGGCCGGTTCCCGGCGAGCAAACCCGCCGGCTCTATCTTTCCGCCTCAACGTCAGCGGCGAGCCTGAAAGGCGACGGACTCCTCTCCTTTGCTGAGGCTGCAAAAGCCGGCCACAACAATGACATTCTGATTTCGGACCCTGAACATCCTGTCCCCACGCGGGGAGGCAAGCTGTGCTGCGATTGGGCTTTTCTGCCGGGAGCCTTTGACCAGCGGCCGAACGAAGAGCGGAAGGACGTGCTGGTGTACAGCACCGCGCCTTTGACCAAGCCGGTGACCGTCATCGGCAGCCCGTCGCTGGTGGTCTATGTATCCTCCGACGGGCCGAGCGCCGACCTGATCGCAAAGCTTGTGGACGTCGGCCCCGACGGCAAAGCCATCAACGTGGCCGACGGCGCGCTGCGCCTCAGCTACCGGAACGGGTTTGCAAAACCGGAGCACCTGCAGCCCGGGAAAATCTACAAGGTGCAGGTTGACCTTGACCCCTCCGCCAACACTTTCCTGGCGGGACACCGCATTCGGCTGCAAATTGCCGGCACGGAATTTCCCACTTACGCGCGCAATTTGAATTCCGGCGAAGGGCTCGCGGACGGCACGCATCCCAGGGTGAGCCACAGCAAAATCTGGTACGGCGCCAAGCATCCTTCCCGCATTGTGATGAAAATCCAAGCCGGCGGGGAACATTGATTTTCAGCTTGCAAAGGGGTTTGCACCTTCCTCGCCAAACCAGTCGAAGCCAGCTTTTGCGCCGCCGAACTTCCAGTGGCCGGGCGACATGGTCTGCATCCAGTCGAGCGGTTCGGCTTGCGGCTGCCGCACGGCTGCGATTTTGAGCGCGGCTTTCAGCATCTTTTTGTCGCGGGCGGTTGCGGTTGCCGGGTCGGCGGAAATAAAAAACAGGGTTCCGCTGCGCGCCACCAGCTCGCACCATTGGCGAGTCATCTGGAACGGCACCGCGTGGGTGACCGGAACGCAATCCGGATCGATCAGGAAGAATGTGCGGTGCTGCGGCATGCGGAAGCCCAGTGCGTTCACGCCCATCTTGCGGGTCCGGTTCCAGTCGCGGCCGCTGGTGTCATCGCCGATGCGCTGCGCTTCAAAAATTCCCGCGCCCAGATGCCCCACCGTGTTGCAGCCCAGCAGCGGCGCGTTACCAACCGCTTCACGGAGCGCGTGGTAGAAGTTCAGAATAATTTCAGCCGATGTCCTGCTGCGGTCGGCAAAATGCCAGCCGGAGGAGGTAAGCTCGGCACCCATCCGGAAACCCCAGCGGCCCATCAGGTCAAAGGTGGAGTAGTCGTGCTTGACGAGCTCGAATCCCCAGCCGGTGACGCCCCGCAGCCCTTTTTGGATGTGATCGAGAGCCTCCGGAACGCTGGGGTCGAGGATGCGCGGGGCGGCCTTTGACCCCCGGCCCGGATGCTTGGGGGCAAGATACCAGGCTTCGGGCAGCGGCTCAACGGTGAGCAGCGGCCGCACCCAGATGCCGGGACGCACGCCGCGCTTCTTGATCTTCGCCGCCAGGCCCGGCATGTCGGGCAGAAGGCAATTGGCCTGCGTCCAGGGCCCGGCGCCCCCCGGCGCTTTGCCATAGCCCATGTCGATCACCATGTAAGGGCGATTGGCCACGGCGGGCGAAAGCGCCGCGAGCTGGTCCACGTCAGCCAGGACGATGGATTCCGTCATGTTCTTGCCGTAGAGGTAATACCAGTTGTTCGAGCCGTAGATGGGCTCGGCCGGCAAGCGGGGAGTTTCCGAAAGCCTGTGGCAGAACCGCCGCGCCGTCGGGAACGCTGCCGCGCCCGGTTCGCTTTTGACCGACACCACCGTAGCCGCCCCCAGCCGCCGCGCGCCCAATCGAACCCCGCGGCCTCCGTTGCGAACGTCCAGCCACAGGGAAATTCCCGCCGCGTCCGTCTGCCAAAAGCAGAACGCCCTGGCGCCGGTCTTGACGCCGCAGGCTTGCGTTCCGGCGGCGCTGGTGGCGATGAAGTACCAGGGCATGATGCGGTCGGCGTCAAAGCTGCGCCAGGCGAGCCCGCCGTAAGCGCGCTCCCACTGGTCGCCAAGGAATAGCAAATCTTCCGCGAGCCGGCCGGACCATCGCAAATGGACGCGCGTGAGCGAGGTTTGAGGCGAGCGAATCCCGATGGCGAGTTCCGGCCCGAGTGCGCTTTGCCGGACTTCGGTCGCAACCTCCACGTCCCGCGCTCGCCAGCTTTGGCCGGCGCGCTTGAGCGCGAGCGACGGAATTTCTTCCGCGTAGGCCGTCACGTGATCGGGCGGGCGGATGATGTCGAAAGACCCAGCGGAGCCCGCGCGCGTCGTACCCCGCAGCGAAGCCGCCGCCGCGGCCGTGGTGAGGCCATATCCCAGAAACGTCCTGCGCGAAGTTTTCATGGTGATTGTTGTCCTCCTATGGTTTTTCGCCGGGCGCCGTCAAACCTGCCGCCGGCCGGCAAGCGAGCCGGGAAGGCCGGGCGCGCGGGCGTCAGGAAGATTCGGTTCCGGACTTCGGCCGGTGGGACATTCGGTAAAGCGTATTGCGGCTGATCCCCAGGATGTCGGCGGCCTGGGACTTATTGTTGTTGGTGACTTTCAAAACGTAGGCAAGGTAGCGCCGGTCCAATTCCTCCAGCGAGGGCAGCCCGTCAAACAGAGTTTCAACGCCGCCGCTCCGTTCGGCATCAATCTGCAGCTTGGCCGGCAGTTCGTGCAGCGTGATCATGCCGGAACGATTGAGCGCCACGATGGATTCAAGCGTGTTTTCAAGCTCCCGCACGTTGCCCGGCCACGCATAGGTGACCAGCGCCGAAAGCGCCTCCGCGGAAACCGTAAACCCCCGCCCGGCCTCGGCCCCCAGCTTGCGGAGGAAATGCTCCACCAGCAGGGGAATGTCTTCCGAGCGTTGCCGAAGGGCGGGCAAATCGATCTCAATCACCCGCAGCCGGTAAAAAAGGTCTTCGCGGAATTTCCCTTGCCGCACGCGTTCGGCCAACACCTGATTGGATGCGGCAATCATGCGGACGTCAATCCGGATGGGCTGGTTGCTGCCCACGGGACGCACTTCCTGCTCTTCAAGCGTGCGCAGAAGTTTGACCTGCAGCGCGGGGCTCATCTCCGAGACTTCGTCGAGAAAGACCGTGCCGCCGTCAGCGTCTTCAAAAATCCCCCGCTTGTTGGCGCTGGCTCCCGTAAAAGATCCGCGGATGTGCCCGAACAGTTCGGATTCGAGCAGCGATTCGGTGAAAGCCCCGCAGTTCACGGCGAGGAAACGCTCGCCGGAGCGCGGGCCGTTCATGTGGATGGCGCGCGCCACCAGCTCCTTGCCGGTTCCGCTCTCGCCGGTAATCAGCACGGTGGCGCGGGCGTCGGCAACCATCCCGATCTTCTTGTATACCTCCAGCATGGCGGGACTGCGGCCCACCAGCGTGGAAAGCGGGGACTGGCCGGCTGGTTGGGGGTTCAGCCCGCGCGACTGGCGGACCAGCTTGCGGTTCTCCAGGGCGCGCCGGACCCGGATCAAAACTTCATCGATCTTGAAAGGCTTCGAAAGGTAATCAAAGGCGCCTTCTTTGACCGCCTCAATGGCCGTTTCCATGGAGCCGAATGCGGTAATGAGAATGACTTCGGAATCGGGCTGGATGGACTTGAAGGCGCGCAGCACATCGAGGCCGTTCAGCTCCGGACCCAGCCGGATGTCGCTCAGGATGACATCAAAGTGAGCTTTCTTGCCGGCCTCGAGCGCTTCGGGAGCGCCGGCCGCAGTGACCACCCCATAGCCCCCCTCCGCGTGCAACACCTCAGCGAGAAGATCGAGCGTGTCCGGATCGTCATCCACAACCAGAATGTTGGCAGTCTCCATGGTCCTCGTTTAAGCGCCGGCGGCTCCCGCTATGCCGGCGAACTGATCTTGGAATCACCCGAAGCGCCCGCCGCGGCTTCCAGGGCTTCGCGGCAATCGAGCGGCAGAACAATTGTAAACTTTGTGCCCCGGCCCTGGAAACTTTCAACGGCAATGCTCCCCCGGTGCCGGCGAATAATCTGTTCGGAAATCGCCAGGCCCAGCCCAGCCCCAGTTCCCAGGCGCTTGGTGGTAAACATGGGCTCAAAGATGCGCCGCAGCATTTCCTGCGAAATGCCGGGCCCCGTGTCTTCCACTTCAATGGCGACGTCTCTTCCCTTTTCTGAAGCCGGACAGCGAATTCGGGTGGTCAGCGTTCCGCCCGAAGACATGGCGTCCATGCTGTTGTTGATCAGGTTCAAAAAAACCTGCTGCAAATATCCCGCGTCCGCAATCACCGGAGGGCAATCCTGCGCCCAGTCCCTCACCACGCTGATTTTCCGGTGCTGCAAAGCAAGCGAGGATAAGGTCAGCGTATCTTCCAGCAAATGGTTAAGCTTCACGGCTTCCAGGCGCAAATCGAATTCCCGCGTCCAGGAAAGTAATTGTTTGACGGTGCGCACGATACTGTCAATCTGCCGCTCGATAATCTCCAGGCGGCGGGCGCCCGATTCGCCCCCCACGCCTTGCCGCGCCAGCAGTTGGACGTGGCCGGAAATGGAGTTCAGCGGCGTGCCGATCTCATGCGCCAGCCCCGCCGCCAATTGTCCGGCAATCGCCAGCCGCTCGGAGCGGGCCAGCGTCTTCTGGGTGTCAAAAAGCTCCTCGTTGATATGCTTGAGTTCCTCATTCCGGTGCGCGAGTTCGGCCGTGGCGTCGCGAACCTTCCGGCCGAGTTCGGAGTTGAAGTTCTCAATCCGCGCCAGCATGCGGTTCAGCCGCTCGGCAAGCTGGCCGATCTCATCCTGAGTCCGCACGCGGGCCCGCACCTGCAGGGATTCGCCCTCGGCCGAATCCATCACCCGGATCATTTCCTTCACCGGGCCCCGGATGCTTCGCAGAAAAAAGATATGGATCACCAGAATCAGAAAGCCCAAACCCGCCAGCATCACCAGCAAATTGCGAAACACCAGGCGCTGGGTGATGATGCTCAGGTGCAATTTTGAGACTTTCAGGTTGAGGCAGGCAATCGAGCGGCCATCGTTTAGGATCGTCGTCCCCATGATCCAATATTCTCCGTCCGGAGTCTCGATCGTCACCTGGTCGGGCGAAGGCTGCTCGTACGCATTGTATTTGCGGATATCCGGGATGTTGTCGAGCTCCAAATTCTGTCCGTGCGGGTTGGTGGAAACCACCAGCCGGTGGGTGGGGAAATGAGCATAGACATCGGCCTGAGTGATGCTGGGAAAATCATGCTCCATTTGGCGGAGGGCGCGCATCAGCGTGGCGGGATCATCCAGGCTTTTTTCATCCACCAGTTGCTGGGCGATGGACCGGGCCTGGGCCAGCGCCTTGCGGTAAGTATCCTCTTCCACCAGCTGGCGGGTCAGAAGCATGGCGATGTAGGTGGAAACGGCGACCACCGACATCACCGCAACCGCGATGATCAGAATGATCTTTCCCTGAAGTCCCAACCGGCGGAGCGTCATGGCATTATGCTCGCTGATTCTAACACTGCGCCTCCCAGCAAGGAAGCGGACTCTGCGAAAGTCTAGTGACATAATATAGGAAACGGAGTGCTGCGCAGATGAATTGTTGTCCCGCCACCCGGCTGCACCAGAGGCTGCGGGATGCCGGCGCAGCTTTCAACCGGGACTCTCTAAAAGAGGCTGTCATGGAAAATCGGGAAATCGCCGCCGTTTTTGAAGAAATCGCCAACATGATCAAAATCGCCCAGGAAGACGCCAAGTGGACCTTTAAGGCCGCCGCCTACGACCGCGCCACGCGCTCGCTCGAAGGCTTCCACGAACGCGTGGAAGACCTGGCGCGCGATCCCGGGCGCAAGCTGACGGAAATCCCCGGCGTGGGCGAAGACCTGGCCGCCAAAATCAAAGAATTGGTCGAGACCGGCGAGTGCCGCTATCACCAGGAAATGCTCAAAAAGGTTCCGCGACTGCTGCTCGAACTTTTGCAACTGCAGGGCGTTGGCCCGAAAAAAGTCCGGCTCTTCCACGAGGAGTTGGGCATCAATTCCGTCGAAGATCTCTCGAAGGCCGCCCAGGCCGGCCGCCTGCACGGGCTTCCGGGCATGAGCTCGAAGTCGGAAGAAAACATCCTGAAAGCGCTCGAAACTTTCCGGCGTGCTGCCGGACGCTTTCGCCTGGATACCGCCTATGAAACCGCCCAGACGCTTGGGGCCTACCTGAAGCAGCTGAAAGAAGTAGAGCAGGTGACTCCGGCGGGATCGCTGCGGCGCGGCCGGGAAACCGTGGGCGACCTCGATCTGCTGGTGACCGGGCGCGACCACCCGGGGATTGCCGGACACTTTGCAAAATATCCGGGGGTCGATCAAATTTTGGGCAAAGGCGAGGACAAAGTAAGTGTGAAGCTCAAAAACGGCCTGCAGGTGGACGTTCGGCTGCTGGAAGCCGAAGCCTACGGCGCGGCGCTGATGTACTTTACCGGCTCCAAGGAGCACAACATCGCCTTGCGCGAGCGCGCCCGAAAGCATGGCTGGAAGCTCAGCGAGTATGGCTTGTTCGAGGGCGAAAAGGTTCTGGCCCGCCGCACGGAAGAGGAAGTCTACAAAAAGTTCGGGCTCGAATGGATTCCGCCGGAGCTGCGCGAGAACCAGGGAGAAATCGAGGCGGCGGAAAAAGGCAAGCTGCCCACGCTTGTCGAGCTTGACGACATCCAGGGCGACCTGCAGATGCACACCACGGCCTCCGACGGCAAAGCCAGTGTGGAAGAGATGGCTGAAGCGGCCAAAACACGCGGCTACAAGTACATCCTGATCACGGATCATTCAAAAGCCGTGACCATCGCCAACGGGTTGAGTGAAAAACGCGCCGAGGAAAACATCCAACGCATCCATGCCGCGCGCAAAAAAGTGAAGGGCATCAAAATCTGGGCGGGCGCCGAAGTGGACATCATGGGCGATGGAACGCTCGATTACCCCGACGAACTGCTCCGGCAGTTTGACATTGTGCTGGCGAGCGTCCACTCGCGCATGAACATGCCCGCGGAGGAGATGACCGCGCGCCTGCTCAAGGCCCTGGAAAATCCCTACGTGCGGATTCTGGGCCACCCGACGGGAAGGCAAGTCCTGCGGCGTGATCCCTTCCAGTTTGACGTGGAAAAGGTTTTTGCGGCGGCCAAAAAACACGGCGTCATTCTGGAACTCAATGGCAATCCCGAGCGGCTCGATCTATCAGACCGGCACGTCCGGCTGGCGAAAGAGCGCGGCATGAAAGTCATTATCTCCACCGACGCTCACCACCCCAGCCACTTTGACCTGATGCGCTATGGCGTCCTTACCGCGCGCCGCGCCTGGCTCGAAAAAAAGGACGTGCTCAATACGCTGCCACCCGCAAAACTACTCGCGGCCCTGCGCCCGCTGCCGAAATGAAGGCAATGATGAGTTATGAGTTGTAGGTTATGAATGATGCGTCTTAGACGCACACCGCCACCATCACGAGCGGCGAGGAAGCCGAGTATCCCTGCTCGAAGCTTTCGCAAATGTTGGTATTTTGCTGCGGGAGTCAGCCCGGGGTCGCACCACGATATCCTACGCCAGCATAAGGCGGCGGCCTTTGGGTTCGGGGACGGGATCGCCGAACTCGCGCGCGGTATCAATCCACAACTGCATAGCTTCTTGCGCGTGGGCAAGAGCCGCTTCCGGGGTAGTGCCATGCGCCATGCAGCCGGGAAGCTCAGGAATCTCCGCGACGAATATCTGGTCCTCGTCGCTCCAGTAAATAATTGTCTCGTACTTATGCATCTCTAACTACTCCCACCCGCAAGGCCGTATCGCAGAATGACCCGGCGCACTTGTCGTACCTGATAAATTTTAGCCTTGCTGCCTTCGCTCTGTAAATTGATAAGTTCGCGAACTCCACTCCTCCTGAACATATGGTGACTTCCCCGGATACGCTCTTCAAAACCGAGATATTCGAGTAGATGACGAAGCTCGTCGAAATTGACATTTGCATCGGACCGGGCTTCGAGAATCTGAAGGCGGAGTCTTTCATATTTGTGCACGCGCCATAATCTATCATATTTCAAACTAAGTCCGGTTTCGTTCTTGCGCCGTGCCTTGCGCTACATCGTTCATATTCATACAGGTCCTGCATGCATCTTCCCGTTTTCGGGTTCCTCCGTCATAATAAAAGATTGATCCCATAAATTCGACGGAGCCCCATGCAAACCAAACTGGAGTTACCCGCCGCCGTGATTTTCGATATGGACGGCGTTTTGGTGGACAGCAACCCTTTTCATCTTGAAAAGTGGGTTGATTTTCTGAACGAGCGGCAGATCCCTTTTGACCAGGCGACCCTGCCGCAACTGATTCTCGGCAAGCGGAACGACACGCTTTTCAGGCACTTCCTGGGGCAGGACCTGAGCCCGGAGGAGACCAGGCGGCTGAGCGAGGAGATCGAGGCGATCTTCCGGAAGGTTTTTAAGGCGCACGCAAAGCCCCTGCCCGGGCTCGACCGCCTGATCCGGGAGTGCCACGCAGCCGGCGTTCCGATGGCCGTGGCTTCGTCGGCGATGAAGAAGAATGTGGACTTCGTGGTGGATGCGCTCGGTTACCACGAATATTTCGGCGTGGTGGTCACTGGCGATGAGGTGACTCATCCGAAACCCGACCCGGAGATTTACCTGAAAGCCGCCCGGCACCTTGAGGTGGAACCCGCGCAGGCCGTGGCTTTTGAAGATTCCTATGTGGGCGTGGGAGCCGCGAAGAACGCCGGGATGAAGTGCGTTGCCGTGGCCTCATCTTTCCCCATCGAGGAACTGCGGCGGCTGGCGGACCTGGCGGTCCCGAGCTTCGAGGCTGTCAGCCTCGATAAGCTTCAGGAACTCTTCAGTCCCGTCAGCCGATGACCGGGCGGCGCTGGACGATCACCACTTAATAAGTGGCGCGGCCGCCGGAAATGTCATAGCACTGTCCGGTGGTGAAAGACGATTCGCTGGACGCCAGGTAATGAACCAGCGCGGCAATCTCCTCGATTTTCCCGGTGCGCCCCATGGGAATGCGGCTCACCATATAGGCCACCGTCTCTTTGGCTATGGTGTCCAGGATTTTGGTTTGAATCACCGCCGGCGCAATGCTGTTCACCGTGATGTCGCCCTTGATGGCCACTTCTTTAGCCAGCGCTTTGGTCAGGCAGATCACCGCGGCCTTGGTGGATGAATAAGGGATCAGGGTGGGATTGCCTTCCTTGCCGGCAATGGAGGCCACGTTGACGATGCGCCCGTAGCCTTTCTCCAGCATTCCGCCGATGACGGCCTTGCACATCAGAAACACGCCTTTCAGATTCACGGAGTAGACCGCGTCCAGATCGCTTTCTTCCAGCTCCGTCAGCGGCAGGGTTCGGCCGGTAATTCCGGCATTATTCACCAGGATGCTCGCCGGCCCCAACTTGCTCTGCACTTCCGCAACCGCTTTTTCAACCGACACCCGCGAGGCAACGTCGCACTCGACCGCCAGGCCGCCGATCGATTCGGCCACGGAACGGGCTTGATCCGCTTTCAGGTCCAACACGGCCACGCGCGCTCCGGCCCCCGCAAGGCGCCGGGCGATGCCTTCGCCGATTCCCTGGCCTGCGCCGGTGACCACGGCAACCTGGCCTTGCAAACTAAAAAACGGTTGTTCACTCATTCTTGATTCGTCCTTGATTGGAATTTTGTTCCTACCGCAATCAAACTCATTTTGAGTGTTGTCTTCATAAAACGATGCTGCCCGCAGCCAGAAGCAGATTCCCCGCTGCGCTCGGAATGCCGCGTGAACAGGCTCGGCATGACAAGGGAACGGCCTCCGAATGAAAGAGGTCCGGCTCGCCGCTACTCAATGATGTCAAACTTCTTCAGGCCCGGCTCGTCAATCGTCAGGCCCAGGCCCGGAAGATTCTCATCGAGTTCGATAAAGCCGTCCTTGGGCAGGGGCTCGCCTTTGAAAATATACCAGAACAGTTCATTGCCCACTTCCACGTCCACGGGCGGGAAGAACTCCGCCATCGGTGAGTTGTAGCTGGCCATCACCACATGGAAGTTGTGCATCTGCCCGGCGTGCGGAATGACGGGAACGCCGAAGGCTTCGGCAAGCGCCTGGATTTTGCGGGCCTGCGTAATGCCGCCTACGCGGTTGGTATCAAACTGGATGTAGTCCACGGCCTTGGCGTCGAGAAGCTGGCGGAAGCCGTAAAGCGTAAACTCATGTTCGCCGCCCGAAATTGGAACCACATTCAGAGCCTTCAGAGCCGCGTAGCCCGCCATGTCATCGGGAATCACCGGCTCCTCCACCCAGCGCAGGTTGTATCCTGCCAGCAGCGGAATCATTCTGCGGGCGTAATCAAGCGTCCAGCCCATATAGGCGTCCGCCATCAGGTCGATTTCGTCTCCAATCGACTCGCGGGCCGTGCGAACCAGGTCGAGGTTGCGCTGCATGCCGGCGGCGCCGTCGGCAGGTCCCCAGCCAAATCGGATCTTCATGGCGCGATATCCCTGGTCCTTGTACATCTGCGCCTCGCGCGCCAGATCGTCCAGCGGCTGGCTGTAAAGACGGCTGGCGTAAACGGGAATCTTCCGCTTGGTCTTGCCGCCCAGCAGGCGGAAAACCGGCTGCTTGAGGAGTTTGCCCAGCAGGTCCCACAAGGCAATGTCCACCGCGCTGATGGCCACCATCCCCACGCCCTTTCTTCCAAAAGCCATGGTGCGGCGATACATGACCTGCCAGAGAAATTCAGAGTCAAAAGGATTGGCGCCCAGCAGAATGGGCTTCAGGTACACATCGATCAGTGACTTGGTGACCCGCGGAGCCAGCGCGGCGTTGCCGATTCCCACTTCTCCCGTGTCCGTGATGAGCTCAACGATCAGCCAGCCATGGAAGCGAAACGAGCCCATGGAATCCGCCGGCAATTCCAGCAGATCAACGGGGTTGGTGCAGAAATGCGGCTGCGGCGGAACCGTTTCTCCCCGCCACTCCACAACGCGTGTGCGAACTTCAGTGATCTTCACAATTCCCTCCGTTTTCTGGAAGCCGGCCTTTCAATCCTCAGCGGCATTCTGACGGCGCCGCCTCATCAGGACTCCACAATCCCGGTCACGCTCCACAGTCAATAGGTTCCGATGGGTAAACTACAACAGTCGTGGACTCTTGCACAACTTTCCTTTTGCATTTTGCTGAAAAGACCGCGCCCGGTTGATCAAAATCCGGCGTGCCCGGCCGCTGCTCCTGGCGCGCGCGAACGGTTCCACCCCGGCGGCGGACTTTTTCCGCAACTTACCGGCGGATAATCTTCCACACACAATGCTGGCGCGAAAGGCGGCATTCGAGCGATAATAAAGATTTTTAAGCCCTTCCACGCGAAACGGGTTGAGCAGACTGGCGCGAAAATACATAAGAACGACGCAAGTCCAGTCTTTCGCTTAGTTTGCGGAACCCCTGAAGGTGAGCCCGCAGCGGTAAGAGCCCGTTGAGGGCCCAGGCCGGGCGCAAGGGAGCATCACCAGGGATCCAAGAGGAGTAACGGTTGCAGACAGTGATCTTGGGAGCGGGCATCAGCGGACTAAGCGCTGCCGACGCCCTCGAAGAACTTTCCCCGGGCAGTTACGCCATCTACGAGAAAGCCCACACCGTAGGCGGACTGTGCCGGACGCAGCAAGCCGACGGCTATCGGTTCGATACCGTCTCCCATGTGTTGCACTTCCGTTCACGCGAAACGGAGCAGCTGGTGCACGGCCTTTTCGATGACGGGCTGATCCGTCGGGAACGCAGCGCCTGGATACACTTTCAGGGCCGCCACGTGCCCTATCCCTTCCAGACACACCTGAACGCGCTGCCAGCGTCGGCGCAGGCGGCTTGCGTGGGCGGGTACGTGAAAGCCTGGATGAAGCGCAAGCTCGGCGGCGGGCGCCAGCCAGGTAATTTCGGCGAGTGGGTGGATGAGTATTTCGGCGGTGGCATCGCACGCCATTTCATGCGGCCTTACAACCGGAAGCTCTGGGGAATTGAACCGGAAAAGATGAGCCTGGACTGGATCAGGCCCTTCGTTCCAAGGACGGAACTGGGGCAAGTGATCAGCAATCTGATTTCAAGGCGAAACCACCATCAGTTGGGCTACAATCCCTGGTTTTTCTATCCCGGGCAAGGTGGAATCCAGGCGCTTTGCGAAGCCTTTCAAAAGCGCCTTACGGCGGTCAACCTGGAACACGAAGCCGTCGAGATCGATCTGGAACGTCACAGCATCCGCTTCCAGGACGGCGGGCGCGCGAGCTACGACCGGCTGATTTCCACCATGCCGCTGCCGACCCTCATTGAGCGCTCGCGCGGCGTTCCGGAAGATTTGCGCAGGGAGGTCTCGGGCCTGCGATGGACATCGCTATTGAACCTGACGTTTTGCCTCCGCAGGCCGGTCCCGAAACCCTTCCATTGGGTTTACTTCCCGGAAGCCGCCTATCCGTTTTTCCGGCTGGTGTTTCCTTCCAACCTTTGCGCGGAGCTGGCCCCGGAAGGCGGCGGACTGATTGCCGCGGAAATCTCGAATCCGGAGCCCGGCCGGGAAAATGAGCTGGAGCGGCTGGTGATGGCGTGCCTTGAAAGATTGGGATGGATCTCGCATCCCGATGATGTGGTGCGCGTGGCGCGGAACTATTTTCCCTTTGCCTATCCGGTCCACGATCTGGACCGCGCGCGCCGTGTGCGCCGCCTGCTGGAGTTTCTGGAATCACGGCAGGTCTGGTCGATCGGGCGCTTCGGCGCCTGGCGCTACTCCAGCATCGACGACGCCATCACAGAGGCCCGCGCCTGCATTCTGCGAATTCTCCAACCCGCTTCAGGCGATGCCCTGAAAAACGATGCGGCCCATTCGGCGCCTTAACCGGGGCTTCGCGGCGCGCGGCACCAATTCGCGAAAGAAACAGGAGGTCATCACGACTATGAACGTCAGGAAAGAACCCATCGGCCCGGCTCTCATTTCGAAGCTGGAACGGAAAACCGCGCGGGTCGGCGTCATCGGCCTGGGATACGTCGGGCTCCCGCTGGCTTTATCCTTTGCCCAAAAAGGTTTTTCGACAACCGGCTTTGATACGGACCCGGCTAAAATCGATAAGCTCGCCGCCGGGAAGACCTATATCCGCCACATTCAGGAAGCCCTGATCGCCAAGGAAGTCGAAGAAAAGCGTTTTCAGCCCACCAGCGATTTCAGCCGTCTGGGTGAGATGGACGCCGTCATTTTGTGCGTCCCCACGCCGCTTGACACCCACCGCGAGCCCGACCTCTCCTTTATTCGCAGCACCGGCAAGGTAATGGCCGGCCGTCTGGCGCCGGGACAATTGGTCGTGCTTGAAAGCACCACCTATCCCGGCACAACGGAAGAGGTGCTGCTTCCGATTCTCGAGGAATCAGGGCTGCGCTGCCCGATCCGGCCCTATGACACCGACGGGAATTCAGCCGAGGCTTCAGCCCAATCCCAGGGAGATTTCCTGCTGGCCTTCTCCCCGGAAAGGGAGGACCCCGGCAACAAAGATTTCCCGAGGGAGCGGATTCCGAAGATCGTGGGCGGAGTGAACGGCTGGAGCGCCGCAGCCGCGCAGGCGCTCTACGCAAGCGTCTTTGAGCAAACCGCTGTCGTCAGTTCTTCCCGCGCCGCAGAGATGACCAAGCTGCTTGAAAATATCTACCGCTCGGTCAACATTGCGCTGGTGAATGAGATGAAATTGCTCGCGCTGCGCATGAACATCAACATCTGGGAGGTGATCGAGGCAGCCAAAACCAAGCCGTTCGGGTTCACCGCCTTTTACCCGGGCCCGGGTCTGGGCGGACATTGCATCCCCATCGACCCTTTTTATTTGACCTGGAAAGCCCGCGAGTACGGTTTCACCACGCGCTTTATTGAGCTGGCTGGAGAAGTGAACTCCGCCATGCCCCACCATGTGGTCGAGGCGCTGGCGAACGCGCTGAACCGCCGCAAGCAATGCCTGTACGGCTCCCGCATTCTGATTCTGGGCGTGGCCTACAAAAAGGACATTGATGACCTGCGGGAGTCGCCGTCGCTCGAAATTATGGAGTTGTTGCAGAAACAGGGCGCCCAGGTGGAATACCATGACCCTTACTTCCCCCGCTTGCACCGGATGCGGCGCTACGACTTCAAGCTGGAGTCTGTAGAACTGACCCCCCAGGCCTTGTCAGAGCCCCAAGCCGTTATCATCTCGACCGATCATTCGAGCTACGACTATCCGCAGATTGTCCGGCACGCCAAGCTGGTGATTGACACCCGGAACGCCACACACAGTGTGAAGGAACACCGGGAAAAGATTGTGCAATGCTAGTGTTGCGCCGCCTTGGCGCCGCTGGCATGCGAGAGGCGCGCGGAGGGCTATTGAGCGCCGGTCTGGGGACCGGAACGCCCTCCTGAACGGCAATGCCCCTCAGAAGGAGGAGGAAAGATTCGCAAGGTACCCATAGCTCAGGTTTCGCTTGACCGGCGGGAGATAGACGCCGTCGAGCGGGTTTTGAAGAGCGGCCGCCTGCGCGCGGGCGCGATCACCGAAGACTTTGAAAGCCGCTTTGCCGCAGCCACCGGCGCCCGGTACGCCATTGCTGTCAGCTCCGGCACGACTGCGCTTTATCTGGCATGCCAGGTGATGCTGCGCCCGGGCGAAGACGCCATCGTTCCCGACTTCACGTTTATCGCCACGGCTTCCATGGTAGCGGCGGCGGGCGCCAAGCCGGTCTTTGCCGATGTCGATCCGGAAACGTTTACACTCGACCCGGAGCAGGTCGAACGCCGCATCACCCGTGAAACTCGCGCTCTTGTTCCCGTCCACCTTTATGGCCAGCCAGCGGATATTGACGGGCTGGTGAGCCTTGCGCGCCGTTACAAGCTGCGCATCATTTGGGACGCCGCCCAGGCACACGGCGCCAAGTTTCAGGGGCGCGACGTCGGCTCGTTTGCCGACGCGGTTTGTTATTCTTTTTACCCCACCAAAAACATGACCACGGGTGAAGGCGGCATGATCACCACTTCAGACGCCCGGCTGGCAAAAGAAATCCGCTTGCTTCGCTCACATGGAGAAGCCAGCCGCTACCGGCACGTCAGGGTGGGTTATAACTTCCGCACCACCGATATCGCTTCGGCCATCGGCCGCGCGCAACTAGCCAAGCTCCCCTCAGCCCTGCGGGCTCGCCGGCACAACGCGGCCTTCCTGATCGAAGGGCTTGCAGACCTTCCAGGGCTTGAACTGCCGCACGTCGCGCGCGGACGCAAGCACGCCTTCAGCCTGTTCACAGTTCGCCTTCACCCCAGGCGCGCAGGAATGTCCCGCAAGGAGTTTGCACAGGCGTTAAGCCGCCGCGGCATCGGAACCGCCGTCCATTACCCCATGCCGCTCCATCGCCAACCGATCTTCCGCGGCGAGGGCAGCGACAAGGATTTTCCTGTAAGCGCGCGCCTGGCCAGGAGCGTCCTCTCCCTACCGGTTCATCCCGGCCTCCAGGAAAAAGATCTGCGCTATATCGTGCAATCGGTGCGTGAGATTCTGAAAAAGGGATAAAAGCTAGCGGCGGGCTTTCTTTTTGCTTTTGCGCGGGCTTGCCGGCGCAGCTTTTGAAGCGGTGTCCGCCTTGCGGCACACCTCGCTGTTGTACTGGTCCACGGCCTCCAGCAGAGGCGCTCCGCCAGCGTGCTGGGACGCCTGAATGATGGCGCTCATATCTTTGGGCAGGCAGCGGCCGCGATAGCCGCGTTCGGCCGTGACAATGGTGTGAGACCGGCCCACGCGCTCATCGGCCAGCCAAAGCTCCCGCAACTCGTTGTAATCCACTCCAAAGCCCTGGGCCAAATCGTAGAACTGGTTCACAAACGCCACCTTCGTGGCCAGGAAAGCATTCTCCATGTATTTGCAGAGTTCGGCGGTCTTGGCGGTGGTGAACAGGTAACGGGGAAGCGGTCCCAGATATTGCTGGTAGGCCCGCACCACCAGGTCGCACGCCGCCCGCGGCCCTCCCACGATGATGAAGCCGTGGCTCTCAATTCCCTTCAGCGGGTGCCACAGGGTCTCACCCACGTATTCCGGGCTGAAGCAGATCGTTTTGCCCGTCTGGGCAGCCAGGCGATCTGCGGTCCCCGGAGGCACCGTGGACTTGATGCACATCACCGGCGAAATCCATGCAGCGACTTCTTCCACCGCCGACAGGTCGCAGCTTCCATCGGAACCTTTCGGCGTGGGAACCGCCACGAAAACGAGGTCACAGGCTTGAATCGCGGCCCGCCGCCGGGCGGTGTTCATCCCTTTCAGGTACTTATCATAAATCACCAGATCAGGATTTCCCTCGTTGTATTGAAAGACTTCCGCCAAAGCCCTGCCGACCACCCCGTAACCAACAATCCCCAGCTTCATCGCCATTCGCCTTACCTTTTATTGAAACATTCGCCTGCTTCGAGGGAACGATTGCCGGGCGGCACTGCTTCTGCTGCCCGCCACAAAGCCTGCGGCAACGATTCTACCTGTCCGGCCTCTTCTTGAAAAATGATTTTTGCTCTTGATGGAGGTTTTCTTGCAGCAAAATAAAACGGGCGGAAGCCTTACGGCCGCCGCCCGGTCTTGTTCCC
>CAYWMN010000013.1:23436-28405 GCA_964459065.1 uncultured Acidobacteriota bacterium | reverse complement strand
CAACCGATAGCCGTTACCGTGAACCCTGGAGCCTTCTGAAGATGACGCCCTATGAGGTCTAAAAGGTTGTCGTCGTTCCGGGCACAAGGTACTGAGGAGCGACCGAGAGAATTACGGAGAATCTTCCCCCGGCACAGGAACGGAAGCGCACGCTTTTGCCTTGGTATCCAATAACCGTAAAGCCAGCCTCACGAACGGGAATCTTCACAGTATGAGATGAGCTTGCTGTGGTCCACGCAACCAGACGCCTCCGCCGCCCGCGGCGAAATACAAGAATGTAGTCATCGGATTGTCCAATTTGCAATCGCTTGGCAAACCGGTACCCTTTCAACACGTGCGTGAGGGTTCGAGCGGCCCAATACGCGGGCTTTGGAGTGTAAACTGGCTCCCTGCCAGCGTGATACGGAAAGCGGACCAATCCGAAGTGATGCTCAGTGTTCTGTGGGTCAGGCCCGTCGTCATGCCAGTCATACCAGATGGAAATCGGAATGCCATCTGAAAGATCCGTCAGCCATTCGCGCGCCAGAAACAGCGACTGCATCCTGTCGGTTCCGTTCCACTTGGATGTCGCCGTGTAGCCCCACTCTCCGGCAATCACTGGAATGTGTTTCCCGGATGGGGCGTACTCAGCAATCAGGCGGCGAATCGCAGCATAGTCAGCGGTGGCCGTCTCCGGATCGGCGTGACGATACGGATGGACTGAGACCGCCGACCAGTACTTCAGCAATCCGGCCTTGAAACACGCCTTGAGAAACGGTAAAACCCTTGGGTCTGCCCCTGAAACAGCCGGGCCAATGAATGTGGCCTTGGGATCAGCTTCCCGAATGGCTTTCCCGGTTTCGAGCGCCAGCTTGATGTAGTTTGAAACATCGGCCTTGGGCTTCCAGAAATTGCCATTCGGCTCGTTCCACATTTCCCACACGATGCCCTGGCCGCGGAAATGGCGCACCGCCGCCACGGCCCAGCGCGCAAACGCCCGGCGCCCTTCTCCTGAATAGGGAGCAAGACCGTGGTCATAAAAACGATTGCCGTAATCGAGAATGAAAATGGGCCGAATGCGGTAAACCCGAAGCGCCGACATCAGTCCGTCATAAGCCGCAAAGGAATATTGCCCCTTCTGGCGCTCGGTAGCAGCCCAAGTGAAATCCATGCGGATCCAGCGAACTCCCGTGCGTGCCAGCATCTGCATTTCGCCCGGGCGCGGCGCCGTAAAGTGAATGTTCAACCCCAAAGATTCAGGAACGGTAGTTCGAACAGGAATCTGGGCCATGGCGGCTGGGGGCGAGACTCCAAACAACATCAGAGTGATTAGCAGCAACAGCCCCTTCCATAACTTGCCTGAAACTGATGACAGGATGTTCATGGAAAACCCCTCCTGCAACAAAAAGCTTGTCGCATTTCGGCCGGCAAGCCGCCTGTTGGCTGTACCATTTTAAATAGTAGAGTTTAAACCTGAACTCAATCTCCCTCACGATTTATATTGGACTTGTGACGCCAACATCATTCCGGGCCTCGCACTGACGTGCGGCTGGTCAACCTGCGGACGGTTCGTCACGTTAAAGGACGACACGCGGAATCCGAACCGGAATCACTGAGAAGTCTCCGTATTGCTGGCCAGCGATGAGCCAAAAAGGTTGATCATATCGCCCGCAGCCTATGTCGGGTCGGACAAGAAAGCAGCGGGGTACGTCCATCCACTCGGTCCTCAGCCTGGTCAGAGTCCCCGAGCGCCAGGACGTTCAGCAGGAGGAAAAGCAGATCTGTCGCGACGAAACCGGCAAGATGTGAAACTGAAGCGATTATTGGAAAAGGTTCTGCGTTGAAGGAAGAAGACCGACAGGTTATTGAAGTGATTCCATCGTTCGCGCAGGCTCCCGCCCGAGCGGCTGGCGCTGGACTGAGTGAATCAATCGCGAATCTGCCATGGGCGTCGGGACGCTTTGCCACGGCGTTACAACCGCCTCCTAGCCGGGTTGGTCCGTTGTTAAACTTAACAACGGACCACTTCCCGTACCAGGATATTGAACTCCCGTTCCTTATGTAATAGACAGGTTGACGATTGTACTTCTGGTAACAGAACTGTTGGAACCGAGCGTCCCGGTAACCGTAATACTGTAATTTCCAGTCGAGGTAGAAGAGGTACTCGAACTGCTTCGGCAAGCTCCCGAAAATACTTCCAGAAGGATCAGCAGGCAAAGCGAGGAGACCTGAACGCGCACCCATCTCCGCCCGGCAGGGTTCTCAAGCTGGGCACGCTTTCGGACAAACAGGAACAATCCCAGCACGCTCAAAACGATAACACCCGCAAGCAGCGGCGGAATTGAGCTGGGAGGAATCCCCATAGGCGGCACCGCTGCGCTCTTTGAGGTTTGAATCTTTAAGGTAACCGTCGCAGGTCCGTTATTAGGAGTTACGCCGGAACTTGAGAAGGAGCAGGTTGCCCCGGGCGGCATGCCGGCGCTACAGGCAAGCTGCACTTGCTGGCTAAAGCCATTGACCGGCGTAACGGTCATCGTGTAAGTGGCGGCCCCTCCGGAAACAATTGTATTCAGCGCTGGAGCCGCGGACAAGCTGTAGTCTTTAAATAGAAGGTTCGCGTTGAGGGTTGCGGATTGCGATCCGCTGGTTCCGGTAATGGCAAACGAGAAGGGATTCGACATGGAAGTCGTCAGGTTGTTGATGGTTACGGTACTCGACTGGCCGGCAACAATACTGGAGGGACTAAAAGAGCAGGTCAAAGATGCGGGACAAGCCAGGGTGATGTTCCCGGTAAAGCTACTAGGCGCCTTTGCAGTAACCGTAAAGGTTGCCGTCGTATCTCCAATTAAGACGGGAACGTTGGGGCTGGACGAGTTCAGGCTAAACACCGCGTCTCCGGTGCCGGTCAACGGAATGGTCTGAGGACTACCGACGGCATTGTCGCTGATGCTCAAAGCCCCGCCTCTGCCGCCACTGGCGGTGGGAGTGAAGGTGACGCTGACGCTGCAGCTTTGCCCCGCGCCAAGACTATTGAGCAGGGCGCCGCACGTATTCGTCTGAGAAAAATCGCCGGTCGTACTGATGCCGCTGATGTTAAGAGTCTGGCTGCCGGTGTTCGTAATTGTCACCGTCTGGGGAGAGCTGGAACTTCCCACCGCCACATCCCCGAAAGTAAGACTGGAAGGCGATAAGGAAACGGCTGTCGCAGACGTTACCCCGGTCCCTGAAACATCGATCACATGCGGGCTCCCGGTGGCGTTGTCGTCAAGGCTGAATGTTCCCGTCTCCGCGCCCAGGGAACTGGGCGTAAAAGTAATATAAATGGTGCAGGTGCCGCCGCCCGCGGCAAGCTTGCCGATGCAATTATCCGTCTCAGAAAAATCTGTATTCCCGGTACTGTCCGTCTCGGTGAAGGTGATACTGGTGATGTCCAGTTCCGCCGTTCCCTCGTTAATTACCGTTACAGCCTGAGCGGCACTTCGAACGCTCTCGGTCTGATTGCCGAAATTTACGTTCCCAGGCACAATGGCGATGCCTGGAGCATTGGCAGGATCAAGCTGGGCGACAAAAGCGTTGCCCGCCACTCCGGTTAGGCTGGACTGAACCGCCCCGGCAATGGCTGGGAAATTGGTGGAGGAAGTGCTGCCAGTAATGAAAGGGTCGCCCGCAGGACCCAGGGCAATGGCCTGGCCGTAATCGTCACTACTCCCGCCGAGAAACGTTGATTCAACCAGACCGGTCCCAGTAGGATTCAATTCGGAAATAAACGCATCCGAGCACACTGAGGCACCACACAAGCCGCCGGAGGTAATCCCCAGAATGGATTGGACGGGATTCTGAAGTGGGAAGTTATTCGATTGCGTAAATCCGGTGACGTAGGCATCGCCTGAGGAATCCACGGCGATTCCGTTGGCCTGATCAACCCCGGTGCCACCCAACAAGGTCGAGTACACAACCGTTGAGTCCGCAGGCTTCAGTTCGGCAACGAAAGCGTCCGACTGCCCCTGATTCGCAGTCTGAAAGGCATTCGAGGTCGTCGGGAATACGCTCGATTGGCTGGAGCCGGCGATATAAATGTTTCCGTTCGCCAGAGCTAATCCGTAGGCACGATCCGAGCCATTCCCTCCAAAGTAAGTCGAAAAAGTCAGCGCCGACCCGGCGGAGTTGATTTCACTGACAAAGGCGTTCACGGCCCCGGCGTTTGATCCCTGCACCGGGCTTTGAAGCGGAAAGTCCGTCGAAGAAGTGTACCCTGCCACATAAGCGTTCCCAGAACTGTCGATTTGAATACTCTGGCCAACGTCGGGCCCGGTCCCGCCTAGATAAGTGGAGTACAGAAGTTGCGATCCGGTAAAGTTCACCTTGGCAACAAAGGCGTCTGACGACCCCTGGTTGGTCGCTTGCAAGGGGCCTTGGGTGGGAAAATTAACAGACTGGGTCGAGCCGGTCACATACGCATCGCTCGAGGAATCCACCGCAACGCCCAGACCGTAATCGGCTCCGCCGCCACCGAGATAGGAAGAGTAAATAATGGTGGAACCTGAACTGCTCAACTCGGCAATAAACGCGTCGCCGTTCCCTCCGTATACCGTTTGAATGGGACCCGTCGAGGCTGCGGAAGCCGTCGGGAAATTCGCCGATGTTGTGCGTCCCGTAACGAAAGCGTCCCCGCTTGCATCGACAGCGATCGCCACTCCTGAATCCGTGCCGCTCCCGCCCAGGTAGGTCGAATAGAGTTCCTGATCAGTGGCGGAAGGTGTTGGATCCAGCTTCGTCACAAAAACATCACCATTGCCTTGATAAGTCCTTGTTCCTATCGTGTGCGGGAAGTTAGAAGAGTTCGTAATTCCCGTGATGTAGGCGTTTCCGGAAGAATCCACGGCAATGCCGTAACCGGTGTCACCGCCCGTTCCGCCGAAGTACGTCGAGTATTTCAGCACCGGGTCAATCACCAGTTCCCGGCTGTGATCGTACTTTCCGACGCCGAACC
>CAYWMN010000013.1:0-23336 GCA_964459065.1 uncultured Acidobacteriota bacterium | reverse complement strand
AGTTAACCCGGCCGTAATTGGCGATCTGCGTGTGCCAATCCTGCGGTTGATTCCCAATAAAATAATTGCTGTAACTCGGCAAGCGTTTTTCGCCCACTACTCGCGCCGTGGAAGCAGATCCCAGCAGGCGCAGCCGCACGGCAATCATGGACAAGGAGCCGCGCTTCCGGAGCGACCGATTCTGCGCTGCGGCTTGAAGGCTCAGCACCGCCGAGTGCGGCGTAAGGAATAGCGTATAGCCCTGACCCCGGGACAAGAATTTCACCTGGGGGGCGGTTTGCCCGCGGTTCACCTCAAAACTGAGTGGCGCCTTGTTATAGAGCTTAGCCCAGTGCTGAAGGTCAACCGCACGGCGAGCAGGAGCCGCATGCCCTTGCTTGAGGGCCACTCCCATCATGCCGAATATTGTACTCAGCAGGCAAAGAACCCCGAAGCGGCGGATCCGTTGCGTCCGCCTGCATGCCCGTAGAGGTTCGGATGCCTTATGCGTCGCAGCGCAACTGTTTTCGTCCACTTTATTCTCCTTGAAGATCCTGAAATTTCTGAACAGCCGCCGCTAAAACTCCGCGGGCTGTCTCGCAAGTCGCACCCTGTCCAACTGACCCGCCGGCCAAAATTGTCAAGGCGCAACTGCCAAATTAACCGAGGTCGTTCTCGTAATGTTGTTATTACTCCCCAGCGTGCCGACGATCCCAATCGTGTAGGTATTCGCCGGGGTCCCTGTAACAGCGGGACTTGTGCTGGGACCAACATAAGTCTGATTGCACGCCGCAGCCAGCGCAGTCAACAAGATGGAGCCAACCAGGACCGCAAGCGCGGTCCGAAGCCGCAGCGGCGCAGCCCCCCGCAGACGCCGTGCGATCAGGAGGCCAGCGACTGGGGAAATGATGCAAAACGCCGCCAGCCACGCCCACCATGGAAATTGTGGCGGGGATCCCAGCGGTCCGCCGGGTGGCGAAGGGCCTACCATCGAGCTGCTTTCAGCCGTGGTCGTCACCGTAAGAGTCGAGGTCCCAGGCGTTGTACCATTCAGGGTGAGGCCCGGAGGCGAGAACGTGCAAGTGGTACCCTGTGGCAAACTCGCGCTCGAGCAACCCAGCAGAACCACCTGATTGAACCCGTTCAGGGGGGTGACGGTCACCGTGTAAGTAGCAGACTGCCCGGCCGTAATTGAAGCCAAGGGTGGTGAGGGCGCCGTCTGCGAAAGGGTAAAGTCCTGAAAGAAGATCGACAAAGCAATTGACGATGATTGCCCGATACTGGTCCCCGTGACCGTAAAGTTGGTTGGGTTCGAGCTGGTTGGGGAAAGGCCGCTCACCGTGAGGACGCTGCTTTGGCCGGCAGTCACGATCGGCGGGTTGAAGCTGCACGTTCCGGTATTGCAGGAAAGCGTAATGTTCCCCAGGAAGGAGCTGGGTGCGTTCGGAGTAATCGTGAATGTGGTTGACGTGGTCCCAATAAGAGCAGCCGTCGATCTTGCACTCGAGGAAAGGGAAAAGACAGCGTTCCCGGTCCCGGATAGCGCGACCCCCTGGGGACTATTGGTCGCATTGTCCTGGAAGGACAGCGCACCCGTAAGATTGCCGCTTAAAGTCGGAGCAAACGTGACGTCAAAGTTACAAGAAGCACCCACGTTGAGACTAAAAGGAAGCGTCCCGCAGTTATTGGTCTGGGTGAAGTTTCCGCTGATGTTGATAGCGGTAACCGTGACGGCCGTGTTGCCGGTGTTGACAAGCTGAACCGACTGCGGAGAGCTCGTATCCCCAACGGTCACAGGAGAAAAACTTAAGCTGCTCTTTGAAAGCGATAGCGTCCCCGCTGACGTCATTCCCGTCCCGGTCACGGTGATCGTCTGCGGACTCCGAGCGGCATTATCTGTGATCGTGATCTGGTCGGTTATCGTCCCGATTTGCGTGGGAGTAAAAGTCACTTGAATGGTGCAAGTGCCCCCGCCAGCCGGCACAACCGTTCCACAGTCGTTCGTCTGGCTAAAGGCTCCCGAGGCCGCAATGGAGCTAATACTCAAGGGAGCGCTGCCCGCATTGATCAACGTGATGGATTGGGGGTCGCTCGCCTGGTTGAGCGCCTGGTTTCCAAAGTCCACCTTCTGCGGCGTAAGCGCAGCCGCCGGAGCGTCCTGCGAGCTGACCTTGGCAACAAAAGCATTGGTGTTCGGGTTAGCCGCGGCGTAGGTTGACTCTGCAGCTCCTGCGATAACAGGAAAGTTTGCCGAAGCCGTGCTGCCCGTAACGTAAGCCGCACCCGCAGAGTCGACGGCAATCGCCTGGCCCACATCAGCGCCGCTTCCTCCCAGGAAAGTGGAGTACATCATCGCACCCGATGGATTTAACTCCGTCACAAAAGCATCCGAGCAGATGTTCACACCACAGGTACTCGCACCCGAGATTCCGAGAATTCGCTGCAAGGCGTCATGGAGAGGGAAATTACTCGATTGCGTAAATCCTGCCACAAAAGCGTCGCCCGACGAGTCAAGAGCGATGGCGTTGGCCTGGTCCGAACTACTGCCACCCAACAGGGTGGAGTAAACTAATTGCGTTGCTCCGGGAGACAGCTTTGAAACAAAAGCGTCGGCCTGGCCGTGATTGGTAGTTTGAAAAGCATTGCCCGCCACCGGGAAGTCCACCGACGAGGTGCTCCCCGCCACGTAAAGATTTCCGGTCGGGTCCAAGGTCAGAGAATAGGCGATGTCCTCGCCATTCCCTCCCAGATACGTGGAAAATACCAGGGATGAAGTTTCGGGATTGATTTCGGCGATGAAAGCATCCGCTCCACCTGCCAGTGAAGGCTGATAAGGATTCTGAGTAGGGAAATCAGACGAAGTCGTATAGCCGGCGATATAAGGATTCCCGGAACCATCCAGAGCCAGGGCAAACCCAACGTCCCCCCCTGAACCGCCAAGGTACGTCGAGTAAAGCAAGTCCGTGCCGAGCGGGTTGAATTCGGTTAAGAAGGCATCGGTGAAGCCGTCATTGCCCACTTGCAAGGGAGATAGGGTGGGAAAGTCCGTCGATTGCGTGGACCCCGTGACAAAGGCGTCGCCGGAGCCGTCCACGCCGACGGCGTAGCCGTAATCTCTCCCCCCTCCGCCAAGGTAAGTCGAGTAAACCAGCGAGGCGCCGGTAGGGGAAAGTTTTGTCAGAAAGGCATCCCCATTGCCGGCGCTTGCCGTTTGAAAGGCGCCGGAAGTCGTCGGGAAGTTCGTCGAATAAGTGGATCCAACAACGTAGGCGTTCCCGGCCGAATCGAGCGCGATACCCGTCGCAGCATCCTCGCCGCCACCACCCAGAAAGACAGAATAGGCAAACCCTGTACCGTAAGCATTAAACTTCGTGACAAAAGCATCGCTGCCGCCACCGCTGGTCTTTTGCCCCACCGAGCTTGTCGGAAAGTTCAGCGATGGAGTGGTTCCCGTCACGTAAGCATCCCCGGAAGAATCCACGGCAATGCCGTAACCAACGTCGCTGCCCGCTCCGCCAAGGTACGTTGAGTATTCGAGCACCGGGTCAATCACCAGTTCCCGGCTGTGATCGTACTTTCCGACGCCGAACCCAATCTCGTTTCCGGCCACCACGTAATGCACCGGAACTTCCCTCCGGCTGGCCCCCTGCCCTTGATAGGCCACCGGCCGCTGCAGGTAGAGATCCCCGCCCTGCACCTTCAGAACCAGGTCGCCCGCCTCATTCACATGGACCCGTTCGGCTCCTTCGAGACCCAGCCGGATCTGCTCTGCCTTCGCCCCCGGTGAGACTCGAAAATCATTCTCCAACCGCCCCCGGCGCCCGTAATAAACCAGGTCGATCCCCGGATAAATTCCCTGGTAGTTAACCCGGCCGTAATTGGCGATCTGCGTGTGCCAATCCTGCGGTTGATTCCCGATGAAATAATTGCTGTAGCCTGGAAGCTGATCCTCGCCTCTGATCTTTGCGTTCGGATTGTCTCCGACCAGGCTGAGCCGGATAAACCCGGATGTTTGATGAGCAGAGGCCGAAGGCGCGCCCGAAGGGGGCAGTCCGCGGGAAACCATCGCAGCCACGGCAGTTTTGGATTCCGGCACCCGGGCCCCGGACTTGTTGAGGCGCAACAACGCGGCGTTCTGAGTCAGGAAGATAGTGTAACCCTGGCCGCGGGCCAAATACTTGGCCCGGGAATTCACCTGGCCCTCATTCACCTCAAAGCTAAGGGGAAGCCGGTTGTAGTCGACATGCGCCCTGCGCGATCGTGCAACCGTTGCAAAATGGACCTGGGCCTCAGCTCGGCTCCCACTCAACGCCAAAACCGCTATTCCAATAAAAACAAGCCTCAAAAGGCAGACGCCCCCATTTTTTTTCAACTTAACCCTACCCCTTCAACTCAGAGAAATTCGTCGGCTTCACGCTTCCAGGCTCTTGCGCCTTGCCGCAAGCCCCTGCGCTTATCGCAGACCTACTGAGTCGCCGTCAGATATCGAATCAGCCGGGTTCCGTTAAACCTCAACATAACGTACCCGAATCCCAGCGCATAGTGAACGCTGTAGGTATAGCCAACCTGGATTTTCAGATCCCTGATTCGAGAAACATTGACCCAGCCCGAATAGCCATTATCCCGTCCGAGGTGCGAATCGCCTATGGTTTCAAAAGCACCGTTCCAGACACGATTGTGGTGCGTGTCGCCGGCAACCGGAGAATCGGGTGAAACCAACCGGCTGAATACCTTCTGGGAACCCTCAGGGACGATCGCATAAGCGGAAGCACCGATCGAGTAATGCCGGAAAATCGTATAGCTCGCACCGGCCTCATAATTCGAATTAAAACCCAGAATCTGGTAGGGGCGAGCAAGGTTATAAGGACGGGGAAGCACGTAGCGATCAACGGTTTCGTTGGCCGCCCCAAAATTCAGGAACGGCGCAAACCCCTTGTAATGGGCCTCAATGTGATTATACCAATCAGCTCCCACCCGCCCCGTCGAATAAATCTTCTCAGGACTGGCCGCCGGGATCGACGCGGTCAGAACCGAGGCGATGTCCAGACCGTGAAGCTTCGTCGTGTAGCGCACGTCAACAAACGGATCCCCCATGAGTGTGGTCCAGCGCCAGTCACGATTAATGTAAACGGAATAGGGACTTTGAACGGTGTAAAGCGACAAGCCGATATCGGCCCCCACATGACTCGTGAAGTTATAACCGAAACCTAGGCCTTCGTTATAAACGGTTCCGAGATTCGATGACTTGGCAACAGCTTGGGCGAAAGCGGTCACCCCCGGCGTATTGGTCGGTTCCGGCGCCTGAGATTTCGTACTTGAGGAACTCTGTGCGATGCTTAGTCCCGGCATCCCGATGGCGATCACTGCGACGAGCAGGAGCCTGTAAATTATCCTCACTTGGTTTATCCTCGAACACTAAAGTTCACCCCTGCCCTCCTCACAAGTCCCGCTAATGCAGCGAGCTCAGGGCAAGATTCTCCCTCAAATAAACAAACGACCCAAACCTGCTCGCATTATGATGCCGCCACCCGGCAGTGGCGTTGTGTCCGTCAAATCGCTGCAAATTCATAAGCCTCGTCAATCATGAAAGCAGCTCCACGCCGAGGCTTCAAATCCGACATCACCGGCAGCGCTTCGCAAACCGCCGACTGCGCTCTGTGCAACTCCAGATTCTAGGTCGCTTTTTGAATCCTTAGGGTAATTCCCAGCGTTTGTTCTCCTGCCACGAACTCAGTTCAAGACCAGCGTCGCCTTCCGATTCAGATTCCACGGCGGCACACCCCGATATGGACTGTTCCGGGCAGTAGATAAGGATAGCATAGGCAGTAGCGGTTTTAGCAACGCAGAAACCAGCCAATTTCAAACCAGCGCCATCTCCCCTTACCCATCGGCAGAAGGAATCCAGCCGTTGTTCCTCAAAATCCAGCCGCAAGAACGTCTTTCGGACCCATTTTGACCCGGCGGGACCCGTCGCCGGGCGTTACAGTCCGATCTGGAAACCCTTGCCGATTCACCTTCAAAAGGCGCCGGCGTTGCACTTTGCCGCAAATGCCGCCCGAGACCTTTTCATGGCTCGCACTCAGTCCGGCGGCACCTCGCGGCTCGGGCAAAGGAAGTGTTAGAATGGTGCCGTTTAGGAATAAGTCTGGTCGGTAGCGTTCCAGAAAGGATAAACCGTTGAGACTTTACACCCTCACTTCGGAAGAGGTCGGCAAGCTGGACCGTGATATTGTCGCGCTGATTCCATTTGGTTCGGTCGAGCAGCACAGCCTGCACTTGCCTTTGGGAACCGATTCCATCATTGCCGAAACGATTGCGCAGCGGCTGGAGGCAATGTTGCCGGATCAGGTTCTGCTGGTGCCGTTGGTCTGGCTGGGTTGCTCGGCTCACCACCTGGATTTTCCCGGCTCGTTGACGGCGGAGATTAACACCTTTATCAAGACGGGCGAAGAGATTGTCACCAGCCTGGCTCACCACGGCTTTCGCAAGTTCATGCTGCTGAACGGCCACGGCGGAAACGTCAACAAACTGGACGTGCTCGCTGAAAAGCTCCGCTACGGCGGCAATTCGAATCTCAAAGTGGTGTCTGTCACCTACTGGCACCTGATCCAAAAGGAAATCGAAGCGATCCGCGAATCTCCCATCGGAGGAATGGGCCACGCCTGTGAGCTTGAAACCTCCCTGATGCTGGCGGCTCACCCGGAACTTGTCCGCAGCGACCGCCTGGACAAGGACGGCCCCAGCCAACCGTCCGGCTTCGTGAGGCACGATATGTTTCAGGGAGGCAGCGTCACGGTGGTGCAGACCTTTAAGGAAATGACCCGCCACGGCGGCTTCGGTGATCCGACCCAAGCCTCAGCAGAAAAGGGTGAGAAGATTCTGGAAGCGGTACTGGCGAAACTCTCGCAAGTAGTAGGCGAAATTCGGTCGGGCAAACTGTAGGCAAGGAATTTTTCCCGGCCTGACACGCCAGGTTTTGCTTGCGAAGCGTGCGTGTTTAAGGTATAGTCCAGTTGATGGTCAGCTATATTGCCAATGCGTTTAGCTTTACTTTCGCGTACTGGGGCTTTGCCCAGACGCGGTAGAGTGGCGTTGGCGCGACCAGGAAAACCAAGATTCAAATGCCAGCCCACTCCAAACGAGTGGGCTTTTTTGTTGGCGAGGAGAGATAAACCATGATCATTTCCATGCGGCCCCATGCCACCCAGGAGGAGATCGATCGCGTGTGTGAGCGGATTCGCGAGTTTGGCTACAAAGTTCATTCCATCGCGGGCGAACAGCGCGTGGTGATCGGCGTCGTCGGTGTGGGCGACGTCACCGAGTGCCTGGAATCGCTGGAAGCCACCCCCGGCGTCGAAACCGCCGTGCGAATTTCAGCTCCTTATAAGTTTGTCAGCAAGGAATTCAAAAAGGAGCGCACGCGCGTCCGGGTGGACGGCGCGGAAATCGGCGGCGACGATTTTGTGGTGATGGCCGGCCCGTGCTCGGTGGAAAACGAAAAGCAGATCCTTGAAACGGCCGAAGGCGTGGCCGCTGCGGGAGCCAAGGTTCTACGCGGCGGCGCCTTTAAGCCTCGCACGTCGCCTTACGATTTCCAGGGCCTGGCGCTCGAAGGCCTCAAGCTGCTGGCCAAGGCTCGGGAGGCCACCGGGCTCGCCATCGTGACCGAGATTATGAGCGAAAGCGACGTCGAAACGGTTGCCGAGTACGCCGACATCATGCAGGTAGGCGCCCGCAACATGCAGAACTTTGCGCTGCTCAAAGCGCTCGGCAAATGCCAGCGGCCCGTCCTGCTCAAGCGCGGCATGAGTTCCACCATCAAAGAGCTGCTGATGTCGGCCGAGTACGTCACCGCGCACGGCAACCCCAACGTCATCCTCTGTGAGCGCGGTATCCGTACCTTTGAAACCGCCACCCGCAACACCTGCGACATCACGGCCGTGGCCGTGCTCAACGAACTGACCCACTTGCCGGTCATCCTCGATCCCAGCCATGCCACCGGCAAGCAAAGCCTGGTGCCGCCGCTGGCGCGCGCGGGGGTGGCTATCGGAGCCGACGGCTTGATTGTGGAGGTTCATCCCTGCCCGGAAAAAGCCAAGAGCGATGGGAAGCAATCGCTGCGCATCGAACGCTTCGCCAGCATGATGCAGGAACTCGAGCCCTACATTCAGTTGTGGAAAGAAAGTCGCGTAACGGCCGCCGCGGCGACGGCGTAAGTTCCGCCGGGCGGCTCAGTCCATCGGGTAGAGGCTGCACCCGCCATCGATCAGCAGGGTTGAGCCGGTCATGTAATCGGAAGCCGCCGAGCAAAGAAACACCACGGCATCAGCCACCGTCTCCGGGGGCTGCATGTGGCCGAGAGGGATGGCCTTTTCAGCCCGCCGGCGGTAATCAGGATCGGTATCCCACTGGCGCTTGGCCAGACCCACAGCCACGATTCCTGGCGCCACCGAGTTCACTCGAATCCCTTTCACAGCCAGTTCGCGCGCCATGCCGCGCATCAGCATTTTCATGCCGCTCTTGGAGACGTTATACGGCGTGATGTCGGGCCAGGGAACGTCCTGCACCCAGGAGGAGGTAAAAACAATCTTTCCCTTAGTGCCGTCCGCAATCATCGTTTTCGCCGCCGCCTGGGCCACCAGGAAAGCTCCTTTAAGATTTAAATTCAGGATTTCGTCCCAGCCCTTTGCCGAATATTCCAGGATGGGGCAACCCACCGTCATGCCGGCGTGACAAAGCGCCGCATCCAGCCGCCCCAGCCGTGCCCGGGCATCGCTCACGAGCCTGGCGGCTTCGGCCGGCTGCGTGATATCAGCGCGAATATAATGGCAACGGTTTTTCTCCCAGCCAGCTTCCTGCATCTGCCGGGCCGCCTGCTCTTCCGGCAGCACGTCATTGACGACCACGGAAGCGGAAACTTCCAGCAGGCGGCTCACCACCACCCGGCCGATCGCTCCCAACCCCCCGGTAATCAGTGCGCCTTTGCCTTCAAGACAATCCTTGGAAAATACCGGCATCGTTTTCTCCCTTCCGTCGCTTTCACGCCAACCGCCCGCCTCCTGACCAACCCAAGATCGAAAAAACGCCCCATGCGGCCGTCACGTTTGGCGGCCCACGACAGAAGAATTCTTGCCACAGCCTTCCCCATTTGAGAATTGCACATTATAGTAGCGAACGGCACAATCGCAGCACGCTTTTTGATGGCAGCGGCAGCGGTCGGGCAGGCCAGTAGTTCCCAAACACAGGAAACGGAGAAGATTTCCATTGAATCGGTTAGCCTCCTTGCTGGGCATAGCGGTCATCCTCGGAACGTGCTATGCGCTCTCGCGCCACCGCAAGTCAATCCGTTGGCGCATCGTCGGGTGGGGTTTGGGTTTACAGTTCCTGATTGCGCTGTTCGTCCTGCGCACCGAGGCCGGCTACTGGCTGCTCAGCAAAGCCTCGGCCGGGGTAGTGTGGTTCCTTCACTTTTCATTCGAAGGATCAAAATTTGTCTTTGGGCCGCTCGGCGATCCCAAAGGGCATCTGGGCATGGTGTTCGCCTTCCAGGCGTTGCCGCTCATCATCTACGTGGCGTCGTTCTTTGCCCTTCTCTACTATCTGCGCATCCTTCCGGCACTGGTGATGCTGGCGGGGAAGGTCATGTTCAAGCTGATGGGCACCAGCGGCGCCGAGTCGCTTGAAGTCGCCGCCAGCATCGTGATGGGACAAACAGAAGCCCCGCTGGTCATCCGGCCGTTCCTCGATGAGCTGACTGAATCCGAGCTGATGACGGTGATGACGGCGGGTATGGCCCATATTGCAGGTTCGGTGCTGGGCGCCTACATCCTGTTCGGAGCCCAGGCACGGAACTTGCTGACCGCCGTTGTGATGACGGCGCCAGGAACCATGCTGATCTCAAAGATGCTGATCCCTGAAATCAACCGGCCCAAAACCGCGGGAGAGGTCACCCTGGCGCTTGAAAAGCGGCACGTCAATGCGCTGGACGCCATCTCGCACGGCGTCCTCGACGGGTTGTTTCTGGCGGCGAACGTAGGCGCCATGCTGATTGCTTTTATCGCCCTGATCGGACTCTCGAACGGCGTGCTAGGCCTGTTCCATACCAGCTTACAAACGATTTTTGGTTATTCGCTTTCGCCCGTCGCCTGGCTGCTGGGCGTTCCGTGGCACGACGCCCGCGCCGTCGGGAACCTGCTGGCCACCAAGGTGGTGCTCAATGAGTTTGTGGCCTTTTCGTTGCTGGGCCCGCTCAAAGGCCACATTGCGGCGCGCTCTTTCACCATTGCCACTTACGCTTTGTGCGGATTTGCCAACTTCGCGTCCATCGGCATCCAGATTGGAGGAATCGGAGCGCTTGCTCCTTCTCGCAAGCGAGACCTGGCGCGGCTGGGCTTCTGGGCCTTGCTTGCCGGAACCCTGGCGAATTACCTTTCCGCCGCCATCGTGGGATTGTTAATCCACTAACCATGCGCTTATCAAACCAATTCGGTTATCAGGAAGCCTCCCAAGCCGCGCGTTATCTCGGCAGTCGAGCGCCGCGATTTCCGCGCGTGGGAATCGTTCTCGGCTCGGGACTGGGTGAAGCCGCCCTCCGGCTACACGACGCCCTCGTGATTCCCTACCGCCGCATTCCTCATTTCCCTTCTCCCGCCGTCAAAGGACACGCGGGCAAGTTGCACGTAGGCTTTTGGGGAAAGCTGCCGGTAGCCGTGCTGGAAGGCAGGGTACATCTTTATGAAGGCTATTGCCCGGCGGAAGTGGTCTTTCCGGTTCGCGCGCTGGGGCTGGCAGGGATTGAGGTTCTCATCCTGACCTGCGCTGCGGGAGGAATCGCTCCGCGCGCAGTCCCCGGCGGCCTGATGATCTTTTCCGACCACATCAATCTCCAGGGCCCGAGCCCGCTGGCAGGGATGGCCGATAAACGTTGGGGGCCGCGGTTCCTTGACCTGAGCGCCGTCTACGACCCGCCGCTGCGCCGGGCGGCCCGCCAGGCGGCGAAGTCTCGCCAGCTGAAATGCGTTGAGGGCGTTTATGCAGCCCTCGCCGGGCCCAACTACGAAACGCCTGCGGAAATTCGGGCGCTCAAGCGCCTGGGCGCCGACGCCGTCGGGATGTCCACCGTTCCAGAAGCGATCGTGGCCCGGCAGATGAACCTGCGAGTGCTCGCGGTCGCCACGATCACCAATCGGGCCGCAGGCCTCGCCAAATCACCGCTCAGCCACCAGGAAGTGCTGGAAACGGGAAAGGCGGCTTCGCAGAATCTCACCCGACTGCTGGATGGCGTGCTCGGAAGCCTGCCGCCCGCCGTTCGCAGCCGCTAAGAACCGCAGCCGCGCATGCCTTCAGCCCTTATGGGCTCGCTGCTTGACCAGTTTCAAAGCCGTGCTGCGCAGAACCTCGGCAACGTTCTTATTTCTTGAGAGTTCCTTCAAGTCACGATCATTCAAGCGGTTCACCAGTGGAAGCCCCACGCTGATGGGCGCCCGGGGGTTATTGACCAGATGAAGCACGACAGCGTAGCTGCGCATAAACTTGCGGTTCATGGCCATCAGGCGGAGGATCTCGTCGCTAACATTTTTCATCGCAGCGATGCTTTCGATTTCCTGGTCGCTCAGTTTGGGCGACTGAAGGACGGCTCGCGAAACCGTCTTGTTGGAGTCGTGAACGAGAATGGACCTTTCTTCCTGGCTTCCCATCAGGGCAGCATTGACCTTTTGCGGCACCGACATGCGGTTGATTTTCTGGAGCAGCGTTTCACGGTCTGAATCCCGCTGGGCGGATGGCTCGCCGTGAGTATCCGGCAACGGTGATTGTTCAGCATCCTGCCCAGGAACAGCTTCCGCGGAGCCGCCTTCGAGCAATTCCCGCAAGTGATTCGGAAGTGCCGTATTGCGGCGCAACGCCGCAGCCAGTTCCTTGCGTTCGGAAATCAGATTGCGGGCGGCAAATTCGAGCAAAAAGGAGGAGGCCTCAGGATTGGAAACAACCTGCTCAAGTTCAGCCCTGTCCCAGGATTCAAAAGTGGCGAAGGCTGTATTGCGGATGGACTCGTCCGGGTCTTCGGACAGGATAGCCAGGATTTCGATCTTTTCATTCAGCGAGACAGGCAGGTTCCCTTCCGCCCCTTTGCGGCGGATGAGGAAAGGGGCTTGACCTTCGCGCAGCGTATCGATGATCCGGTGAGGAATGGGCGTCGCCTCAAGGAGCTTTCAGTATTTTCAAGTTTTCCCGAGTCAGGTGGATCGACTTCACTTCGCCCTCACGGCCCAACGGCTTGAGGGTCCGGCCGTTCAGAGTGAGAATCACCCCCTGGGCGTTTCCGGTCAGGACGTCAAAGGACTTCTGCGCTTTGAAAGTTTTCAGTTGGTGTGGGGCCATGATCCCTTCCATGACCGTCTTGCCATCCGCATCAATCGCTACCCAGGAGCGTTCCGTCGTCGCAACCTGGAGAACCAGGCTATTGCCATAATCAGTCTCGGCAGGCGCTTGAACCGCCGGCGGGGCAGCGGCGGTTGCAGCAGCAGGGACGCCGCCTGCGGCCGGCTGCCCGGCAGGGGACGCCGGTTCCTGCCCTTGAGCAACCACCGAGCCATCTGAAGATTTCTCGGCAGGAGCGGGAGCCGAAGCGGGCGGCTTTGCGCGGGGAGAGGGCAATGCCTTCTTGGGAGCAACTTGGTTAACCGCAACCGAGGCCAGATCCTTGGATTTCTGCGAGTGGCGCCATAGACCGTATCCGGCTACCAGCAGCAGCACCGCCACCGCCGCCCCCACCCAGGCAGACCGGCGACGGCGGTTCCGGCTGGCATGGGAAACAGGAAGTGAAAGTCGTGAAAGATCGACTTCTTCGCCTTTGGCTTTGGCGGCAAGCTGATATTCAGCGATCAGGGGATCTTCATCGAGCCCCAGGTACCGGGCATAGGCCCGGATAAAACTACGGGAGAAGATTCCGCCCGGCAGTTTCGAGAAGTCTTCGTCTTCGATGGCTTTGAAGAAGCGAACGCCGATCTTGGTGGCGGCGGAGATTTCCTCCAGCGACACACCACGCATTTCCCGCTCACGCCGAAGGTTCTCGCCAAAAGAGCCCATCAGGCCTGTCCCAATCACCGCCCTCCAATCCCAAATTGCCCCTATGATATTTCGCTATTGCCATGCCTGTCAATCATTTCCGGGCAGCCCTCCCCTAGGGGAAAAATCACCCCGCCCCGCTTCGTTCCTCAAAAGTTTGGTCTAAGCAAATAGGGAAAAAGCGCCGAAAAAGAGTATTGAAGCAAGTTCGGGGATATGTTGTTGTCGTCAACGAGTCGAATTACTGTTAAGCTCTCAACTATTCATGACACAACGAAACACCGAAATTACCGAGCTTAAACGGCAGATCGAACGCCTCTCGCTTTTCCACGAAGTCGGGAAAGCCCTCGCCTCAACCCTCGACCTGCAGAAAATCCTGCAAACGATCATGGAAAAGATCAGCGATTTTCTTCAGCCGGACACCTGGTCGCTCCTCATGCTCGACGAGAAAACCCATGAACTTTATTACGAAATGGCCATTGGAACCGATGCGAACCAGCTCAAAGACATCCGGGTCAGGATGGGAGAAGGCATCGCCGGCTGGGTAGCCGAGAACGGCGAACCGATCCTGGTGAGTGATATCAAAACCGATTCGCGCCGCATGGTGAGGGGAGACGCGTCAGCGCATCCCGAAGCCCGGTCCATCGTGTGCGTGCCGGTCAAGGGCCGCGAAAAAATTCTGGGCGTCATCGAACTGGTCAACACCACAAACAAGGAACGCTTTCACGACGAAGACATTCCGATTCTCAAGAACCTGGCGGATTACGCGGCCATCGCGCTCGAAAACGCGCGCTACGTCAAGCGCATTCACGAACTGACGATTACCGACGACTGCACGGCCCTTTACAACGCCCGCCACCTCAATTTTGTTTTAGACGCGGAGATCTACCGTTCCACACGGTATGGATATGAGTTTTCGGTCATCTTCATCGACCTTGACCACTTCAAGCAGGTCAATGATACGCATGGCCACCTTATGGGATCGAAACTCCTTTGGTTCATCGGCGACCTGATCAAAGGACATCTGCGCCTGATTGACTATGCTTTTCGATACGGCGGCGATGAGTTCGTGGTGCTTCTGCCCCAAACCTCCAAGCACAACGCGCTGATGGTGGTGCGCCGCCTTCGCGAATTGCTAAATTCCCGGATCTTTTTTGTCAAAGAAGGCCTCAACGTCAAAGTGACGGCAAGTTTCGGAATCGCCGGATTCCCCGATGATGCCCGCACCCGGCGCGAACTCCTGCACCTGGCTGATGAGGCGATGTACCTGGTCAAAAACAGCACGCGCGACAACATTGCGCTCGCCGGCAACGGCATTATCAATTAATTTCCAGCCAAACGGCCCCGCCTCACGTCCTTTCCCTTCCGGCCAGGACTTTCACCCCGCAAGGAGCGGCCCCGCGCCTGGCAAATGGCCTTGCAACCGTCCCGTGAACCTGTCACCATGATCCGATCACCATGCGTTGGCAATTGGCATCAGCAGAAACCGATCAGGCTGACAAACTGGTTCGCGAGTTGGGCGTTTCGCCGCTGGTCGCCCGCCTTCTGGCTCTTCGCGGAATCACAGAACCCGAGACCGCGCATCAATTTCTCAATCCCAGACTCGCGCATCTGCATGATCCCTATCGGATGGCCGGCATGGATGCCGCGGTTGCACGGGTACGCCGCGCTGTGGCCCAAAAGGAAAAGATTCTCATCTACGGCGATTATGACGTCGATGGAACCACCGCTGTCGTGGTCTTGCTCACTGCGCTGGGATCGCTCGGAGCGAGGGTGGAAGCCCACATTCCCCATCGGCAGCGGGAGGGTTACGGGATGCGCTCGCCGGTGGTGGAGCGAGCCGCCACCGAGGGTTACAAGGTTCTCATCAGCGTTGATACCGGGATCCGCGAGCATGAGGTTTTGGAGCGAGCCCGCGAACTCGGAATTGACTGCATCGTTACGGACCACCACCTGCCCAAAGATTCCCTTCCCCCCGCCTGCGCCATTCTGAACCCGCGCCGCCCCGATTGCGCCTATCCCGACAAGAACCTGTCGGGCGTGGGCGTGGCTTTCAAGCTGGCGCACGCGCTGGTGGGCGAACGGATGTCCGAGGCTCTGCTCCGGTCTTATTTAAAGATTGTTGCCATCGGCACCATCGCGGACGTGGTCCCGTTAACAGGGGAAAACCGGATTATCGCCAAGTTTGGACTCCAGGGGCTCAGGCAGCCGGTGCAGCCCGGCCTGAACGCCCTTTTGGACGTGGCGGGACTTGGCGGCAAGGCACCGACCGCCGCCGATATCGCCTTCCGGGTTGCCCCGCGCATGAATGCGGCGGGACGGATGGAAGACGCCGTCGCTGTCATCGAACTCTTGAGAACCAATGACCCGCTGAAAGCCCGGGAACTTGCGCGTTCGCTCGATGAACTGAACGCCGAGCGCCAGCGGGTTGAAACTTCCATCCTGGATGAAATCGACCGAACCTTGAAAAAGCAGTCGGAGCTTTCCAATCGCTACAGCCTGGTCTTTGCGGGTCAAGGCTGGCACCGAGGGGTTCTGGGCATTGTGGCTCAGCGAGTCGTCGAGCGCGCCTACCGTCCAACGCTCGTTATCGGCATGGAAAACGGAACCGGTCAGGGATCGGGAAGATCCATTTCAAATTTTCACCTTCTGAACGCGCTGACAGCCTGTCAGGATCTTTTCGAGCGGTTCGGCGGGCACCGCGCCGCCGCCGGATTCACGCTGCCATCCAGCCTGATTGGCCAGTTGGAATCCCGCTTTGAGGAGTACGCCCGCTCGGTCCTTTCCCCGGAGGATCTGGAACCTGTCTTGCAGATTCACACCGAAGTTGATCTCAACCAGATCGGCTGGCCCCTCTACGAGGAGCTAAAAAAGATGGAACCTTTCGGCCTCGGCAACCCCACCCCGGTTTACCTTGCCCGCGGCCTGCGCCTGGAACTTCCGCCGCGCGTCGTGGGAGAAAAGCATCTAAAACTGAAAGTGGGAAATGACGGAAAGGTTTTCGACGCTATCGGCTGGAACCAGGCTCAGCACGCACGTACACTCCGGCCCGGCGATTCAGTGGACATGGCGTTTACGCTCGGTGAGAACGTCTATCAGGGCGTCACTTCACTCCAAATGGGCATCAAGGATCTGCGCCCCAGCCCAAGGTAATCCAGTTCAAGAAGTCGGACAAAGAGACACCCCCCGGGGTATAAAATTGTAATGGTGGTGAAAAAGCGCGACATTCTGGAACGCGAAATCCGGCAGCGGGCTCGGCGCAAGCTGTGGGCGCGGAGGGTGATTGTCGGGAGCCTGCTCGTGACCCTGGGAGTCGTCATCCTGAGCTACTGGCGCGAAAGCGCCAACCGGCGGAAAACCCTGGCACCTGCGCCCCCAATTCCTCAAAACGTCAATCAGCAACTTTCCGGCTTTACTTTTACCCGCACGGAGGCAGGGCGCGCGGTCTTTACCATCCATGCCGCTCGCACCCTCGCCATGAAAAAGGGTGGCGCGACGGTCTTGAAAGACGTGAATGTTGAATTCTACGGCCGGTCGGGCAACCGCTATGACGTGCTGCGAACCGAAGAGGGAGAATACAATCGCAAGACGAACAATCTATCCACCCCGGGCACCGTCGAGTTGATCCTGAACGCCTCCAAGCCGCCCTCCCGGCAAGCCCCCGCGCCCGGCGCGCAAAAGGGAAAGGCTCCTGAAGCGGTCCCAACCAGCCAATCGATCATCATCAACACTTCAAATGTATCTTCCAGGAATCACGCTCGGCTGCTTGAAAGTGACACCGCGGTTCGTTTCCATTTGGGCGATGTCTCCGGGTCGGCTCGTGGGCTGAGTTATGAGGCCGGCAAGGGCGAAATCGTACTGAAGGAGGACGTGAAGGCGAAGTTTCAGCCCGCGCGCAATGGGCGCCAGAACTTGCCCGTGGAGCTTTCCGCCAGCCGTCTGCGTTATGACGATGCCGGGAAAAAGGCGCAGCTATGGGGGCCGGTCCACGTCCGCCAGGGCAATCGCACCGTCACGGCTGAGCAGGGCGTTGTCATGCTCAATGCCCATAACCGCATCACAGAAATTCTTATGGAGGGGAAAGCTCACGCTTCCGTCCGAATGCCTGAACAGCCCATGGATTTGCAGGCGGACGTCTTAAAAAGCAACCTCGATCCCCAAAGCGGCCACCTGCGCACACTCGTGGCGGATGGCAGCGTCCGGGGAGAATTCTTGCGGAAGGGCGGAATCACCCGATTCGTGGCGCATGAGCTGCAGATCAACTTTTCGGGCCCGGGCCAGGTCCCGGCGAACGGCAAAGCGGTAGGAAAGGTGAACCTGACCCTAATCCAGCCTCAACACAAGGCGCAGCCTTCCGCGCAGGCCGGGACTTTCGGTGGAAAAATTTCAAAGGCAGAGCTCGCCACCGAAGCCATTGATTTTACCTTTCGGCCCGGAGGGAAAAGTCTCCAGGAAGCGAAGACCCTGGATCCAGGCAGCATCGTGCTTTTTCCTGAAGGCTCTGGCGCAGGCCGGCGAACCGTCACGGCCCACCGGTTCCTGATGACTTTTACCCCGGCAAACCGCCTTGCGACGCTTCGCGGAACAAACGGGACAAATATTGTTGTTGCAGCACCTCCCAAAGCTTCGAACCCAAATCCTTCTGTCGCCGCGGCAAGGGAGCTGTTGGCCATTTTTGACCCGGCCACAGGAACGCTTAAATCCGTTGTCCAGTGGGGGAATTTCCACTTCCGCAACAGCGACTTTGAAGCCGTGGCAGAAAAAGCGCACGATTCCGTGCCCAAACAATTGCTGGTTCTTTCAGGCCATCCGCAGGTTTGGAACCAGACGACCCGCGCGCAAGCCGATGAGGTGATCCTTAAAGTAGCGTCCGGCATAGCCGAAGGAGTGGGCCGGGTGCAGTCCGTCCACCATGACCCGCAAAAGGGTTCTTCGTTGCCCATTAATGTGGTTGCGGACCGCATGGTGGCGGACCGCAACAGCCAGGTCATCCGGTATGAGGGCCATGTCCGCGCTTGGCGGGGAACGGATGTGATGGAGTCCTCATCCCTTAACGTGTATAAAAATCAGCGGCGGGTCACTACCGACTCACGAGTAACAACCTCGCAATTGGCGCCCGCTCCCAAGCCTTCTGCCAAGGACAAGGCGGACAGGCAGGCCAAGCCCGGGAACCGTTCGGTCACCATCCAGGCCGACCAGCTCAACTACTTTGACGAGGGCCACAAGGCTCTTTATTCCGGGCATGTCGTCCTGAACACGCAAGACACCAAACTTCAAGCGGACCGACTGGAAGTCTACTTCTCAGAGAAGCGCGAGCGAGGCAATTCCCAGATCAAACGCGCGCTGGCTGAAGGGCATGTGGTTGTCACTCAGCCCAGGCGATACGCAACCGGCGACCGCGCCGCTTTCGACGCCGACACGGGAAAGATCGTCATGACCGGCGGACCTCCAGCGATTTATGACGCCGACAAGGGCTACTCAAGCGGCCAGAGATTGACTTTCTACATCCACGATGATAGGTTGCTGATTGACGGAGGTCCCAATTCCCCTACGGTCACAAAGCACCGTGTCGCGCAATGAGCGACCATGCATACTCTCTCCACAGTCGACCTGAACAAAGCGTTTAAAGGTCGCAAAGTTGTTGATAACATCAACCTTAGCATCTCTCAAGGGGAGGTCGTCGGCCTTCTCGGCCCCAACGGCGCCGGCAAAACCACTTCCTTCTACATCATCGTCGGTCTCATCAATCCGGATTCCGGGCAGGTTCTCCTCGACGGTGCGGACATCAGCAATTTGCCCATGTACCTTCGGGCAAGAAGCGGCATCAGCTACCTGCCGCAGGAACCCTCCATCTTCAGAAAACTCTCGGTGGAAGAGAACATCATGGCGGTTCTCGAAACGCTGCCTCTGTCAGCCCACCAGCGTCGCGAACGCCTTGAGGAACTCATCGAGGAACTGGGCCTTCAGCAGGTCCGGCGCAGCCACGGCTATCTGCTCTCCGGGGGAGAGCGCCGCCGGGTTGAAATTGCACGTTCCCTGGTCATCATGCCTTCGTTTATACTTCTGGATGAGCCTTTTTCCGGCATTGACCCTCTGACCGTGCTGGACATTCAACAAATCATTGTCCGGCTCAAAAAGAAGGGTATCGGAATCCTGGTAACCGATCACAATGTTCGAGAAACGCTTCGGGTAACCGACCGGGCATATATCATCAACAACGGCCGAATCTTCCGCGCCGGGTCGCCGGAAGAGCTCGGGAACGATCCTGAAGTGAAACGCATTTATCTCGGGGATAACTTTCAACTGGTGGTTTGATGGGCGGGTCTCAACCTAGAATTGGTCTGAACCTCAAGGTGGCGCAGAAGCAAGTGCTGACGCCCGGCCTGGTTCAAATGGTCAGCGTCCTGGCGCTGAACAAGCTGGAATTACGCGACATGATCAACGAGGAAATGGCCGCCAACCCAGTCCTCGAAGAAGTCCCTGAAGACGTTCCTTCCATTGAGGAAGTTTCTCAAAAGATTGAGGGAAGAAAGGACTCGGAATCTTCCCCTGAAGACGATCCTTCGGCAAACGGTAGCCACGACTCGTTTGAAGAGATCGACTTTGGATCCTTCTTCCGGGATTACCTGGATCCCGGCTTTCGGGCTCCGGCCGGAGAAGCCTACGAGAAGCCTTCCTTTGAGAATTTTCTTGCTCAGGCCTCAACCTTAACGGACCACCTGGAATGGCAATTGAGCCTGACCACTTGTTCAAAAGAAGTGAACGAGGCGGCGCATTCGATTATCGGCAATCTCAACGAAGACGGATACTTAACCCCCGAACTTGAGGAAATTGCTGAAACCGGCGGGCACACCCTCCAGGATGTCGAAGTGGCGCTCTCCCTGGTTCAGGAATTCGATCCTTTGGGAGTGGCGGCCCGGAATGTGCGGGAATGCCTTCTGATCCAGCTTCGCACTCTCGCCCCGGAAAACACCCTGGCCGCACAAATCGTCTCGGACCATTTGAAGCTGCTGCAGAACAAACACCACCGCGAGATCGCCCGGGCGCTTGGCCGCTCCCTGCAGGTGGTTGAAAAGGCGATCGAACTGATCCGCAAGCTCGATCCCCGCCCCGGCCAGCGCTATAACAAATCGCAGCCGCGCTTGATTGAACCGGACATCTTTTTTGTCAAGACCAGCGAAGGTTACGCGATCCGCCTGGATGAGGATGGATTACCGCAGTTGCGGCTCAGCCGCCATTACCGCCGCCTGCTCAATGACCAAGCCGCGACTCGAGAAGTTCGGAGCTACGTGAAAGAGCGATGCAACTCCGCCTTGCAGTTCATCAAGAACATCGAGCAGCGCAAACACACCATTGTTCGTGTCTGCGAAGCGATTATCCGCCGGCAGGGTGAATTCCTGGAAAAGGGAATCGACTATCTGCGGCCGATGATGATCAAGGAGGTCGCGGAAGAAGTCGGCGTCCACCCCTCAACGGTCAGCCGCGCGGTTTCAAACAAATACGCCCATACGCCCCAGGGCGTCTACGAGTTGCGGTATTTCTTTTCCGAATCCGTCCAGGGACCCGCCGGCGGGAACACCTCGCTGATCCGCCTGAAGCGGATTGTGAAAAAGATCATTCAGGAAGAAGACCCTACCCGGCCGATGACCGACGAGCAGATCATGCGAAGCCTTCATGAAATGGGCTACAATGTGACACGCCGGACCGTCGCCAAATATCGCGAAGACATGAAAATTCCCAGCACCCACCAGCGCCGGGTAAGAAAATGACGACTGCTTCCACCACGCTCATTTCCGATTTCGCCCAAGGAGGTACCCCTATGGAAGTGGATTTCACCGGCCGGAGGATGGACGTTACTCCAAAACTACAGGAGTATACGCACGAGCATCTCGGCAAGCTGAAGCGCCTGCTCCCGGGCCATCTCAAGCTGCATATCATCCTGACGCGTGAGAAACGCCGGCACACCGCCGAAATAACTCTCACGGTCGGAAGCCAAACGCTGGTCGGCACCCTGGAAGCGGAGGATGCCCGAAGCGCCATCAAAGGGGCGCTCGATAAAGTGGAGCGGCAGGCCGTGCGATGGCTCGAGCGGCGCCGCACCATCAAGCGCCGTCCCAGCCCAACCTCAACAGTTCTTCTGAATATCATCGGGGGCTCGCAGAGCGACTTGGAAAAACCCAAGGTTGTTGAGTCTGAAAGACTTCCCGTAAAGCCATTGACCCTTGAGGAAGCCATCGAGACCTTGGAAACGGTTGCGAGCGGCGTGGTGGTATTCCGCAATTCCCAAACCGAAAGGGTGAACGTGGTCTATCGACGTCCCGACGGGAACTTGGGCTTAATCGAACCTGAACCGTAAGACTCCAAGAAAGGCGAATCGCCCCTAGGCCATTCCGGGCCTCGAAGCCCGGTTTCAAGGGGGCGATTCGGCTGGAATGGTTTCCATGAAAAAGACCCGCGCCAAAACCGCGCATCCCCGGCTTGTTGTCATCACCGGACTCAGTGGCTCAGGAAAGGGCTCGGCTCTCAAAGCCTTTGAGGATCTCGGATACCATTGCGTTGACAACCTGCCCGTTGACTTGATTCTCAAGTTTGCGGACCTCTGTTCGGCGCCGGAGAGCCGGATCAAGCAGGCCGCCGTAGTGGTTGACATCCGGGAAGGTGAGGCGCTGAGCGAACTTCCCGTAACTTATCAAAAACTGGACCAGAAGCGGCTGAAGCTCTCCCTGCTTTTCCTGGAAGCCACGGACCAAACCCTGATCCGGAGGTTTGAAGAAACGCGGCGCCCGCACCCGCTGGGCCCTAATCTGCCAGTGCGAGAAGGCATTCGGCTTGAGCGCTCTTTGCTGAAACCGATGCGGCATCTCGCTGACGCCACCGTCGACACCAGCCAAATGAACGTGCACGAGCTGCGAGCCTTCATTCAGGACCGGTTTGGCGAGCAGGGGCACAAAACGATGTTGGTTTCCGTGGTATCCTTCGGCTTCCGCTTCGGAGTTCCACCGGATGCGGATTTAGTCTTCGACGTCCGGTACCTGCCAAACCCCAACTACGTTACCAATCTGCGCCGGAAGACGGGGCGCCACCCTGCGGTGCAACGGTATATGGATTCCCACCGGGAAACCGGCGAGTTGATTTCCCGGCTCAAGGACCTTCTGCTCTATTTGCTTCCCCACTATATCCGCGAGGGCAAAAGCTACCTGACGGTTGCCATCGGATGCACCGGCGGCCACCACCGTTCGGTTGCTCTCGCTGAACGCATTTCGGGCATCCTGCAAGACGAAGGGTACCAAATTAAAACACAGCACCGCGACATCCGCCGGAATTCCGGCTAGTCTGTAAGACCAGCCAGCGTTCGACCGAAAACAGGTTAGGCAAGGAATCTACGAAAAATGGCCAGTGTGCTTGGCATCGACATCGGCGGCAATAATTTTCGCCTCGGAATTTTCGGCCGGCAAGGGGAACCCCTGCTGCGCTCAGAAGGCCGAACCGATTCGGCGGGCGGGCGCGAATGGATGCTGAGGGAGATTTACGAGCGCTCGCAGGCCCTGATCGCAAAAGCGGACGGGCAGGTTGAAGCCTGCGGAATCAGCTTTGGCGGCCCCGTCGATTACGAGCGGCAGCGGGTCAGTTCCGTCCATGTTTCCGGCTGGCAGGATTTTGATCTCGCTCGATGGATCAAAGAAAAGCTCCACCTGAACTGCCTTGTCGATAACGATGCCAATGCCGGCGCTTTGGGGGAGTTTCGGTACGGCGCCGGGCGCGGCACCCATTCCATCGTGTACGTGACCATCAGCACCGGCATCGGGGGTGGCGTGGTCTGTGAGGGGAAGTTGCTCCACGGCCGCGACAGCCTGGCCGGGGAGTTAGGACACATTCCGCTGTCGGATGCCGGCGCGCCCTGCTCCTGCGGAGGCCGGGGATGCCTTGAAAGCCTTTGTTCAGGAACCGCCATCGGGCGCCGCGGCCGCGAATTGGCAAAGAACAACCCCGACGTTTTTGCGCAAACAATTAAGCTGGCGTCCGGCGATCCAGGCGCGATAACGGCCGAAACGATTTTTCGGGCGGCGGCGGAGGGTGAAAAAGGAGCAGCTTTCGTCGTCCGGGAAGCCGCCCGGTGGCTGGCGAGGGGATTACTGACAGCCATCCGCATTCTGAACCCGGACAGGGTCATTCTGGGTGGCGGAGTGGCGCTGGCGGGGAGACGCTTGCTCGATCCCCTGCATGAATATCTGGAGGTACTGAAAACGCCGCAGCTTAAATACTCCACTGAAATCGTGCTGGCAGAATTGGGA
>CAYWMN010000012.1:25789-28772 GCA_964459065.1 uncultured Acidobacteriota bacterium | reverse complement strand
TGTTGCGCTATTGGGTTGCGTCCCGCGCCGAGCGCCCGGCCCGTCCCATCGAGGACTGGGCGAGGCTCTGCGGCGATCGCCCGGAACTATTGAACCGCTCCGTGCGGCTTCTTTTTGGGGAGGTGGCGCTGCGGATAGCGAATCACTTCCGGCGGCGGCACGTAGGGCTGATAGAAATGGTACATGACGCGCTCGGGCCTGGGCAGCTTCTTCGGCAGTGGGAAGGTGAGCGTGGGCAGCGGAGCCTGGTTGAAGTCGAAGCAGTCCTCCATGCCGTCGGCGTGAGCGTCGCGCTGGGTAAGCGGCGGAAGGTTCCAGCGGTCTTCGATGAACCGCAGCATCGAGGTGAAGTCGTAGGTGAAGTGCGAGACGTAGTCCGCCTTGGCGTAGGGCGAAATGATCAGCGTGGGAACCCGCGGCCCGTATCCGAACGCGTCGACGATGGGCGGCGGAACGTGATCGTAGAAGCCTCCGTAGTCGTCCCAGGTGAGGAACACCACGCTGTCTTTCCAGTAGGGGCTCTTCATCAGCGCGTTGATGAGGTTGGTGACGTACCACATGCCGCGCGCCACCGGCGCCAGAGACTCCGGCGGATGCTCGCTGTCTTCAAACGTGGGAACAATCCAGCAGACATCGGGAAGCGTTCCGGCCTTGAGATCGTGGAAGTATTCTTTCAAATCGACCAGGTTCTTCATCTTGTTGGGGTCTTCGCGAATCGCCTTGAAGCCTGCCAGCGGATTCCACAGGGAGAACTTCTTGGGTGCGCCCCACCACACGGACGGGATCACGCCGAAGGTTTCATGGCTCGGCGTGATGGGGCGCGTCTCGACATAATACTTCCAGGAGACGTGCGCCTTGGTAAACGACTTGACCATGGAGGCGAAGTTGAAGCCGCCTTTTTCACCCAGCACTTCTTCGATCTGCTTAACGCTGCTGAGCCCGCCAATCAGTCCTCCCGACTGCGCCGCGACCGAATAGAGGTGATTGGTGAGGCTCTCGCTCATCTCCGAGCTGAAGAAGCGGTCGCAGAGCGTGTAGTGCCGCGCGTAGGCCCAGTAGTTGGGGATGTCGCGGTCGTCCAGATAGGCCATGGTGAAGGGCGAGCCTTCGGCCCACACAAAGCCGTCCATGCGGCCGGCATCCCAGGCTTCATGTTCGTTCTGCCATCCGTGATGCAGATCGTAGACGGGCTCGCCTTTGGGCATGTGGAAAGGCTTGATGCACTTCGTGCTGCCGGGCGTGACCGGAAGGCAAGTCGATGGCGGAAAGCCGTCGGCGCCCGGGTAGGTGCCGAAGTAGTTGTCGTAGCTGCGGTTCTCCTGAATGATCCAGATCACGTGCTTGATCTTGTGAATTCAGGGGAACGCTTCAGCCGCAGGAGCCGCCTTTTGAGCCTTGGCGGGCGTTGCCGGCTTCGAGCCGGAAGGCGGATTGCCGCGCGCGCCGGCGCAGGTTGCCAGGGCGGCGCACATCATGAGCATCAAAAGCTTTGTTCGCATCGCATTCACCTCGCTTGCGGGACGGAGTCGATCTTCAATAGGGCGGATTGCAGGATGCCGCCGCGATCCGGGCGCTGCTTCCGACCCGGCATTGTGGCACAGCCTGCGGCCAAAACTCAACCTTGGGCCGGCCCGCTACAAGAGCGGGTCGCGCGTTTGCTTTCTCCATGCCAGAAGACGATGGCGCAAATCCTTGCGGACATTTCCATACGAAGAGTTCCGGGTGAGGTTGCGCAACTCTCCCGGATCATCACGAAGGTGGTAAAGCTCATCGTAAAGCTCCTGCCCCGGCGCTACGTAGAGGTTGTACTTCCAGTCCTGCGTTCGGATGGTCCGGATGGGGTTCACCCAATGCTGTTTGCTGTAATACTCGGCAAAGATCTCCGCCTGAAGGGTCTCACGCGGATAGCGGAACAGCAGGGAAAGATCTTTGCCCGGCAAGGCCGTGGGCCAACGGATTCCGGCGATCGAGCAGAGGGTGGGCGCCAGGCTCAAGGTGCTTGCCAGCGAGCCGCTCTCGACGGGTTTGGCAAACAGCCTCGGGCTGGAGATGGTGAGCGGCACCCGGAGCAGCTCGTCGTACATAAACGGACCCTTGAAGGGCAGATGATGAGCGCCGCCCATATCGCCATGGTCGGAGCTGTAGACGACAACCGTGTCATCGGTGCGGCCTGTCGAGCCCAGTGCGTTCAGAATGACGCCCACGTACCGGTCCGCTTCCTCAATCAGTGTCAGGTAGTAAGTCCGGTAGCGCAGCCAGTCGTCCTTAGTCCACTTAAGCGAGACCCGGCCCTGGTCGCGCTCGAGGAACTGCTCCTGCGGCGGTGGCTTCAAGCGGAGATTGTCGTCAAAATTTTCCGGCAGCTTCACGCCCGGACGGATCTTGACCCGGCTGATCTTGCGGGCGGCCGTGTACATGTTGTGCGGGATGTAGGGAAAGCTGACGATCAGCAGCCAGGGCTCCGGAGGCCGCTTGCTGATCCAGTCGGCCGCAGCGCTGGCAAGCTGCGCTCCCGAGGCAAAGTGGTAGTCATCAAATCCATAGGCCCGCAAGCCGCAGGCGGGGTTGCCGGCGGGGCAGCCGCTGCCGAGGCCGTCGCGCAGGTGCCACTTGCCCAGGTAGGCGGTCTTGTAGCCCGCCCGCTGGAAGGCTGTGCCGAGCGTGGGAATCCTGGTGGATAAGGCCCGGCCCAGCGAGGACTTGTCGACGTTGGTCACCACCCCCGCCTGGTGGGGATAAAGGCCGGTCATCATCGCAGCCCTTGAGGCCGAACACTGGGGTGCCGTGCAGAACGCGTGAGTGAAACGAATGCCGTGGGATTCGAGAGCTTCCCGATTGGGCAGGTGCATGAGGTGGCGCGGAATGTCTTCACGCTCCTGGTCGGTGAGAATGATCAGGATGTTGGGCCTGCCGTTGCTGCCTCCGCTTGCGAGGCTCCTTGCCGGGACAAGGCCCGCTGCCGCCAGGCTGCCGAGGCCCGCAG
>CAYWMN010000012.1:0-25779 GCA_964459065.1 uncultured Acidobacteriota bacterium | reverse complement strand
TGCCCAGACTTGCGGCCAGAAAGTCTCTTCGCGATGGCCCGTGTGCGCTGTGTTGGTTATCCATACGTTTGCTCCCTGGAAGTGTTGTTTGCTTCTTTGCGTTCCTCGTGGGAAGGCTTGCTCGTGCTTCGCCTGGCGGCAGAACTTCGCTAAACTCTGTGAGCCACCAGTCCTTTCCACTGCTGCCGGTAACCGCCGTCCGGGTCGAAGGCAACCACGGTGTAAGTGCCCGGCTCGCGCACCAGCGGAGTGAACGATTCGCCGCTTGCCCGCAAGGTGTAAACCACGCTGCCGTCCGATTCCCTCCGCACCTGGACCACCGAATCAGGATGGCCGGGAGTTTCAATCGGGTCAAGCTGCCATCGGGCGCCGTGCAATCCGTTGTCAAGCTGCCGGACGGTGACCGGCCAGCCGTCGTAGGGCCTGGCTCCGGGTTGGGAGGGGTCCACCCAGCGCGGCCACATTTCAACCCTCACCTCGCGCGTGGAACGGTTGCAGCGCAAGATCGAATAACCCGTCGCGCGGTATCGAAGTCCTTCGAGACCCGGGCCCGGGTACTGGTGAGGATTCGCGACCGCCAGCACCGAGATGGCGTTGCCGAAGCGGTCGTGATATCCGCCCGTATTGCGCTTGCCCGGCAGCGGTTCGGCGCCCGGTTCGGGCGGGCACCATCGGCGCGGCCACAGGTTCGAAATCGCCGGCGTGCAGACTTCATAGACGCCGTCGCGGAATTCCTCGATGCCGTAATGCGAGGTTGTGCCCAGGTGCTGGTCGCCGCTCAGATGCATGGCGAAGGCCTTGCGCCATTTGCGAATGGCGTCGTTGCGGCCGTGTTGGGGCCAGCCGTCGGAATCATGGTCGGCCATCATCCAGTCATCGGGAGGGTATTCGCCCACGGGCAGAATGGGCAGCTTGGGATCGATATTGTCGTCGGGGTTGCCGGTGGGGGTGGTCTGCAGGCAGGCGAAGCGCGTCTGCGAGACGGCGAACTTCATCCACACGCCGCCCGACCAGTCGGCCGCCCAGGATTCCAGAAAATCGAGCTGCCGCTGGCCCAGCAACTCCGCCGTGGGAACGTCGCTCTTGCGCGCGTTCCAGCGCGGGTTGGCCGGGAAACCGTTGATGATGTGCGCCTGGGGCACCTGGATTTTGGGAGCGGATTTCCACTTGCGGTCTTCAAGGATGGCAAAACTCAGTCCGCCCCAGCGCAGCTCGGTGTAGTAGACCGTGATGCCCTGCAGCACCGGCGTAGGATCAAACGGATCAGGCAGGTGCGAGGTCTGCGCCCGCTGCGCCATGTTGACCCACCGGGCCGGCATCTTGTAGCCGCCCGAATCCTGCGCCGCGTAGCCGTTGAGCGGGAGGCTTGGGTCGGTCGGTCGGCCGCCGCATCCCCAAAGGTTGCCGTGGAACATGTCGTGATCGTCCGGTATGCAGACGGACGGAATGTTGCGCACCATGTCGCGCACGCCCCAGCCAAAGACGTACCACTTGCGCAGGTAGTCGAGCATGGAGGGGACCAGCAGTTTTGGGTCGCGCGTGCCCATGGCTCCGAAGCCGCCGACGGGTCCGTAGACCTGGTCGCCGGTCCAGAGCAGGACGTCCGGCTTGTGCCAGCCGAGGTGGCGAGTAAATTCCGAGTGCGGAAAACCCATGTCCCAGATGCAGGTGAGCAGCCCCACCGTGATTTCATTCCTGCCCTTGGGATCTTTGCGGATGGTGCCTTCGTAGGTGTGCCGCCGCAGTTTGCCGGCCGCATCCGGCAGGGCGTACACCACGCGATAGAGATGGTCTTTGGCGTCGTTCCAGGAAGGGACGCGAAAGACCGCGTTCCAGGCGTCCGGGTCAATCTCAGCGGTCGAGACCGTTTTCCAGCGCTTGCCTCCGTTGCGGACTTGCAGGCGAGCCTCGCGGGGCGCGTCGCCAAGCGGCGGAAACTGCGCGGAGAGTTTGAGCGTGCCCCGGCTCAGCGTATAAAGCGAAAACAGGATGGGTCCGTAGGCGCGCTCCGGGTGCGCGTCCACTTTGCTCCCGCCAAGCGTCCAGTCGGCAAACCAGAAGCGCATCGTGCCGCCTCGTTCCTGGTCCGGCGGATAGAACTTATAGCCGGTCAGCTTGCCCAGCGGCTGCGGCGTCGGCTTCAGTTCGCTGGAGCTTGCAACCACCGCCACGCCGCCCGTGAGCCAGTCGGCAGGGACCTGCCGGACTGTTTCGGCAAGGCGCTCTCCTCCGGAGCCGGCAACGCGCAGCACAACCCGATAGCCCGTGCGGGAAGGTTGAGCCTCAAGGCCCAGGCGCAATTCCTGGTCGAGGTCGACGCGCGGGGCAGCGGCCTGAACTTTGCCGATGAAGAGTCTGCCGTCGGCGGTGAGACCCGCGTTCATGCCGCGCCCGTGGATGGCGCGCGCGCGGTAATCGTCGACGAAACTTTTGATGCCCACGCGGAAGCCCGCAAAACCCTGATCGAGCCGCTGCGTGTTGCCTTCCAGCCGTCCCAGGCGCACGCTCATGGTGAAGGTTCCTTCGCGCGCCGCCACTTCACGCGTGAGCAAGAAAACGTTGCGGTCGCCTCCGGCGGCGATGCATTCAAGGCGGCCGTTCCGAATGCGCCAGTCTTCGAGGGGATTGCTCCAGTACTCGGGACCCGGCCAGGGACGCTCGACCTGCGCCGGCCAATCGCTGCGGAAAGCCGTTGTGCCTGCGGCCTTGCCTCGCTCCGAACCCAGCAGTGTCACGGCCGCGGCGCCCAGCGCCGCACCGCTCGATTTCTTCAAAAACGATCTGCGGCCGATGCGTTTTGTCACCTTATCAATCTTCCTTTCACGGGGGTTTGCGCCTGCGTTCAGAAACGCGGCTGTTTCATCAATCCTCAACGGTTCAGGCCCCGCCCGCCCGTGAGCTTATCACGTCGTTTCAGGACATCAACAAAAAACTCGCGATGGATGGACAGCCGCGCGCGGATGTTTTCTTGCGGCATTACCCGCAGAAAAGAAGTCCGCCAAGGGGCGCCGAAAGTTTCAGCGCCTTCGCGGACGTGCGGCGCCTGCCCTTTGGACAATCGTCTCACGGCTTGCTGTCTGCCTGCCGATATTGGTCATGATGGCGGAGGCCGTTATGAGCAGAAAAGTTACCAGGTTTGTTCTGAAATTGCGCAGATGGGTCCGCAGGCGGATTCGAGGCGGGCCTTCACCGGCAGACTCTTGTCGGGTCCGCGCCGCCGGGCCTTCCAATAAGCTCGCGGTTTTTCCCTCGATCCGCATTCCCGCTCCGGAGCCGGGGCGGGAGGATACGGTTTTCTTTTGGGCTGCGCTCGACGTGAATGGGGCTGATGTGGAGGCTCCTGACGAGGGCGGGAGCCGTCCGGGGCAGGACTCCAGCCACCAGGGATGGATTCAGTGAGAATTGGATTTACCGGTGGGTTGCAAAGCGTGGCCAGGCACGCGGGATGCCTCAGACTGGCCGCGCTGCTCGTAGCCCTGGCAGTGGTTTGTCCCGCGGCGAAGCCGCAGAGCGGGCCGAGATCCCATCACTCGGGGTCGGTGCCTCCTTCCGACCTGGCGCTTGAAAACAGCAATTACATTGCGGCCCCGGCCAGGGAAATTGAAGCTATTCTGCGCAAAAGACCCGGCTTGCTGGTGGAACTGCAACGCTGGGTGGCGCGCGACGCCACCGACCACGGCCAATTGGTGGATGCCAGCAGCATGAGCGTCCAGGGAATTTTTAGTCGCCTGGAAAAAGACCTGCAATTTCGCGCCGTCGCCACCCGGGTCCTTCAGCGCTACGGGTATTTCGAGCCCGAGGTTAATCCGAAGTCGGAACTGTGGGTGCGGCAGAGGCTGGAGCTTCAGGCGGAGCTGAAAAGATTGCAACAGCCTTCCTCTCCCCAGCAACCTCCGGCGGCTTACCCGGCAATGTCCCCGTCCTATTCCCCCAACAATCCGGGACCGCAGCGCCTAAACCGGAACCCGTACGGGAACCAGCAAATCGCGCCGATGCCTGAACCAGCCGAGCCGGAGCCCTTGCCCGCAACACCCGGTGGTCCTTTGAATCGTCCGAATTCCCAGCCCCTGCATCTTCAGCAGACCGGCCAGACGCTACCTGGCGGCGAGAGCGCTCAAAACGGCGGTTTACTATCGGGCCGCTCAATGCAAAACGGCCAGGATAACTTCGGGACCGGTTTGAATTATGGGCAGAACACGTTTGGGGTAGACCAATCCTCACTTGGCGCGGGCGAGGAACAGGCTGACAACGGCTTGATGTCCACCGGCAACTTGCCCAATAACCCTGCGATGGCGTTGCGTCCGGAATCAAACTCCAACGGAATGGCGCGGCGGTATGGGACTCAAGGGACGTCATTCGGGACTTACCCGCAAAATCCCTGGTGGAAGCCCGGGCGGTTCTCGCCCTACGACCGGGAAAACGGCAACAGGTACCGGCGGCGGTCGCTGCGCCCCCGCATGGTTCACCGGCCGAACCCGTATTCGGATATTCCTTCGCTTTACGACCTCTACGAACAGGTGTCGGCGCATTCTCCCAAGCTGCATCGTTTCGGGCTGGAGGTGTTTCGAAATCCGCCGCCTGCCACGGGCGAATTGCCGATGGATGTTCCCGCCGGGCCTGGTTACATCGTGGGGCCGGGGGACGCGCTGACGATCAGCCTGTGGGGAAGTGTGTCGAAGCGGCTCTACCGCGTGGTGGACCGCGAGGGACGGGTGTCGATTCCGGAGGTGGGCCCCTTGATGGTGAGCGGAGACAGTTTATCGGAAGTGCAGCAAAGGGTTCAGAAGGTTTTGGGGACGCAGTTCCGGAATGTTTCGGCCGACGTTTCGCTCGACCGCCTGAGGACGGTGCGCGTTTACGTGGTGGGTGAAGTTCGAGACCCCGGCGCCTACGATATCAGCTCGCTTTCGACACCCCTGAACGCGCTGCTTGCGGCCGGCGGGCCCTCGCGCGACGGGTCGCTGCGCCGGGTGGAGCATTGGCGCGGCAAGAAGCTGGTTGAGAGGGTGGACCTTTACGACCTGCTGCTTCACGGGGTTCGGACCGGCCTGGCGCGGCTTGAAAACGGCGACACGATCCTGGTGCCGCCGGTGGGGCCGAAGGTCACGGTGGAGGGCATGGTCCGGCGCCCCGCAATTTACGAACTGAACGGGGAGAAAACGCTCGCACAGGTGCTTCATCTGGCCGGAGGCATTCTGCCCACCGCCGCCCTGCGGCAGATCGAAGTGGAGCGCGTGGTGGCCCATAGCAAGCGGACGATGCTGAGCCTGAACATTCGCCATCTCAACGGCTCGGCATCGATCAACCGGCAGCTTCAATCGTTTGAGGTCCACGACGGCGACGTGATCCGGATCTCTCCCATCGCGCCCTACAACCGGAACGCCCTTTATCTCGAAGGGCATGTCTTGAAGCCGGGACGCTACTCCTACCATCCCGGTATGCGCCTCGCCGACCTGATCCCTTCTTACTCCGACCTGCTGCCTCAGCCGGCGCTGGGCTACGCGGAAATCATCCGTCTGAACCCTCCCGACGACCACCCGGTGGTGAAGAGTTTCGATCTCGCCCGGGCGCTGGCCCATCCCGGGTCTTCTCCGCTGCTGCGGCCGCTGGATACGGTCCGGATCTTCGGCCGCTTTGATTTCACCGCTCCACCCACGGTAACGGTGGGCGGCGCGGTGCGCGACCCGGGAACTTACATTACCTCGGGGGTTGTGCACGTTCGCGACGCGATCTACCAGGCCGGGGGCGTTAGCCGGGACGCCTTCCTGGGCTCGGCGCAACTGGTGCGCAGCCTGCCGGACGGCAAGCTCACCATCATGAGCCTGAACCTCGGCAAAGCGATTGCCGGCGACCCGCTTCAAAACGTGCTCTTGCGGCCGCGCGACCGGATTCTGGTGCAGCGTAACCCTATAAAGGCCGATCCGCCGAGCGTCTACGTCGAGGGCGCCGTGGACCGTCCCGGGCGCTTCCCCCTGACCACCAACCTGCACATCAGCGACCTCGTTCACCTGGCCGGCGGGCTGAAACGCAGCGCCGATACCCGCGCCGCCGACCTGACCAGCTACAACGTTTGGGGGCTTCACCCGGAGATGGGCGTGCACCGGGAAATCAACCTGGCCGGAGCGCTCGACGGTAAGGATAACCCGGTGCTGCATGACGGAGATGTTCTGGCCGTGAAGCAACTCCCAGGATGGAACGATATCGGGGCCTCGATCACCATCAGCGGCGAAGTCCGGCATCCGGGCACTTACGGGATTGCGCCCGGCGAACGGCTGAGTTCGGTGCTGGAGCGCGCCGGCGGGTTTCTGCCTTCAGCCTACCCGCAGGCGGCGGTTCTGGAACGCCAGGCAGTCCGCAAGCTGCAGCAAAAGAGCCGGAACGCACTGATCGCGGAAATGCAGCAGAGCGCGGGAGCGGTGAAAGTATCCCTCAACGAGAGCGCTTCAAACCAGGCGGCGCTGCAGCAGGCGGCGCTCACACAACGCAAGCAGGTGCTCGAAGCCCTCCGGAACGCGCCGATCACGGGACGCCTGGTGATTCATTTGACGCGGGACCTGAAAGCGTTTGCGCGGTCTCAAGACGACCTTGAGATGCGCGCGGGCGATACTCTTCTGATTCCCAAGAAGCCGGATTTTGTGATCGTGACCGGACAGGTTTACAACCCGAACGCGATCACTTATGAGCGCGGGCGATCGGTCGGGTGGTATTTGCGCCGGGCGGGCGGCGCGACGGGCTTGGGCAACAGGAAGGCCATTTTCATCGTGCGGGCGGACGGTTCGGTGGTGAGCAATGGCGGAAACCGCTGGTGGCACGGCGACGTGCTTTCGACGCGGGTCGGGCCCGGCGACTCGATTGTAGTGCCTGAAAAGCCCCTGGGTGGGTCAACGTTGTGGAAAAACTTAATTCAGATCAGCCAGGTTGCTTCTTCGGCGGCTATTGCCGCGGCTGTTGCCACTCGATGATGAAAGTCTGGCGAGCGTGGTCATTGAAAACCCTGATTCTGGCGTGGCTGATGTTGGCGGGTGCGGCTGCCGGGTTCGCCGCGAGCGGTCTCGCGCAGAGTTCCTCCAAGGTTCGTCCGGCGGTGCGTCATCGGGCGGAGAGGGACTGGTGGGGGCACAGCAGCCGGCTGGCGGGTGTTCACAAGCAGGGTAGGCCGGCATCCGAGAATGCGGTCGGACTTCCGCTGATGAAGAACCTCGCCGGAGACCAGAAAGCGATCTGGACCAGTCCCTTTCACTTGCGCCTGAGGGACGCCAGGTGGCTGCTGCCTCTGGCCGGCCTCGGTGCGGCGCTGTTTGCCACTGACAGCGCAACCAGCCGGCACCTGGCCTTTTCACCGGCAACCATTCAGCGGAGCCGCACCTTCTCGAACCTGGGAGCCGCTTCGCTGGTTGGACTGGCCGGCAGCCTTTATTTGTGGGGCAGAGCCCGGCACAACGAGCACATGCGCGAAACAGGATTGCTCAGCGGCGAAGCCGTCATCGACAGTTACCTGGCCGCAACTGCCGTCAAATCGATTGCCGGCCGGGAGCGCCCTTACGCTGACAACGCCCGGGGCCGTTTTCTGGAAGGCGGCAGCTCGTTTCCTTCCGAGCATGCGACGGCAGCCTGGGCGACGGCGGGCATTCTGGCCCACGAGTATCCGGGGCCTTTGACCAAGCTGTTTGCCTATGGCCTGGCGGCGGCCGTGAGCGGCGCGCGGGTGGCGGGCCAGGAACATTTTCCTTCCGATGTTCTGGCGGGCAGCGTGCTCGGCCTGCTGGTTTCCCGCGAAGTCTACCATCGGCGCCACGATCCCCGGCTCTGGGGCTCCACCTGGCGGATGCCCGGGCATGACCGCGGGCAGGCGCGTGAGTCGAATCCGAAAGACCTGGGTTCACCCTATGTGCCGCTTGATAGCTGGGTTTATCCCGCCTTTGAGCGCCTGGCGGCGCTCGGTTACGTGCAATCGGAGATGCTGGGCATGCGGCCCTGGACGCGGCTCGAGTGCGCCCGCCTGGTGCAGGAAGCCGGTGACCGGATGAGCGCGCGCGAGAAAAATGCGCCGCTGGCCGTCGGCCTGGTTGGGAGCCTGCAAAAAGAATTCTCAACCGCCCTGGCGCGGCTGGGCGGCGGCGCGAACCGCACCCTCAGGATTGAAAGCGTCTACACGCGGGTTCGGGGGATTGCAGGCACCCCGCTTACGGACGGTTACCACTTCGGGCAGACGCTCTCGAATGATGACGGGCGCCCGTACGGCGAGGGATTGAACGTGGATGCGGGTTTTTCGGGCTGGGCTTCGTCGGGGCCGTTCGTTGCCTACCTGCAGGGCGAATACCAGCACGCGCCCGCCGGACTGGCGCTTCCGCTCCGGGCGCGGCAATTCATCTCACAAGCGGACTACGGCGTGCCGCTCGCGCCGGCTCATCTTTACCCTTCGGTGGACCGCTTTGACGCGCTCAACGCCTACGTGGCGATGAACCTGGAGAATTGGCAGATCTCGGTCGGCAAGCAGAGCCTGTGGTGGGGACCGGGCCAGGGCGGGGCCATGATGTTCAGCGACAACGCCGAGCCCGTCGATATGATTCGGGTCAACCGTGTTTCGCCGTTTAAGCTGCCGTGGCCTTTCTCGCTGATGGGACCGGTGAGGACGGAATTGTTTATCGGCAGGCAGAGCGGCGCGAACTTTCTTTACGGCCCGGACGGACTGATTGGCCAGTGGGGAAAGGCTCTCAATCCGCAACCGGTCATCCTGGGGCAGAAGCTCAGCTTCAAGCCCTCGCCGAACCTCGAATTCGGGTTTGACCGCACGACGATTTACGGAGGTCCGGGCTATCCGCTGACCCCGCACACGTTTTTGCGAACCCTGTTTTCGCATACCAATGACAAGGCCGGCGCGCCCAACAAGCCGGGCGACCGGCGCTCCGGCTTCGACCTGACCTACCGCCTGCCGTGGGTTCGCAATTGGGCGACTTTCTACGTCGATTCGTTTGTGGACGACCAGTACTCTCCGGTCGCTTATTTCGACCGCGCCTGTAACAGCGCCGGGCTTTACTTCGCCCGGCTGCCGGGGTTGCCAAAATTCGATTTGCGCCTGGAAGGTGTTTACAGTGACAGCCCGCTCGGCGGGATCTATGACCGCGGCTACTTTTACTCCAACTATACCTGGCGCTACGGCTACCAGAACGCCGGCAACCTGTTGGGAAGCTGGATCGGACGCCAGGGACAGGGCGAGCAGGCCTGGCTGACGTACTGGGAGACGCCGCGCAGCTATCTCCAGTTTGAGTTTCGGCACCAGACCGTGGGACAGGGGTTCATCCCCGAAGGCGGAATCATCACCGACGGCAGCGTCAAAGCCAGTTTCTGGGCGCGGCCTGATTTGAGCGTCACGGCGCGTGTTCAATATGAGAAGTGGTCTTTCCCGATTCTCCGGCCGAAGCCGGAATCCAACTTGACGACTTCGGTTCAGCTGACGTACTGGCCGCACTGGAGCTTTCATTAAGAAGCGGGAGACCCGCAGGACATTAGGGAACGATGAAATCACCGGCCAAAACCCCGTACGAGCCCCCGAGAGCGGAGCAGCCCGAAGGTTTTTATCTCGAGGCTGTCGACGAGAAGGCCCTATTGCAGGCGCGGGAGCGGACGGCGCAGCGCCTGCGGCTGTTGTGGGACGGGCGAGGCCTGCTGGCGAAGGCTGCGCTCGGTGCCCTGGTGCTGGGCGCTCTGATCGCGTTGCTGATTCCGAGCCGTTACACGTCGACCGTGCGGCTGATGCCGCCCGCGCAGGGCGGTTCGGGATCGATTGCGGCGGCTTTGGCGGGCTTGGGAGGACAACTGGGCGGGGCGGCCGGACTGCTGGAAAACTCCATGGGAATCAAGAACTCCAGCGCGTTGCTGGTGGGGATTTTGAATAGCGACCGGGTGCGCCAAGCGGTGGTCGACCGGTTCGATCTGCAAAAGGTTTACGGGGTCCGCTACCCGGAAGACGCGCGGCGGGTTCTGGCGAAGGAGACCCGGGTTTCCGCCGACCGCCAGAGCGGGATTATTACCATTTCGGTCAGCGACCGCAGGCCCGGGCGCGCAGCCGCCATGGCCGCGGAATATATCCATGAACTGAACTACGTCGTCAACCATCTCACCACGTCGGCGGCGCACCGGGAAAGCACCTTCCTGGCAACCCGCCTGGTCCACGTCAAGAGGGACCTTGAAACTGCCGAAAAGAATTTCAGCCGGTTCGCCAGCAAGAATACGGCGATGGATATTCCAAGCCAGGGCAGGGCCCTGGTGAGTGCGGCGGCAACGCTGCAGGGCAACCTGATCGGGGCCGAGGCGGAACTCGAAGCCTTGAAGCAAATCTACACCTCGGGCAACGTGCACGTGCAGGCCGCTCAAGCGAGGGTGAATGAACTGCGGCGGCAGCTTGAAAAGCTCGGCGGCGGGAAAGCGGACGCCAAAAGCAGCGCCGGCGACCTGTATCCCAGTCTGCGGGAGCTTCCCCGGCTGGGCGTGACTTATGCCGACCTGCTGCGGCGGGTGAAGGTGGAAGAAGCGGTTTTTAAGACGCTGACCCAGCAATACGAGCTTGCACGGGTGGAGGCGGCTCGCGACATCCCTTCCGTCAAGGTTCTGGACCCGCCCGAGGTGCCGGAAACGAAGTCCTTTCCACCGCGCCGCGCGATCGCGCTGGGCTGCGCCTGTTTGGGTTTGGCGGCTGCCGCCGCCTGGTTGTTTGCCCGCGCGCGCTGGGAGGTGGCTGACCCGTCGGATCCCCGCAAGGCGCTGGCGCAAGAGGTCTACCTGACCTTGCGGGCACACCCGCTGTGGAGGCGCCGGAACGCTTTCCGGCTCGCGCCGGCAAGCCCCCGGCGGCTGTGGCGGCTTTGGCGCCGGCGTAAGGCCGGCCCGGGCGGCGAGCAGTAGCTTTGCGGCTGAGAAGTGGGGGACGCCGGTTACCCCACGAAGGCTCTTTGTCGAAAGCTCGAAGAGGAGGCTTTCTAACTCAGGATTGTGAGAGTTTCAATCAGGTTACAGGCGGAGTTACCTCTGCCCCTATTGCTGGTATCCGCCCGGGAAGGATGCGATGTTGTTTCCGCACCGCGATCCAGGACCTCCCCGGGAAATCCCGGCTTTACAGGAGGATTCCCAAGATGAGCTTCGAAATGGAAGAAGCCCGCCCGCTGGCAGCCCGAGTCGGGGGATGGCTGATGGACTGCGAAGGCGAACTGCTTTTCAAACTAGCGCGAGAATGCGAGGGGCGAGGTGCGATTGTTGAGATCGGTTCCTGGAAAGGGAAATCAACCATTTGGTTGGGAAAAGGCAGCCTGGCCGGGCAGAAAGCTCGCGTGTGGGCGATTGATCCCCACACGGGATCAGACGAGCACCGCGAAGATTTCGGAAGTGTCTGGACGTTCGATGAGTTTAAAAAGAACATCGCGGAATCCGGCTTGAGTGATGTGGTGATTCCCCTTGTCAAGACATCGGAAGCAGCAGCCCGCAACTTCGAGGAGCGGGTCGAGCTTGTGTTTATCGATGGTGCGCACGACTACGAATCCGCACGAAGAGATTTTGATCTTTGGGCGCCAAAGGTTGTTGAAGGAGGTGTCGTGGCGCTGCACGACACGACGTGTGGAGACGGACCGAGAAGGGTGGTCATCGAAGGCCTTTGCGATTCTCGAAGGTTCAAAGATGTTCACCTTGTGGGATCGATTGCTTACGCCCGCAAGGTGAAGTGTGCTTCGACAACGGACCGAATCAAGAATCGGATGGCTGCCTACGCTTTCGGTTCAACCGAAACGGTCCGGCGCTTTATGCCGAAGCCGGTCAAGGTGCTGGGACGCAAATTAGCGAAGGCTATGAACGTATTATAAATGACGGCTCCAAAGCAAATTTGCTCCGCTATACCCGTCGGACCTGCCCATCGCGAAGATCCTGGGGCCGAGTCCTGGACGCCTCTTGGAATCGGCCGGCGAACCTTGCAGGGAGCGACCGCGCTGGGGATTCGCCAGGTCGTCGCCCAGAGTCTGAATGTGTTGGGGGCGGTCTTGCTGGCCCGGCTGCTGACCCCGGCGGAATTCGGAATCTTCGCCATCGTCGTGTTCCTTCGAACCTTCCTGTTGGCGTTTGGTGATGCGGGGCTGGCTGCAAGCCTGATTCGCGAGCCCCGCGAGCCGGCCGAAGTTGAGTACCGGGCGGTCTTTGCGTTCCAGCAGATTCTGGTTGTCGCGATCTGCGCGGTCTTCTGGGTCCTCTCGCCCATCGTTGCGCATCTTTATCACTTGCCCGATTCGGAGGCCTGGCTGTTTCGCCTGGTGGCGCTCTCTTTGCTGTGCACTTCCTTTCAGGTGATTCCGACCGTCCGTCTGGAGCGCAACCTGATTTACGGCAAGCTCGCCTTCATTGAGATTGCGATGGCGGCGGTTTTCAACGGCTCGGCGGTGGGGCTGGCCTGGATCGGGTGGGGAGCGATGAGCTTCGGCGTTGCCTTGCTGGCGCGCTCACTTGTGGGCGCCGTCCTGGCCAACGTGGTTTCTCCGTGGCGCATGGGCTGGTCTCTCAGCTGGAAAAAGGTCAAACCTCACCTGCGTTTTGGACTTCCCTATCAGGGAATCACCTTCGTCTCGCTCCTGAAGGACAGTATCGGTCCTCTCTATATCGGGGTGCTTCTGGGAGCCGCCCAGATGGGTTACGTGAGCTGGGCAAGCACCTTTGCGGCCTGGCCGGTGCTGGCGATCGCGGTCTTTCAGCGGGTTTACCTGTCCGCCTTTTCGCGAATGCAGAACCATCCGGGGTCGCTCGCAAGGTTTGTTGAGCGGTCGATTCAGGCGACGAACGCCATCGTCGCTCCCGGAGCCATTCTGGTGCTGGTGTTCGCTGTTCCGATCACGCGAATCGTTTTTGGCGAAAAATGGCTTGTGGCTCTCCCTCTTTTTTACCTCTTCTGGTCGGGGAGCCTCTTTGCTCCGACTTTTATTCCCCTGGTCTCACTCCTGAATGCTCTGGGACGCTCGCGCCTGACCTTCCTGTTTGCTTTGTTTTGGATGGCCGGCACCTGGGTCCTCGGGGTTCCGTTCATCTGGTTGTGGGGGCCGCTCGGTTATGCCGCGGCCGTCCTGGTTGTGAACCTGTCGAACATTTTTCTCTGCCGGGTCGCACAAAGCGAGGGCCGTTTCCGGGTGTTGCCGGTGGTTGCCCCCATCTGGGCGTGGGCGATCACGGTGGGGATTCTGGCTTATGGGCTTCAGCTTATCTGGCGGCCCTCGAGCGTGCCGGAACTGCTGATGGCGGCGGCGGCGTACGCGGTTGTGTACGGGGCGGGCCTGGCGGCCCGATATTCCGACGACGCCAGAAAGCTATGGACACTCGCATGGAAACAGGCATGAAACAAGGGATCTCGGTGGTGATGAACACGCTGAACGAAGAGCGCAATCTCCCTCTGGCGCTGAGGTCGGTAGCGCCCTGGGCGGACGAAATTGTCGTGGTGGACATGAACAGCCAGGATGATACGGCGAACATCGCCCGCCGGTACGGCGCCAGGGTGTGCTTGCACGCCGGGCCGGGATTCCAATACGCGCCGCGGGAGTTCGCCGTTGCCCAGGCGTCGTGCGAGTGGGTCTTTGTTCTGGACGCCGATGAAGTGGCGCCGCTCGCGCTCAGCCGGGACTTGAGGCGGATTGCCGGCTCGGACCGTGCGGACGTCGCCCTGGTTCCACGCCGGAATTTTGTGATGGGAGCCGCGCTCCGGGGAGCCGGATGGGGGCCGGAGCAGGATTACCAGACGCGTTTCTTTCGGAAGGGAAAAATCCGGGCAAGTTCGATGGCGCACCACGACTTTACTCCCACTGAATCCGCCCGGATCATCAGGCTGCCTTACAGCGGCCAAAATGCGATTCTTCATTTTACTTACATCGACAGCACGCAATTTATCCGCAAGCTGAACCAGTACACCAGCATTGAGGCGATGCAGAGTTTCGAGCGGCGCCGGCATGCCAGTTGCTCGAAGGCGTTGCTCTCCACGGTCAAGGAGTTCGTCTCGAAGTACCTGAAGAGCGGCGGCTACCGGGATGGATGGCGGGGCTTTTATGTGACCTGCTTCATGGCTTTTTACCGGCTGGCCGCTTACGCCAAGCTTCAGGAACTGGAGTCGGCCGGCGGCGCCGGGCGCGTGGAAGAGCTTTACCGGCAGGAAGCCGAAAGGGCTATTGGCGAGTACGGAGAGGCTGTGGCCGCCCGCCACGGACAGGAGGAAAAAGTCGTTTGATCGTCGCCGTTGACACCTTGTTTCTTTCGCCGCGTTACCGTTACACCGGAACGGGCTCCTATCTTTCCAACCTTCTTCCGGAATGCCTGCGGGTTGCCGAAAGCTTGGACCGGCCGATAGCCTTCCGGGGTTTTGCGTCGCGCGGGGAGCAGGGGAATGGCAGCGTCCCGGCCTCGCCGCTTTTTTCGGTGAGGAAAAGCTGGGCGGCGGGGCACTGGCGCGTTTGGATGCTGGGCGGCATGGCGCTTGCAACTTGGCGGGAGAAGCCCGACGTGGTTTTCCTGCCCACCGCGCACTGGGCGATTTCGAATCCCCTGATGGCATCGGTCACGACCATCCTCGATGCCATTCCGTTTCTCCTGGCCCCGGGGATGGTGGCGGGCTGCGGGCGGCTTCGCTGGATGACACGGATAAACGCCCGGCTGGCCAGCCGGATTCTGACCATCTCCGCCTGGTCAAAACGCGACCTGGTGGAAGTCCTGCGTCTCGATCCCGACTCGATTGAGGTCACTTACCCGGGCTATAACAAGCGGTTTTACAACGAGGCTGCGCCCGACGCGGAACGGAGAGCCGCTTTGCTCGGCCGTCTGGGAATTGAGAAACCGTTTGTCCTGCACCATGGGATGGTTCAGCTCAGGAAGAACCTTGTTCGGCTGATCCGGGCCTGGGAGCGGCTTCAGGAGGGGCCCGGCTCGCTCGGCACGCAGTTGGTTCTGGCGGGTACGTTCGGGCCGGGGCACGAGCGGATCCGGGAAGCGGCCGCGACCAGCCGGAAGGGCGGCGGGATTGTCCTGACCGGGGAACTGGATGCCGCCGACATGGCCACGCTTGTCAAGAGCGCCTCGCTGGTGATCATTCCTTCTCTTTACGAGGGCTTTTGTCTGCCCATGGTGGAGGCGATGGCCTGCGGCGTTCCCACCATCGCGTCGAATAGTTCGTGTCTGCCGGAGGTTTCGGGTGGCGTGCTGGAGTATTTCGATCCTCTTTCGGTGGAAGAGATGGCGGAAGTGATGCGCCGCGCCCTTGAAGATTCCGGGTTGCGGCGGCGACTTGCCGAAAGAGGCCGTGAGCGGGCTGCGGGGTTCAGCTGGGAACGCTGCGCCCGCGAAAGTCTGGAAGTTTTCACCAGGGCTGCCGCCTTGGGACCCGGCCGTCGGCGGGGTTGAGGCAACGCCCGCGGCCGGGCGGGGAAGCAGCGCCATTTTGTGCGTTGAAAGGGTTCGGATACCGTTGCGGATTGCCATTAATGCGGCGTTTCTTGGCGGCGGCTTCGATGGTTTGAGCACTTATACGAGGTCGGTCGTCGACGAGTTGTCCGGTTCGGAGAGTGAAGTTTTCGTCTACACCTCCGAGCCCAACAGCCTGAAGGGGAACGGCCGGGCGAAATGGCGGCCGACGCCCGCTGCCATTCGAGGGGAAAGAGGGCTGTCGGGCAACGCCTTGCGGACTCTGGTCTGGTCACAGACCGGGCTTCCGGCCCGGCTGTTGCGGGACCGCGCCCAGGTGTTGTTATCAACCCTGCCGGAAGGGATGCTTGCCCCCGTGTGCCCTCAAGTGGTGGTCGTTCACGATCTTTTTCCACTGTTTTTCCCGGCCCTCTATCCTCGCTGGCGGCACTATTTCCGGCACGTTCTGCCGAGGGTGCTGAGGGCGTCCGATTCGGTCATCGCAGTTTCCAACCATACCAAACAGGATCTGGTCCGCCACTTGGGACTGCCGGAGAAGAGGATTTCGGTGGTCTACAACTGGATTGACCCGTTGTTTTTTTCCGACGAGCCCGGAGTGCCGCCCGCGGGGAACGAGGCCGGGCCGTACTTCCTGTTTGTGGGGCGGTCAACCGCTTACAAGAACCTGGGGATGGTGGTTCGGGCGCTGGCGGCCATTCGCGAAGACGTCAAACACGATCTGGCGTGTGTGTTGGGTTTTACGAGCGAGCTGGACCGAAGGCATTACGCGGAGGTTCTGGAACTGGCCTCAAGGCTTGGCGTCCGGCAAAGGCTGCGAGTCTATACGGGTCTTCAGCCTCGCCAGCTATTGTTCCTTTACCGCCAGGCGACCGCGCTGGTGCTGCTTTCAAAGTATGAAGGATTCGGCTATCCGCCGCTGGAGGCGATGGCGGCGGGCACTCCGGCCATCGTGAGCAATTCCACTTCGCTTGGGGAAGTCGCCGGACCGGCGGCGGTCTCGGTTGCCAACGACGTGCCGGGCCCGGCGGCTGAGGCCATGAAAAAGCTGGCGGGGGACCGGGCGTACCGGGCACGCCTGGCGGAAGAGGGAAAGGTTCACGCGGGGAATTTCTCCCGCGAGCGGAGCGGCCGGCTGATCCGCTTGATTCTTGAGCGCCACGCGCGGAGTTAGATGAGATTGATTTGGTTCTCAACTCGATGCAAATTCCAGTCCCGCGCGCAAAGGTTTTAGGGAATGCCTAGGTTACTTGCCAAGCTTGCAGGACGTTTACGGCAGCGGGGGCCTTCAGCCATGGTTGGGGAACTTTACCGTAAAGCTCCCGCTTATCTTAAGAACCTGTCGCGCTGGAAATTCCGCACCTGCCAATGTTGCCGGCGCTGGTCATTCTTTGTGACCAATGGCACCGGAAGCGAGTTTGCCTGCTGCGCCGTGTGCGGAGCGAACCTGCGATACGAGCTCCTTGCAGAAGAAATCAGAAAGCGGTTCACAGGGCATTTGCGCGGGCTTCGTGTTGTGGAATTCGACCCCGGCTCGCCGCTCAAAACTCTGCTGTCTGAAAGCGGGCGTTACACGCGGACTTTTTTTTCCGAATCCGTCCCGCGCGGCGAGGTGGGCATTCAGGGAGCGCGGTCCGAGGACATTACGCGGCTGACGTTTCCCTCTTCATCGATTGATCTGATGGTTTCAAGCGACGTCCTGGAACACGTGATCGATCTGGAAGCCGCGCTCCGGGAAACCGCCCGAGTTCTGGTTCCCGGCGGAGTCCACCTTTTCACGGTTCCTTACCGGGACCGAACCCGCCCGAGAGCGGCGTGGACCAATGGGCAGCTTCAATACCTTGAGGAGCCGGAGTATCACTCGGACCCGCTCAATCAGCAGGGCATCCTTGCCGCGTGGGACATTGGTCCGGATTGGCCCGCGCACATCAAGACCTCAGGGATCAAGCTGGAGATTTGCCGGGGGCCCGTGGGTCCGGACAGGCGGGTTGTCTGGGCGGCAAGCCGGGAAGCGAAGAGCGGGAACAAATTCTGATCAGTCAGGATCGCTGAAAGATGGTTTCAAGGGAAGTCGCGCTGTGGGTCATTGCCGGATCCTTGGCGATTTCGGTCGGCTGCTACCTTTGGCTGAGCCGTCGCGAAGGGAGTTTTCTCAATATTCTGACCCCCAGTTTTGTGATCAGCATCCCCGCTTATTATCTTCTACCCCTGGTTTTCATGAAGTTGTTCGGAGGCGTGTTCGGGGCCGAGTACAGCGCCTACGCTTATCTCTACGTCTATGCAACTCTCGCCATCGAAAGCGTGGCATTTGTTGTTGCCTACGCGTGGACCCGGGAAAAGGTTGTTCGCCTTCCGTTAACCCTGTCCTATCGTCACTTCCGGCCGATTGCGTTCCTGTGCCTGGGGCTTGCCGTGTCGGTCTACCTTCCCGTGCTGCTGAAATTCCGGGAATATCTGGGAGACCCTCGGGAAATTTACCGCCTGACTCACACCGGGTTCGGCATGCAGACCTACGTTTCGAGCACGCTCGCGTTTCTTGCCGTGGTGTTCATCCTGTTTACCAGACGCTCCCGGTTTGAAAAGGGTTGGGTGGTGGCTGCCGCCGCCGGGGTGCTCTGGCTGCATGGAAGCAAAGGCCAGGTGCTCACTCTGCTGTTTCTTCTGCTGTTGTTTCAGGCTTATGTGAAAGGGAAGAAGGTGGGGCTTGTACGGGCCCTTGCGGGCGGTCTGGCTGTTGCCGGCATCGTGCTGGCGTTGTTTGCCTTAACCATGAAACTCGGGCAAAGCCCTGTGGCTGCCCTGGAGACGATCAGCTCCTATTCGGATTACACCCAGAACGCCATGCTGGTGATTGACTCCCGCATGCCGGCGCAGGACGGGCGGCTCACGCTGGAAGCCAATACTTACGGGCTCGTTCCGCGTGCCTTGATGCCCGGCAAGCGAAAAGATTTCGGCACTTTTTATCTTGCGAAGAAGTTCTACCCTGCCTGGTACTACGGCGATACGGGGTCGCCCGCTTTCGGAATCGGCTTGCAATACGCCGACTTCGGATGCTTTGCGGCGCTCTATCTGCTGCTCTTCTCGCTGCTCAGAGGGTATCTCGCGCGGGTCTTTGTCAATCGCCTCAGGCGGACAAGGCATCCGGCGGATTTTGTGGTGATGGCGTTTCTGGCGGGGGTATCAGTTTTTCCAATCGGGGGCGTTGGGTGGTTGTTTCCTGAAGTCATCGTGCTGGCGCTCTTGATGAGATATTTATCACGGATTGGCGCCCGCCCGGCGGCCTGGGGCGCCAATCCCGGGGAGTTGATCCATGCCTGAAAACAATCCTGACGATCGCCGGGAGGCCCGAACGGGGACGCCCGGGGTGTGTGGGGACAGGGAGTCCGATGGAATTCTTTACGACGCGCGATGGATCGGGCTGCACGGGATCGGACGGTTCGCACATGAAATCTCCAAGCAGCTCACGTCGATGGTTCACTACAGGCAGCAACGCCCGCCCTGGCACCCGGCGGACCCCCTGCTGCTCGGCACCGACCTCTGGCTTCGAAGGCCGAAGATTTTCTTCAGCCCGGGATATAACGCTCCTTTGACGTGTCCGAGTCCTTTTGTTTTTACTCTGCACGATCTCCACCATCTGCGCGTTCCGGAAGACTCCAGCGTTGCCAAGCGCGCCTACTACCGGCACGTGATTCTGCCCGCCTGTCATCGAGCCCGCTTTGTACTGACGGTTTCCGACTATTCCAGGCGGGAGATTGTCGATTGGGCGCGCGTCAGCGAAGAAAAAGTCATCAACGTCGGCAACGGCATCGGGCCGCCGTTCGGGCAGCAGGGTCCGAGGCACGATCCCGGATACGACTACCTGCTTTATGTGGGCAGCAGAAAGCCGCACAAGAATCTGGCCCGGCTCCTGCGCGCCTTTGCGATGTCCGGTGTTCAGAAGGATGTCCGCCTGATTCTGGTGAGCGGGGCGGGCGCCCGGCCGGAGCCCGAAAGCTTGCGCCTGGGCCTCGGCGATGCCGTCGTTTACAGATCTTGCCCCTGCGATGAAGATCTGGCCGCCCTTTACCGGGGCGCCCTGGCGTTTGTTTTCCCCTCGCTCTACGAGGGGTTCGGCCTTCCGCCCCTGGAGGCGATGGCCTGCGGCACGCCGGTGCTGGGATCGACGGCGGCGGCCCTGCCTGAGCTACTAAAGGATGGGGGCCTTTTGGCCGATCCCTACAGCGAGGAGGAAATTGCTGACGGGATCGCCCGCCTGGCGGGAGATTCGGCCCTGCGGGAACGCTTGCGAACGAAAGGGCTGGAGCGGGCCAGGGGATTTTCCTGGACGCAATCAGCGCGGCGGGTCTTTGCGGCGCTGAAAATCGCCGGGGCAAACTGACCGGCGTGCGGCTCCGCAACGGTTTCTTGAACCTTGGGTTCCAGTTGAGAGTGTGTCCGGATTCGACTTCCCGGCAGCATCACGAACTTCCATGGCTCTTAATTCAATATTGATTCTTTGCAAGAATGAAGAGCGCAACATCGCAAGATGCCTCCAGGCAGTTCTCGGTCAACGCGGGTTTGAGGAATCGGAAATCATTCTGATTGATTCCGGTTCGACCGACCGCACGGCGGAGATCGCGGCGGACTTTCCAGTGAAGATCCATCACATTGCCGCCGAGTCTTTTCACCACGCCCGCACGCGGAATTACGCAGCCCAGCTGGCGAAGGGGGAATCTTTAATTTTTCTTGCCGCTGACGCCTGTCCGGCAACCGATACCTGGCTCGAGAGCCTGCTGGCGCCGTTTGGTGACCCGGAGGTGGCGGCCGTCTACGGGAAACATCTTCCCAGGCCGGGGGCGACTGCCGAGCGCCGGGCGACCCTGGCCACTGTTTACGGGGAGAAGCAGGTGGTCAAAAGCCTGGCGGCAAAACGGGACTTGGGCTACCGCTGCTATCACCTGTCCACGGTCAACGCGGCCTTGCGGCGAGAAGCCTGGCTGGCGACGAAATTTCCGGAAGAGGTCAAAGTGTTTGAGGACGTGGCGATCGGGAAACGTCTGATCGACTCGGGATGGAAAATCGTCTATGAGCCCCGCGCGGCCGTCTACCATTCGCACAATCATTCATCCGACGCGCTGCTCAAGCGCTATTTCGATCTGGGCGTGACCTGGCGCCGGTTGGGAATGTGGGATGCCGAGGTGCGGGCCTCGGTGGTTCGAGACGCCTTGCGGGTGGTGTCGGGAGGGAAGCGAGTTTCGGCGGGAGACCCGCAGCCCTCCGGCCGGTCCCGTCGTTGGAGGCCTGCTGCGGCCAAGTACCTGGGAATGTCGCTGGGGTTGAATGAGCAGCTTCTGCCACTAAGGGTTAAGAGAAAACTGAGTGCGTTCCAGCTGTTTGATTGATGTCCACAGGAAAACCAGCCGATAGAGTCTGACAGATAGCCGGAGAGGTAAATGAAACTGAAGCTTGAGAGCAGGCCCCTGAGGGATATGGCGGTTCTCGTTCCGGAGGTTTATGAGGATCCGCGAGGTTTCTTCATGGAGACTTTCCGGACGGACCAATTCCAGTCGCTGGGCCTTCCGGGTGAGTTTGTTCAGGATAACCACTCGGGTTCCGTCCGGGGCGTCCTGCGTGGTTTGCATTTCCAGTGGGACCCTCCGATGGGAAAGCTCATGCGCGTCACGCGCGGGGAGGCCTTTCTGGTTGCCGTGGACATTCGCAAGGGTTCGCCGACTTGCGGGGAGTGGTTCGGCCTGGAGATTTCGGCCGAGAACCGGAAGCAGGTCTGGGCGCCGGCAGGTTTCGCGCGGGGTTTCTGTGTTTTGTCGGATTACGCCGAGATTCAGTACAAGTGCACGGGAACTTACAACCCGCGGGCCGAGTCGGGCATCCGGTGGGACGATCCGGATATCGGGATCAAGTGGCCATTATCCGACGTTCTGCTTTCCGATAAAGACCGCGGCGCGCGGTCGCTCGCCGAGTGGCTGGAGTCGCCTCTCTGTGAAAATTTCAGGAGTTAGAGGACTTTGATTGAGGTGAGAGCCATGAAGACTCTGGTTGCCGGAGGAGCCGGCTACGTAGGTTCGGCATTAATTCCCAAGCTGCTGGAGCGGGGGTATCGGGTGGCTGTGGCGGACCTGTTCTGGTTTGGGAACCAGCTTCCCTCCGAAGTTGATATTTTGCACAAAGACATCTTTGACATTCATCCTGAGGACCTTGTGGAGTTCGATCAGGTGGTCTTCCTTGCCGGCCTGTCGAACGATCCGATGGCCGAATACTCTCCCAGCAAGAATTTTATTTACAACGCCGCCGCGCCGGCTTATTTGGCCTACGTGGCCAAGAAAGCCGGGCTCCGCCGTTACGTCTACGCCAGTTCCTGTTCCGTCTACGGTTATACCGACAATGAGCTCTTTGACGAGAGCCGGCCGGTTTCCTCTTCCTATCCCTACGGCATTTCGAAGCTGCAGGGCGAGCAGGCGGTGATGAACCTGGCAGACGACCGGTTTTCGGTGATCTCGTTGCGTAAGGGAACGGTTTCGGGATACAGCCCGCGGATGCGGCTCGATTTGATTATCAACACGATGTTCATGTCGGCGGTGCGGGACCGCTCAATTACGGTCAACAACCCTTCAATCTGGCGGCCCATCCTGGGAATTGAAGACGCTGCCAACGCTTATATCAGAGCCCTCGAAGCGAATCCCAAGATTTCCGGGATTTTCAACGTTGCCTCGGGCAACTTCACGGTGGGCGAAGTGGGTGACCTGGTGCGTGCCGCCGTGGAAGAGCAACTGGGCTTTAGCGTGCAACTGACGATTAAGCACCTGGAAGATTTTCGGAATTACAAGGTGAGTACCGAGCGGGCTGAAAACATTTTGAGTTTTCACTCTGCCCACAACGTCAAGTCCATCGTGGGCAGCCTGGTCCGGAACCTGGAGAAATTCCGGGACTGGGACAATCCGCTTTATTACAACATCCGGACGCTTAAAGGGATGGAGAGCGAGCCAACCTTGGTTCCGGCTGGAGTGGCGGCCCTATGAAGAAGATCGTGCTGATCGGCCCAGGCGGCCAGCTGGGATCGGAACTGAAGCCTGTCCTGCAAGGCCTGGGGAGCGTCCTTTCCCTGGACCACGCGGACTTGGAGGTCTCGAACGCGGCGCGTGTGGGCGAGGTGATTGGGAAATCCCATCCGGACGTGGTGATCAACACGGCGGCTTTTCACAAGGTTGAAGAATGCGAGCTCCATCCGACGCGGGCTTTTGAAGTCAACGCCGTCGGAGCGATGAATCTTGCCAAGGTGTGCCGGGCGTTCGGGGCGGTCCTGGTCCACTTCAGCACCGACTACGTCTTTGATGGCGGCAAGGGGCAGTCTTACCTTGAAGGAGACCCGCCCGATCCGCTTAACGTTTACGGGGCGTCGAAAGTGGCTGGCGAACACCTCATTGCAGTCAACCTGGACCGCTACTTTGTGATCAGAACCTCAGGACTTTACGGCCGGGCCGGAAGCAGCGGCAAGGGCGGGAACTTTGTGGAGACGATGTTGAAGAAGGCTCGCGAGGGCGGCCCCATCCGGGTGGTCGACGACCAGGTGCTGACTCCGACTTGTGTGCGGGACCTGGCCGCTACGGTCGGTCAGCTGATTTCGACCGAAGCATACGGGCTTTACCACATTACTTGCGAAGGCCAATGCTCGTGGTACGAGTTTGCTCGCAAGATTTTTGAGCTTCAAGGTTTACAGGCTGACTTGCAGCCCATCAAGACCCGTGAAATTCCCAGCCCTGTCAGCCGCCCGCCTTTTTCTGTATTGAGCAAGGCCAAACTGAAGGCGCTGGGGCTTTGCATGCCTCGGTGGGACGTTTCTCTTGGCGGCTACCTGAAGTCCCGGACCAGGAAGCCGGAACTCGCTTCAGTACTCGATGGCTGAAACAGCGGCTTTGGGCGGTGTTCCAGATACTTTATTCTGCACGCCATAGGTGTGTATGATTCGCCGACGCCTCAATCGAACTCACTTCTATCTGCGACTGACGACTTTTTTACTGCCGGTGCTGGCCTTTTCCATTGCAGCCTACTTGCGTTTCGGCTTGGAGGTAATTCCGCTGGCTGACGGCGTGGTCGATCCGGACGCCTACTTTGCACTGCTGTTGCTGGTGACGGTGGTCTGGGCCATGGTGGCGGAGTATTACGGACTCTGCACGCTCGATTATCTGTTTGCCGCGGGCGGAAAGACACAGAAAAGCCTGCTGGCCTGCTTTGTGATGTATGCCGCCGTGCTGGCCGTAACATTTTTCTACCGGGCCGAGAGCTTTTCGCGGCTCTTTATCGTGCTGAGCGCCATTGTCCTGGTTCTGCTAACCATTCTGACGCGAGTTGTTTTCCGCGTTGCCTGGCGCCGCCAGCAGCGGTGCGAGCAGAACTGGATTCGGATTCTGGTTATCGGAGCCGATGAGTTCGCCCGGCGGGTTGCCCGGTCGCTCGCGAGCGGGCAGGTGATGCCGTGCCGGGTTGTTGGTTTTGTCTCGCTGCCCGGCCAGGGGGCGGCTGAGGCGGACAGTCCCACTTACGCTACCGAAGACCTTGAAAGGTTGGCTTCACAGAATGGCATCGATGAAGTTATCCTGGCCCTGCCGCTTTCTCGTTTTGCGGAGATTCCGGCGTTGATGGCGCGCTTGGAACCTCTCTGCGTTCCGATCCGCGTCACCTTGGATATGGGTGAGGATATTCTCGTCCGCGAGCGGCTTTTCGATCTGGGCGGAATGCTGATGCTCGACCTGCACTCGACGCCTGCCGAGTCCGTTACTTATACTGTTTTGAAGCGCACCTTTGATCTTGTCTTTTCAGTTGCGGCGGTGATCGTGACGGGGCCCCTGATGCTGCTGATCGCGGCGTTGGTCAAACTGACTTCTCCGGGACCTGTGTTTTTTACGCAAGACCGCGTGGGGTTAAACGGCAGGATTTTCCGCATCTATAAATTCCGCACCATGCAGACGGGCGCGACCGAGGAGAGCAATACGACGTGGACGACGCAAAACGATTCGCGGCGGACCTGTCTGGGAAGCTTTCTGCGCTCGACCAGCCTTGATGAATTGCCCCAATTTTTCAACGTGATTCAAGGAGACATGAGCGTTGTGGGACCGCGTCCGGAACGTCCCTTTTTTGTTCAGAAGTTTCTGCGCGATATCGCCCGCTACAATAGCCGGCATTACTTGAAAGTGGGAATTACGGGATGGGCGCAGGTGAATGGGTGGCGGGGCGACACCTCGGTTTTCAAGCGCCTGGAGTACGACCTCTATTACTTGCGGAACTGGAGCTTGTTTTTTGATCTGCAGATTATTCTGATGACCTTCATTAAAGGCCTCTCCAACCGGAACGCCTACTGACCTGAAAGAGCTTGGCTGAATAGGCCCATTCCCATATTCACCCCCGGCGCATTTCCGGTCACCTTTGCTGGGAGTCGAAGCTGCGGTTCCTCCTAGAGAGAATGAACAGGATTCGCCGCAAGAAGTAGGTCCAACGCGGCCCCGAGTTCAAGGGGGGATGCGTGAGCGTCTGTGATTCCGTTCCACCCGGCATGCAAACCAGAATAGGTCTCGATGGGACGCTGCCGGGATCGGCTGCTGGGTGGCAGGGAATTGGCGATACTATGAGGAGCGGGGCAGATTCAAACCCCTTGCAGGACGAGGCCGATCACGACGGCGGCGACAAATGTGATAACCGACCAGAGAATGACGGGTACCAAAGGAGACGAGGATGTCGTCCCAAATTTTTCGCCGCAGACCGAGCAGGACGTGGCGTTTTCTGCGATGACGTTTCCACACACACACTTTTTTTTCATATCATCCCCCCCCTTGTGAGCCGAAGGGAAACTGGTCTGCTAGCCTAAAGGATATTGTCCGGGCTATCGGCTTTAATGGATTTGGACGGCGACCGGGCCTGAGCGACCAGGATTCCCTCTGGCGAATCAATCGAACCACTTCGAGATTTACTTCAGTCTTGCTCATTACAACCATGATTTAGGCCGGATATAATATCTGTCAGTGTACGGGGGGTGCTCAAAAAAACAATAGAACTTTGGTTCTATTTTGATGGTGATTTGCTTGAATCCAGCGGGGAGGTAGCCCGGGTTTGTAATGCTGGGGGGATCTGGCTGGACAGGCTGTTTTAGGAATCAGGTGGTGTGTCGGCCGATGCCGTTTGCGCTGAGACGTCCCAAGTCCTTCGGACCTTGCGATTGCGCCATGCTGGTATCATGGCCGCCCGTTATCAGTTTGGTTGCGGGGGCTGGATTTGAACCAGCGACCTTTGGGTTATGAGTTGTTACTAACAAGCCTAACTCGTTGATTTTGCGGCACGGCTGGCAACCGAAAAACACGCAAAAACACC
>CAYWMN010000011.1:0-29531 GCA_964459065.1 uncultured Acidobacteriota bacterium | reverse complement strand
TCCGGGCTTACGGGTGTCTCGTCGTGGAAGCGCAACAGAATTTCTTCGCCTTTCCGGTCGATGGTCCGTACCAGTAGTTGCTCGGCTTTGGATTTTACCGTGGCATAGCTTAGTAACCGTTTGACGGAGTCGGGAAGCGGTCCGTAGCGGTCAATGAGCTCTGATTCCATGTCGTCCTGCTCCTGCGCGGTAGTGAGCGTGGAAATTCGCTTGTACATTCGGAGCCGTTGGCGTTCATCGGAGATGTAGGATTCTGGAATCTTGATATCGATGCCCAGGTTGAGGGTCGTATGAACTTCAGGCTTGGAGGGTTCGCCTTTAAGCTCGTGGACGGCCTCATCGAGCATTCGCAAATAGAGATCGACCCCGATGGCGTTCAAGTGCCCGTGCTGTTCGCCTCCAAGGACGTTGCCGGCGCCCCGCAATTCGAGGTCCAGGGCGGCCAGGCGAAAGCCCGCCCCGAGGTCTGAGAATTCCTTAAGAGCCGCCAGGCGGCGCTTGGCAATGGGCGTCAGGGTGTCCGTTGCAGGCACAAGAAAATAGGCGTAGGCGCGGCGATCAGAGCGGCCCACACGGCCGCGAAGCTGGTAGAGGTCTGAAAGGCCGAAGCGCTCCGCATGGTTGACGATGATGGTGTTGGCCCGTGGAATATCCAGGCCGTTTTCGATGAGCGCCGTGGCAACCAGCACGTCATATTGGCCTTCCACAAACTTCAGCATGACGCGTTCCAGTTCCCGCTCGCCCATCTGTCCGTGAGCCACACCCAACCGGGCCGTCGGGACCAGCTTTTGGATGAGGGCCGCCATGCTGAAGATTGATTCCACGCGGTTATGGACAAAGTACGCTTGCCCCTCGCGCTCCATTTCGTGCAGGATGGCGGACTGGATCAGGCTGTCGCGGAAAGCGGCCACGGTGGTCTGAATTGCCAAACGCCCCTGAGGGGGACTTTCGATGACGGAGAGATCCCTTAACCCTCCCAGCGCCATATGGAGCGTCCGCGGAATAGGCGTGGCGGACATCGTCAGGACGTCCACGCTGGCTCTGAGCTTTTTGAGCCGTTCTTTGGCGGCCACGCCAAAGCGTTGCTCCTCGTCGACGACCAGCAAGCCCAGATCCTGGAACTTGACGTCTTTTGAAAGCAGCCGGTGGGTCCCGATAATAATGTCAACCTTGCCGGCTTCCAGGTCCGCAAGCGTCTTTTTGACTTCTGCGGGCGAGCGAAACCGGCTGGCCATTTCCACCCGCATGGGGAAGGCCGCAACGCGCCGGCGGAACGTGGTGAAGTGCTGAAAAGCCAGAACCGTTGTCGGGGCCAGAACGGCAACCTGCTTGCCATCCTGGGCCACTTTGAAAGCTGCGCGCATGGCCAGTTCGGTTTTGCCGTATCCGACGTCGCCGCAGAGCAGGCGGTCCATGGGCTCGGGGCTTTCCAGATCGCGTTTGATGTCGGCAATCGCGGTGAGCTGGTCGGGAGTCTCCTGGAATGGGAAAGCGTCTTCGAACTCTTTTTGCCAGTTGTTGTCGGCGCTGTAGGCTGTGCCGCCCTGCATTTTGCGCTGAGCATAAAGACGAAGAAGTTCCTCCGCCATGTCTCGCAGGGCCCGCTGCACCCGCTTCTTGGTCCGCTGCCACGTCGTTCCGCCCAGTCGATCGACCCTGGGTTTGGAGCCCTCGCTGCCGGAGCGGTATTTCTCAACCAAATCCAGGCGCTCCAGCGGGACGTAGAGACGCGCTCCGTCCTGATAAGTCAGCAGCATAAAGTCGCGGGCGGTTCCCCCTACTTCAAGCTGCTTTAATCCCTGGTAAACTCCCACTCCGTGGTCCACGTGAACAACGCAATCGCCCACTTTCAGGTCGCTCAGGTCAGACAGGAAACTTGTTGCTGAACCTTCCCGCCGCCGCTGTCCGCCCCAGGCGAAGTCTCCCAGAATGTCCCGTTCGGAAAGCAGCAGCAGATGAAGGTCGGGAAACACAACGCCCGCTTCAATTTCTCCGCTGGCCACCCAAACGGCCCTGGGACCGGCTGCGCTGGGGCCGCGGGTAGGCGCATGCTCGCCACCCTTTTCATCGTCGGTCAGAGGTGCCGCCGCGTTCTGAAATGGAATGTGGTAATCGGAAAATATTTCCAGCAGCCGGTCGGCTTTTCCCGCCGAGGGAATCACCAAGAGCGTTTTCTCGCCGCCCTCCAGCCGGGTTTGAAGGTTTTCCGCCACCGTTTTTATGGAGCCGTGAAACCTGGGCACCGGTTGCGTGCTCAATTCATAATCGGGTCCACCCGAAGTTTCCCCCGACGCAGGCTGCTGGTCCGGATCTGTTTCGATAGCCAGTTCGTTGAGCGAGACCTCGGGAAGGCCTGCAAGCGATTTCCAGAATTCCTCTTCGGTCAGGAAGATGTCGCAGGGCCGGGGCGGTTGCGGGCGCATATCGCTTACGGCGTCAAAGCCCGACTGCAACCCTTCCAGGATCTGTTTCAGCTGCTTCCTGCGCTCAGATATTTCGTCCCAAACAACCATCGGACGGTCCACAAGGGAGAAGAGCGTGTTGGCATGAGGTTCGGCGAGCGGAAGATAAAACTCCCATCCGGGAAACGGCGCCTGGAAATTGGATGCCCACTCAGCGTTGAAATCCTCGCTGGAGCCGCGTTGGGCAAGAGCATCGACAAGCTTGTCAAAAAAGCCGGCCGACCTTACGGTTTCAGACAAAGGGAGGACCAGAACTGACGAGCGGCTTTGCTTGGAGCGTTGCGTCGAAGGGTCAAACTCCCGCATCGATTCGACGTGATCTCCGAAGAATTCGAGGCGAACCGGCCAGGGAGCTTCGGGCGGAAAGATGTCCACAATGCCGCCGCGGTTGGAGAACTGGCCGGTTGCGGATACGGGATCTTCTCGTTCGTAACCGACTTGTCCGAGGAATTCGACAAGATCTTCCAGCGCCAGGTCGTCCTCAACTTTGATCTCCAGCGCCAGCGAGCGGTAAAAGGGCCTCGCGCGGTAACGCATCAGCGCAGCTTCAAGAGGAACAAAGAGCAGGCGTGCCTGGCCGCAGGCCATCTGCCACAAACTTACGGCGCGCCGCTCCAGAATGGCCGAGTGCGGAGATCGCGCTTCGTAAGGCGAGCAATCGAACCCAGCCAGCGATACGGCTTCCCGGGCGTCCGCATCCAGCCAGCCGAGCGCGGTGGCGGCCGTCAGGCACAACCGCTCTGCGGACTCATTGTCCCCCGTCAAGACGATGACCGGCCGCGCCAGGCGCCGCGCCAGAGCCGCAGACACAATCGCCTTGGCCGGGCGGGTGAGGCCGGAGATGGAGACCCGGTTTCGGGAACCTTCGCCGGACGCCTCGCTCGCTGCCCTCAGGGCGGGGTGCTCAATAATGGGTTGTAGCAAAGAATAAATGGAGGACATGAAAACCGAAGATTCTCAGCCGTGGACCTCGAGCGCGGCACGAATGATGTTGGTGCTTGAAATGTCTGCGGCCGTACCTACTGAAATTACGCGGCCCCCTGCTGCTTCAACTTCCTCGCGGCCGACAATCTGGTTGGGCGCCCAGCCGGCGCCTTTGACCAGCACGTCCGGCAGCATGCGGGCGACCACGGGCTGAACCGTCCGGTTGTCGAAGATCGTCACGTAGTCAACCGCTTCCAGCGCCGCAAGGGTTTCAGCCCGTTCGTCCTGCGGAATGATGGGCCTGCCCGGCCCTTTCAATTCCCGGACGCTGGGATCGCTGTTGACGGCCACAATCAGCACATCACCCATCTGCTTTGCGGCAGCCAAATAGCGCGCGTGTCCCAGGTGAAGAAGATCAAAGCATCCGTTTGTGAAAACCACGCACTTGCCCTGCTGTTTGAGGCTATCAACTAATTCATACGCGCGTTCCAGGGGAAGAATCTTGGACGCCGCGGCTCGTTTTTTCCTTTCAATGGGCTTCACACACTTATTCTAACATTGGGACCGCCTGAGCCCATAGGCGGTCCGGGAGTTTCTCAAAGCGGCACGCTTTGGGGCTTCTTTTGACCTGTGACCGGTCCTTTAAGCGACCGGAAGAGGTTACACTCCTCGAAGAGCCATGCTATCCTGACGTTCAATCGAGGAAGACCTGCGAAGGTGGCGGCCAAGTCTTAATCCGCGATTATTCGCTGCAATGACAGATTTATTTAACTCATGATTGGGGAATTTTCCGTGCACCAGAAATCCGAGGAACTTTTTCGCAAAGCCAATGAGCTGATGCCCGGCGGGGTCAACTCGCCGGTGCGCGCATTCCGCGCCGTCGGAGGCTCGCCGGTGTTTGTCGCCAGCGGCCGCGGCGCTTATTTGACCGACGTTGATGGGAAAGACTACGTGGATTTTATGCTCTCCTGGGGCCCTTTGATCGCAGGGCATTGCCACCCGGAAGTGATGAAGGCTCTTGCCTCGGTGCTTGAGACAGGAACCAGCTTTGGCGCGTCAACCCAGGCGGAGATCGAACTGGCGGAAGAGATCGTCAAAGCGTTTCCATCCATTGAGCGGGTTCGCCTGGTTAACTCCGGAACGGAGGCTACTCTCTCCGCTCTGCGCCTGGCAAGGGCGGCGACCGGGCGGGACAAAATTCTGAAATTTGAGGGATGCTATCACGGCCATGCCGATAGCCTTCTGGTGAAGGCGGGGTCGGGCGTGGCCACGCTGGGTTTGCCCGATAGCCCCGGCGTTCCCAAAGCGCTTGCCGAACTGACCGTCACGGTTCCGTACAATAACGTCGAGGCTTTAGAAGAGGCTTTCGAGACGCATCGGAATCAGCTGGCCGCGGCGCTGGTTGAACCCGTGGCGGGCAATATGGGGACGGTTCCTCCGAACCCCGGGTTCCTGGAGCGGCTCCGCGCCCTGACCCAGGAGCAGGGAACCGTGTTGATTTTGGATGAGGTCATGACGGGTTTCCGGGTGGCTTATGGCGGCGCTCAGGAACTCTACGGAATTCGCCCGGACCTTACGACGCTGGGCAAGGTCATCGGCGGCGGACTGCCGGTGGGCGCTTACGGAGGTAAGGCCTCGTTGATGGACCAGGTGGCGCCGGCCGGGCCCGTTTACCAGGCGGGAACTCTTTCCGGCAACCCCCTGGCGGTGGCTGCCGGGCTGAAAACGCTGGAACTTCTCCGGCGCCCCGGCGTCTATGAGCGCCTGGAAACCCTGGCCGCGAATCTGGCTGCCGGCCTTGCGGAAGGGGCCCGGTGCGCCAGCGTTCCGCTGACCATCAACCGCGTGGGCTCCATGCTGACACCGTTCTTTACCCCGGAGCCGGTTACGGATTATTCTTCCGCTCAAAAGTGCGACAAGGCCCGGTTTGGGCGTTTCTTCAGGGCGATGCTTGAGCGGGGAGTCTATTTCCCGCCCTCGCAATTTGAAACGGCGTTTCTCTCCCTGGCGCATTCCGACGAAGACATCGAGAAGGCGACACGCGCCGCAGCCGAGAGCTTTATCGAGGCCGGGAAGGGAAGTTAGTTACACCTACGACAGGAAGTAGTTCCGGCAAGCCTGTCGGACGGCGGGCCCGTCGAGATGGGCCTCTTTGCCCTGATAGCGCGCCGCCCAGCAGATATGCTGGACGATATCGCGGGGGAAACAGGCCCGGAGCGGCTGCTGGAGAGCGGCAAGCAGGCTCAGGACGCCGTCGACCACTCCGGCGTCATAAACCAGGTGGTACTCATCGCACACGCGGCGGAAAATTTCGTGGAACTGGCCGGGCGGTACAAAGTCCACTTTGATCTTGGTCTGAATTCTTCGCAGGAAGGCCTCGTCCGCCAGGCTTCGGGGATCGAGGTTGGTGGCAAAGGCGACGAACAGGTCAAATGGTATTTCCAGTTGCTTGCCGCCGGCAAGGTTGAGGAAATCAATTCTCCGGTCCAGAGGAACGATCCAGCGGTTTAGCAGGTCCTCAGGACGCATGCGCTGGCGTCCAAAGTCATCGACGATCAGGACGCCGTTGTTCGCTTTCATTTGCAGCGGGGCGGAATAGAACTTGGTAATCGGGTTGAGCTGCAGATCCAGAGCTTCAAGAGTCAGCTCGCCTCCCACCACCACTCGCGGCCGCCGGCAGAGGACCCAACGCCGGTCGTATTCACCCAAGCCATCCTCTTCAAAACGGCCGTGCAACTGCGGGTCGTAAACAGTGATGATCTGGCCGTCAACTTCAACAGCGTAAGGAATCCAGACGCGGTCGGAATAGATGCTCGGCAGCGTTTCGGCAATGACGGTCTTTCCTGTTCCGGAGGGTCCGTAAAGGATGATGCAGCGGCCTGAAACAACGGCGGTGCCGAGCTGGTTCAGGGTTTCTTCGGCGATGACCAGATGGCTGAAGGCTTTTTCAAGCTGATGAGGGCGAACTTCAGCTTCCCGAATGGTCTGCGCGTGTACCCGGTCTATATAGTCTGAAAAAGAGACTGGAGCCGGGCCGCTGTAATGGTTCAAGCCCAGCAGTTCCAGCGCCTGCTTCCGACCCTCCGACGTTATGGTGATCCGGTGAACACTCCCGAACATTCCGGTGACTTCACAGATGCGTTCTTTGCGGAGGCGTTCAAAAATTTCCTCAACAACCGCCAGGCTCAGACACATTCGCTTGGCCATGTCGAGCAGGGTCATTTCGCCGACCAGGTAAAGGACCTTCGTCGCCAGATCTTCCAGCAGGTTCCTGCGGACGCCGACCTCGCCGAGATTTTGCGGTGTTGAAATTTCAGCGGTGACCATCTTGGGCATTCTCCTGGATGTTGTTAATTCTTTCCTGTGGCATCAGCCGCCAGTTCGGCGAAGCGGCGTCCTGGAATTTCAGCGATAACCTGCACGAGTCATTGCTGCTTCGGCGTCTCTATGGGCAGAGTGCGCCTTCAGCTGGGCGGTATCCACGCTCAAGCGCATGCCCCTGTCGGACAACGAATCCAGGGTAGAGCCTCCCGTAAGCCTTACTCGCGCGGCAATAATAGAAGCCGGAACGCCGGTTGACCCAAACTCTGACCGACATGACATTGTTCTTTTTGGGATTTGCGCTCAGCGACGGTAGCCACGAAAGGGCCGGCTTCTTAGCCAGGAATGGTGCGAAGACTGCTAATCCGACGAGAAGCAAAACGATGATGACGACAGGAGTTACAGCGGAACGTGAAGCCATTTTTCACCCTTCGAAGCCGGACCTGCTATGAACTCTGCCTTCCTCCTGGCAGGGAAGCGCTAGGCGCTCCGGCTGTCAATATTGAAACCGGCGATAAAACAACACCGCCGGTTTCAGATCGAGTTGTTCCCACCTCAAGCTCGAACCCCTGACTGAACTTTGGGAGCTTCTTCCAGTTTCGTCGGGGTTGCCGGCGACGGGGCGCGACTGACTTTGGGCAAAGGTCCAATTTCAAGTATGTCGCCGACGTGGGTTCGGGTTCGAAAAACGGTATGCGGCGGCAATTCAAGCACGCTATCCGCTTTTAGAACGACTTTGGAGATTCGAAACGGGCGAACATGCTCTTCGATGTGCACCACGTGATTGGTGCGATCAAGAAAGACCAGGTCGATTGAGAACAACATCCCGATGGTGTGGACGCCGTACGAGGGAACAATCCAGAGTCCCTGGCCCGGGCGCACCCATCGGCGGGTTCTCCCCAACAAACCGACGAGTCGACTCAGGTACGTGTCAGCGACACTCGCGCTCGTGGCGATGAACGTTTCACGAGTTTTGTTGTACACGTAGACCTTTTTCAACTCATTGTTAACCACGTTTTGTGCTCCGTCCTCGAGGTGGCAGCGCCGCTAGCTCTAGTCGCGAGAGGCTTGCCGTTTCCGGCGCCAGATAATTACATATAGGATAACAATCGCTGCTACTCCTGCGATTACGCGAATGGTTGTAACGTCCATGATCTGCTCTCCTCCCTTACTGAATTGATTCGATTTACTTCTCTTCTAACTGCGTCACAGTCGAATTCTTTTTCACGGTTACTTCTTGATCAGCAAAAACTGCCGGTAAATGGTGATCATCGCCGGGCCCAAAATCACAACAAACAGAGCGGGGAAAATAAAGAAGACCAAGGGCGGTACCATTTTGACGGTGGTTTTCGCAGCCATTTCCTCTGCGCGCTGACGGCGTTTAACGCGCATGTCGTCGGAGTGAACCCGCAACGATTGCGCGACGCTCGTGCCGAAACGGTCGGTTTGAATCAACATGGCGACCAGCGCCTTGATGTCATCCACACCGGTTCGAGATCCCAGCTCGCGCAAGGCCTCCATGCGGGTTCTGCCCACCCGGATTTGGGCATTGACCAAGTCCAGTTCTTCGCAGAGTTCCGGATGCGTAATTCTCAGTTCCTGGGCAACGCGCATGAAAGCCTGGTCCAGACCCAGACCTGCTTCAATACAGACCACCAGCAAGTCGAGTGCGTCGGGTAGCGCCAGGCGAATGACGTGCTGGCGCTTTCGGACGCGCCAGGTCAGCCACATATCCGGCGCAAGGAATCCCGCGAGTCCGGCAAAGGCAAGGATAAACAGAGGATTCATGCGGTAGATGCCGGTAAAGTAGACGGCGCTCAACAGAATGACGGGCATCAGGACCTTGGCGCCCCGAATGGCCATGACGGCTTCCGGACGCCGGTATCCAGCCCTGACCAGTAGTCGCTGAGTGTGGGAAAGATCTTTGGTCGAGGACGGAAGGAACTTGCCGAAATCGCTGAGAACGCGCGCAGCCTTTTGCTTCTGCTTTTCCCGGAAAGAGACCTTCTTTCGGGCGCTGGCCGGCTGCCAAAGCCTTGCCAGGCGGTCTGCAATGGGTAACTCAGTAGGCGAAAAAGCGTAAACCAGAGCCCCTGCGACCGCTACGACCGCCAGAAACGTTAGTGCCGTTGCAACCCAAATCATTGTGCCCTTCCCTTTTGTTGACGCTAAACCTCGATATTAACGATCTTCCAGAGCATAATGGAACCGATGATCTGCAAGCTGGCCGCTATCGCCAGGACAATGGGTCCAAAAGGATCATGAAATAGCGGTTTCATGTAACTGGGGTTCAAGGTCCGCAACACGAAAACCATGATAGGAGGCAGCGACATCAAAATTCCTGCTGTCATCCGCCCCTGCGCTGTGCGGATGCGAACCTCGCCGAGAATCCGGAAGCGTTCCCGCACCACGTGAGCCAGGTTATCCAGGATTTCCGCCAAGTTGCCGCCGGTTTCCTTTTGGATCAGCACGGCGGTCACGAAGAAGCGAACGTCGATGACGGGAATGCGCTCGGAAAGGTTCAAAAGGGCGTCGCGAAGCGGCAGGCCGAAGTTCTGTTCTTCGAAGGTGGTACGAAACTCTCCTGCAACCGGCTCAGGCATCTCGGTTGTGATCATCTCAATGCCGGTGGAAAACGAGTGTCCTGCCCTGACGGCCCTTCCTAGCAAATCGATGGCCTCCGGAAAGAGTTTTTCAAAGGCATGCAACCGGCGGTTGCGCTGGATGGCAACCACGGCGATGGGGATCGCCGTTCCCGCCAGCCCGGCCAGGATGCCCAAAATCACGCTGGTAAAAACCTGCGCCACGATAAGATAGAGGAGAACTCCTGCAACCAGGCTCACGAGGATGAGTTTTCCCGCTTTTATCCTCATTCCCGCCTGGCCAATGTAGTTCTGAAGACGGTTGGACCAGCGCCACTTCAGCAACAGGCGATTGACGGCGGGTATTTCGCTCAGCAGCTCGTCGCGGACAAGTTGAAGCTGGATGGAGCTGTTACCGCGCTTTGAACTTCGCTCAATCGCTTCCAGGCGACGGGCCACGGCCTTTTCTGGCGCGGGACTGCCGAACACAAAAAAGACCAATCCCCCTGCAACCACCAGAATGACCAGAAACGTCAGTGCGGCAATAATGAGTGCCACTTCACGACCTCCTAATACACGGCGTCTGCTTGCTCGAACATTGCTGCCGGCAATTGAATGCCCGAAGTGACCAGGCGCTCGGCAAACTTTGGACGGATTCCCGTCGGCATAAACCTTCCCAACACCTCGCCGTTCTCGCCGATACCCATCTTTTTGTACACAAAGATGTCCTGCATCGTGACCACTTCGCCTTCCATGCCGGTCACTTCAGATAATTTGCTGACGCGCCGTTTCCCATCGCTAAGGCGGGTCACCTGGACGACGACGTCCAGGGCGGAAGCGATCTGCCTTCGAATGGCGGATTCAGGAATATTGAGGTTTGCCATCGCCACCATGGTTTCCAGACGGGCCAGGGCATCGCGGGGTGTGTTGGCGTGGATGGTTGTCAAGGAGCCGTCATGGCCGGTGTTCATGGCCTGCAGCATGTCGAGGGCTTCTTCGCCGCGGACTTCACCCACGATAATGCGGTCAGGCCTCATCCGCAGGGAGTTGATTACGAGCTGCCGCTGGCGGACGGCGCCTTTTCCTTCCACGTTGGGAGGGCGGGTTTCCAGCCGCACCACGTGCTCCTGGTGCAATTGCAATTCGGCGGCGTCTTCGATCGTGACAATTCTTTCCCGATTGGAGATGAAGGAGGAAAGCACGTTCAGGAGGGTCGTCTTGCCGGCGCCGGTACCGCCGGAAACCAGAATGTTTAGGCGGGAGTAGACGCACCCTCGAAGCAGGTCGAGCATTTTTGCGGTAATCGAATCGTTTTCAACCATGTCGTTGGCGGTGAGCGGATCTCGTCCAAACCGCCGAATCGAAACGCAAGGGCCGTCAATGGACAGCGGGGGGATAATCGCATTCACACGGGAGCCGTCCGCGAGCCGGGCATCCACCATCGGTGATGACTCATCAATGCGCCGTCCGACGGCGGAAACGATCCGGTCGATGATGGACATCAGATGCTGGTCATTCCGGAAATTGGCTGAGGTTTTTTCCAGCAAACCGTTTCTTTCGATGTAGACGTTCTTGTACGTATTGACCAGGATGTCGGAGATGGTATGGTCCTTCATGAGCGGTTCGAGAGGTCCGAGGCCAAAGACTTCATCCAGAACTTCCTGGGCAAGACGCTCCCTTTCCAGCAAGGTCATGGGGGCATTTTCTTGTGCCGTCAGGGTTGCCACCATCTCTGCGACTTCCGTCTTGACGGCGTCCCGGTCCATCTGATTGATACGCTCAAGATCCAGTTTCTGGATCAATTTGTGGTGGATCTCGACCTTAATTTTGCTGTAGTCGCTACGCATTGGAGACGCGCTATCCATAACGTTGCCTACCTTTTTGAAGTGTTAGAAAACAAACCGAAAATGGTATTTCGTTTTTCGGGGCTGGCAATGGTGATGCCGGCCAGTCGCGACGCCAATTGCTGGAAGTTCGATACCAAAGGGTTGTTGTGATTGCGGGAAAGCGGGGCGCCTAGATTGACCGCCTCGCTAACCTGCCGAAAATCATTGGGCAAACGGGCGAAAACAGGCTGTTTTGTTCTTTTTTCAAAAGCCTTGAGAGCTTCTTCATCAGCGCGATGCCAGCGGTTGATCACCACGCGGCACACCGAGGTGTCGATGCCCCACGAGGCCAGCTTGACCAGGTGGCGTTCCAGGGTCCACAACCCCGGCACGTCAGCTTCCGCTACCAGCATAATCATCCGCGCCATCTGCAGGATCGGTTTCAACTCATAGGAATACAGACACCCCACATCGGCCAGAACATAGTCGCTGCAGCTTTGAGCCACGTTCACCACACGGGCCAAGGCTGGGGCCTCAATTCCGTACCACTCGTCCGGATCCGAAGCTCCTGCCAGGACCTCCAGTCCACTTTTTTCGTGGTGGGTCAGCAGGGCGTTAAAGAAATGGCTGTCGAGACGCTCCAGATTGCCAGCGGCGTCACGGATTGAAAACCGCGCCCGTAGATCGAGCAGCAGGGAAACGTGCCCGAAGGGCCGGGCGAGGTCCAGCAGGATGATCCGCTTATCGGTGGCCCGGGCAAGTTGGGCTCCCAGATTGACGGCCACGGTGGTGGTGCCCACTCCGCCTTTCGATCCCATCACCACAACGAGCTTTCGCTCCACGCTCTTCTGGCCGGGAGCCTGCTCTTCAATGAATCGGTTCAGCGCTGCTTCCAGCGCGGAGGGCTCGAGCGGATGGGCCAAAAACTCCCGCACGCCGTTGCGCATCGCCTGGAGTAACAAGTCAGGGTTAGGCTGTTTCGATGCGGAGCACGCAATGACACAGACTGTGGGGCGAATCCGGCGTAAATGAGCTGAAAAATCCAGGCTTGCCTCGACTCCTCCCGCAAGATCCACCAGCACGACATCGGGGACAGACTCCCCTGGCTGCGGATGTTGCTCGGTCGAGGTTGTCCACTCAACGACGGACTCGATGAGTCCCGTCTGTTCTACGCACGCCCGCAAATAGGAAGTACTCTTAGCGTCTGCAGCAACGACAGCTGCGCTCAGCATCTTTTAAATCCTCTTTCCCAGCTCCAAACTCTCAACCAAACGCCCTTGTGCAAGACTTCGCCTCCTCCTAACCTACCGGCCTGGCGGCGGCGAGGCTTTCTTCGACGCCTGTGCGGGCGGCAAGAAATGCATCGGGAACTGCGGTCCATTCGGGACTTCTCCCGGAGGTAGCGGATGCACAATTTGTGGCGTAACAAGCACCAGAAGCTCACTCTTGTTCTTTTGAAGACTCTCGCTTTGGAACAGCTTGCCCAATAGTGGAATATCGCCTAATCCCGGAATTTTGCTTAGCTGCTGCGTTACTTGGTTTGACATTAGCCCGGCGATCGCAAAACTCTGGCCATCCCTTAAATCCATTTCGGATTCCACCTTTCGTGTGGAGATGGCTGGAATTGTAAAGCCTTGAATAGTCAGGGCATTCGAATAGTCAAGCGCACTCACTTCCGGTTTCACTTTTAAGTGAATGTATCCATTCTGCGTGATCGTGGGGGTGAAATCAAGGCTGATCCCAAACTGGTGAAATTGGATCGTGACCACGGGGAAGCCGCTGCTGGCTGACTGAATCACCGGGAAGGGAAACTCGCCGCCTGAAAGGAAACTGGCTTCTTTCCCGGATTCCGTAAGAACGTTAGGCTCGGCCAGAATCTGCAAAAGGTTCCTGGACTGAAGCGCCGCGATCGTGGCTGCCAGGTTGATGTCGGGACGGTAAATGAAAATGTTCAACAAGTTCTGCAGGGAAATGCCGGAGCCACTGCCTGCCGTATCGCCCAACTTGCCGATGGACCCGCCTCTTAATCCCGGAGGACTAAACTGCTGGGTTGAAATAGAACCCACGTTCTTGGCCGGAGGAACGCTTATAATATTCGCGCCCAACTGCCTGGCGGCAGTTCGGTCGATTTCCGCGAATCGCACTTTCAGCATAACCTCGCCCGTGGGCGGAGCCGGAACTTCCAAAAGGCTGACCACATCCTGCTTTCGAGGAACCATGGACTGAGCGAGCTCAATGATCTTGTCCGCGACTTGAGGGGACGACACATGGCCGGACAGCGTCACAAGGTTTTTGCTCACTCGGACCTTGACGGGGACGTTTGGAAACGTCTTGCGAATGTCATTGCTTAATTCCAGAACGTCCAAGTCGACGTAAATGTCGAAAGTCTGCATCTGGCCGGATTGTCCCCAAATCACCAAGGAGGTGGCGCCGGCATGCTTTCCGTTCAGGAGGATTTCTCTTGGACTGACTACCAGGGCGTCACAGATGTTCGGGTTGGCAAGGGAGATGCGTTTGATCTGTACCGGCGAGGTGATGACGAGTGAGCGGTCGACGATCAAGTGCAACGCTTCCGGTCCGGCCGCCTGCCCCGAAGGTACGCTGACGGACTGGGACTGCTGGGCGGCAACCTGCGCCTTGATGTGGGAGGCGCGAGCTTGCGCCGCGCTGAAGGCAAGGCTCGCCAAACCCATCATGCTGAGAACCGCCGCCACTGCTGTACAAGTCCTGGAAATTCCGCTTCTCATATTTTTTCTGTTCATGGACTCCGCCTGCAACGCTCCTTAACTTGAACTTATTGCGTTGGGAAAGATTGATTTGTCGTTTTGCTGCCTCGAATGACTTGAACCACGTACGGAGCAGGCTCTTCCGGTTTCCGGGGCGCCTCCTTGTGCCGGACGACCCTTCGATGGCCACCGCCCCCACCGTAGTGTGGAGCGGCGTGTCCGCCCAGCAGCAGCGGCGTTTTGAAGACCGGAGGGGCTTCGACGATCTTGGTGTCGATGGTGTTGCGCAAAGCCAGATGAATTCGGCCTTCCGTACTGGCCATGGTGAGCTGATCAGCCTGCTTAGGAGTCAGCAGCAGGGTAACAACCGAGACCGTCTTGGGTTTGCCTTGCTTATCCTGTTCCACTGTCTGACCGGCCGCCAGCACCCGGACATCCTCGATAATGGTGCGGGTAAGGCTGTCTGTTCCGCCCGAGGGCTGCCCCGTGAGCATGACGTCGACCATGGTTCCAGGCATCGCAAAACCCGAAACGCCCACCACATTGTCCACTCTTACCGAGACGGCTCGCATCCCTACGGGGATTGCTGCCGGCAACCCCACTCCGGCTGCTTTGGGTGCCAGCTTCGCTTCTAAAATCGGCTCATTCATGGCGACGGGAGTAATCAGGGACCGGCCCACGCAGTCCTGAACTCGGCCAAACGACCCTGCCATAGGCTGGCCCTTAGGCCACGTGACCAGCTTGAGGTCTTGCGCCGTCAAGGGGGTTCCCAGCGCCATCGCGTGCGCCGCAACAACGATGTGGGTTACGGCGACAGGGCGCACCTTGGAGGCCCGCTGGAGTTCCCTGTAAACATAGCGGCTTGCGATGAGTCCAATTACCAGCGCAACGGCCACTCCGATTAGAACTCTGTTTCTGTTCATTTTTCCCCGCCTTAAGTCTTAAAAGGTCCGTAGAGTTGACTTCGTGAAAACCAAAATAATCACCGCCAGCGCGGTTGCCACTCCAAAGGGCAAGCGCAAGGCGGTGGGGTTGTCCAGTGTTACAAGGCCTTCTCGGACACCCATCCCGAAGGTTACAAAGGCGCGCATGAGAGTGCGAAGATTGCTGAACGTTTGCTTTGTGCGCCGTTTGCGAACCATTTCTATAAAAGCCATGATCCCCACAATAAAAATGCTGACCAGTAGCACCTGGAGAAGGCTTTTCGGGCCCAGACAGGCGCCCAAGGCGCCCATGAGCTTCCAGTCGCCCGCACCCATGCCCCGAAGCACAACGGGCAAGAACAGTAAACCCAACGCCAAACCTGCACCTTCAAGGCTGCCTTTAAGGCCAGCCCACCCTCCTAAAATTGTATTCGCGCCGAGCCCAGCAAAAAAACCTGATACGGTGAGCCAATTCGGAATGCGCCGAGAACGCCAGTCCAGGCCGCCTGCGACAAGAGCAAGAATTACTGCCAAACCCCACAAAACGATTGGACTCCAAGCTGGCTCATGTATCGCGGGAAGCATCATGGCTCCCATGGCCGCATAAAGGCAGGGTGTAGTCTATCAATTAATGTCGATATAGTGAATAAATTTAGCACACAATCCCCATGAACCGCGTTCGGATAAGAGACCCTCCCTCTTACCCTTAGCGGCAATAGGGGCAGAGAAGGGAAGCGGCTCAACCATTTTGCTGACAGTGCTGCAGTGAGCTTCACTTCCCATACTCCAAGGCAGGTAATATTCCGCCGGCGTGAGCAAAACCAACCCACTCCAACGGCCCTTCGATTCGTTGCCTCGTGATTCCCGTAGCTCTTAGGTCGACGTGGTCAGGTTAGCGGCGGCGTTCGAGAACGCGTCGCTGATGCCCGATCCCAGTGTGCCCATGGCGGCTACTGCAACCAGGGAAATCAGAACCAGCAACAATGCATATTCGGTAAGGTCCTGGCCTTCTTCATCTTGCCAAAGCCTTTTCAGAAGCTCTTTCATCAGTGTGTTCCTCCCGTGTTAAAAGTTGAAACAGTATGCGGTATTGCTCCGCATCCACTCTGATGTGAGCACTTTTGGGTCCAATACCTCTGTTAGCAGAGTATTTTTTTGGCATAAAATAAGCCATTTATAATCAATAGCTCACACGGGCGACAAACTTCCCTCAGAACGATTAGCGAATTTGCGGTTATGGCAAGTTACCTTTTGTTGACGGATTTCTCGGTATGAATGGTCATTATGGTGACTTTTTGGAGACACGCCTCCCAGCCATGATTATTCACATTTGATGAATTTCGCTGTTATTGGGCTCCTCTCTTAACAAGCTGGAAGGGCTTCGGTGGTTTCGGACCCCTCAATAGTCCAAATCGGACCGAAGTTTGGCAACCTTTATCTGTTTTTACCGGAAAATGTAAATCGCAGTCCCATGCCTGGCGCAGTGGTTCACTCTTGGCGCGAATGTCGGCGCCTTCTTCCTTACCTTTTTCCAAAAGGTAAAGGGCTACAGTTCAAGGACTTGACCAAGTATATATTTTCCAATTATTTGAGGCGATTTAACTGGAACACCTGGAGGCCCTCTGTGTTGAAAACGAGCTTCCCGATTTTTCTAAGCTGGCGAGAGTACGCTTGGGCGTGGTAGGCCCAGACATAGTCGTAGTCCTGGCCAATCTGTTTCCACTTGATGGTTTTGGGATTGGTTGCGAGGTATTCCGGCCCATAACTGGGCGTATAGGTTTGGAGCTTTACCTGGAGAGCATGGACGCCGGGATCGTGGAAAAGGTACGGTGAGAACCAGTCGCGTTGAATCACTCCGTAGGCCCAAAAGTGATCTTCAGGCAGGGGGTTTTCGCTTTGGTGAACGACGAAAGGCAGAATGCAGGAGTTTTTGGGAACGACGGAAAATGATTGGGCGAGAGTTTCCAGGTGAGGTTGGATTGAAAGGAAATTCCTCTCCACGCTGCCTGTCCGGAGAACAAACAGCAGTAGAACGACCGGAACCATGAGCGTGGCGCGTTTACCGACTTTGACTCCTGCGAGCGCGATGACAAAAAGAAAGGGCAGCATCCGCCTGTCCACGACGGTTGCCGTGCCGTAATTTGAGGGGAGCAGGAGGTAAACTGCGAACAGGATTGCCAGGGTACCAAGCCAGGAACGATTCCAACCTAATTCCGGATTGTCAGACACTGCCCATAAGATGCATCCGCCCATGACCAGCAGCGTGAGGAAATCCAGGGCCGGCGAGTAACCGATCATGACGGCCAGCAGTCCCTTGGCCTTCCATGCCAATCCCTGGAACAGCATCGTCCAATGGCCGTGCCGATGATTGGACCATAGCAAATAAAAAACCGCCGCCGGCACAAACAACAGTCCTGAACGCAAAATTTCGCCGGCCGACCGGCGGTTCAGGAGCAGGTAGGCCGCCACAGCGAGTCCGGCCACGCCGAAGCCCATCAGATGGGTAAAGTAGAGGGCTGTTACGACAGCGAGCAGGAGCCACCACAATCCGGGGCTGGGTTTGCGAAGATAGCGCAGCCAAAGACCCAGAACCACAAAACAAAGTGCGAAGGCGAGCTGCAAATTAATGAAACCATACAAGAAGAAGTACATATTGCTTGCGAGGAGCAGGCCCCAATAGGCCAGACTTTCCTCGCCGGGATTTGCCTGCCGAATGAAAAACCAGACTGCGGCCGGGACGGCGAGCAGTGACAGACTAAGGAGGACGCATCCGGCCGCCGCCGCGGGCAGCAGCCGTTCGAGTCCCACCAGGATCAGTTCCATGGTGAGGTAGGGAGTGGGCCGCCAGCTGGCCCCGTAAAAGCGGCTGAAATGAAACGCCGGATCCTTGAGATGAGCAAGAACAAAAGCGCTTGCAAGATGGTTGGGATAATCGATCAAAGGCGGGTAGCGCACGGACCATACTGGGATGAGCAGCAGGATGCTGACCACGGCGATGAGCCCGATGAGCAACTTGCGATGGGTGCTCCACCCGATGCCAGTCACTCGGTCCGGAAAACTGGGGCCGGTTTTGCTATTGCCGGTGTTTTGGGTTATCGCCATTCCTTCATCCCTGCAACCAATCCCAATGGATGAACGGCAACGCTTCTTCAACGCGGGGCGGGCATTAGAACGCTTGAGCTGTTGCCGGCGGCCTGGGCTTCCCGCCCTTTCCAGAGGATTGCCGGGCCCGCCGGACGAAGATCGCGCTAAGGTTATCCTTATAAACTTCCCGCCATCTGGGCGAGGCCTTGAGAAATACAGAGAGCTGGCTTTCGCGTGGCAGGAAGCACGAACGGATTTTGTACTTTCTCATCAGGAACCGGGTGTCAGGCGCCAGCCGGGTCATGTTCAGGTAGTCGGCCATGACACCGCCGTATTCGTAAATGTCGAACCGGCCGTCGATAAAAACCTTGTGGTCCGCTCCGAGTTTGTCGATCAGGTACCCGCCCCAATAGGCATCATTCAGCATCCTTCCCATGCCGGGGTGAGATCGGATGTACGTTACGGCCTTCACGGGCATTTTGGTTGCGAGCTCCGCTTTCAGCTCTTGGTTTGAGGGGAAAAACTTCACAATGCCAGTCATGATCAGCGCTATCAGAATAAAGTTCAGGGCGTATTGATCCTTGGCCGGATTGTAGCGGGGTACCCACTGTTTCAGGATGTCCGCGAGCAGCGGTGCGAAAATCGGCACCAATAGCAGGACGAAACGCGCATGCATAAAGGTTTCGGCCGCCCCAAACGTCAGGAGGACAAAATCCTGCAAACTGCACGTCGTGCGGCGGGTGATCAAGACGATCCAGAAAAGCAATAACAGCACCAGGAAATACTTCCCATAGAATTGAGAAAGGTTAAGCGGCAGCCACTCCTGAACGGTTTGCGCGATCAGGTGCTGTGAGGAAGCCATTTCCAGCGGGTAGGCTGCAAGTCCGGTGCCATAGGGCGTGATGGTGCAAGCCAGCAGGCAAAGCAGAAATGCCAGTTCCAGCCGCTGGCGCTGGCGCTGGGTCCACGCTTTCGCGTAGAGCCCGCCGAGCCGGAAACTTTTCAGTCCTGCCGCCCAATACACCCCGAGAATGACAAAGCCGAAAACGAAAGTTCCGTGCGTGTTGACCCAGATCAGAAATAGCGGAGGCAGCGCCCACAAGGCGTTTTCATGTCCCTGGCGAAATTTTTCGACCACAATCAGGGCCAGGATCAGAAAAAGATAGCCCATCAACTGCGGCCGCAGGGTGATGGATAATGAAGCCAGCGGCAGCAGCGCCGCGCAGGCAATAAACGCCGCCTTCCAATGGCCGCTCCGCAGGTAGGCGTAATAGTAGAGTGCCAGTAAAACCCCAAACCCCAGCGCTGTCAGCAGGATCATCCAGGCCTGCAATCCGCCCCAATGCCAGACCAACGCGATCACTGCCTCGCCAAGCCATTCATAAGCGATCCAGGGGTTGCCTCTCACCGTGAACGAATACGGATCGTGTGTGGGCCAGGCATGGGTTTTCAGGATTTGCTTGCCGACTGCCAGATGCCACCATGTATCGCCTTCCAGCCAAAAAATTGTCGTGGAGCGGGCGGAAGAAGGCTGGCTCATATTCAATATCCTGCCTACAAACATGCCTGCCAGCAGCAACATGGCAAGAAAAACCGGAAACGAGAAGGGCTTGCGGAAAATGGCCTGTAGGCCTCGCCGGCCTTGCGGGGAAGAATCAGGAGGGGGGACTGGCGGTTGAGCGAGGGCGTTTGGGGTATCGGAATTCATGCGTGGAAGGCTCTGGTCCTCGTTGGTTTTCATCATGGCGCCGCGTGTGGGGCGCACTCGATGGAGCGTTGGCTGACTTCCTCAGAAAACGAAAAGACCTAACGGTTCGCCTTGCTCAGGACGATGGGGGATGCCCAGCTCTTTAATAGCTGGCTAAGGCTTCCCGCCCACTTCCAATTTCAGGTTAGCGTGAAAGCCGCCACCGGACCCGCGCCCGGTTCCCGCTGTGGGCTGCGGCCGCACCTGATTCGCTGCTTGCATCTTACTAGCCGAGGGTGGAGGTTGCTTGACGAAGATGGCGCTAAGCTTGTCCTGATACACTTCCTTCCAGCTTGGCGTAGCCGACAACAGGGTGGCAAGCGGGGCGTCCTGGTGAATCAAACAGAGCCGGACGCCGTACTTGCGCAGCAGGAAAAGCGTGTTGGGCTTCAAATCGACAATACTGAGATAGTCGGCGAGCACGCCGGCAAATTCATAGAAGTCGGCGCGGCCATCCACAAAAACCTTACGATGAAAGTCCGGTGACCAGATCAGATAGCCGCCCCAGGCGTATTCATTCAGCATGGGGCCTGGTTCGGGGTGTTGGCTCAAATATTCCACCGCTTTGACCGGGTAGCGCTCCGCCACGGCTTCCGAGAGCTTCTTGTAGGACGGGAAGGCTATCATCAACCCGAAGCCCACCAATCCTATCAGAAGTGCGTTGGCAGCAGGTTTATCGATCTCCGGGCGGTACTTGGGAATCCAACGGGCCAGCATCTTGGCGATCAAGGGAGTCATGATCAGCACCAGAAAAGGAATAAACCGCCGGTGTACAAAGCACGCGTAGGTGGCCAGGAGCAGCAGTGCAACGGTTTCCAGACGATAGGTTTGGCGCAGGGGAATGTGTGAGAACAAGAACAGCAGGATCACGACCAGCAGAAATTTCATTTGCCAGATTCCGAAATCCAGTGATTGCCATTCGCTAATGTGAGCTACGTTCACCGGCTCAGCGAACGCCATCTGCAGGGGATAGGCTGCCTGTCTGGTTCCGTAGGGGGTGATCGTGAGCGCGATGACACAGAGCAGGAACACCAGGGCCAGGTGGCGCCGCTGGGCGGCAGTCCAGGGTTCCGCGCGAACTCCGCCCACCTCGAAATTAAACCAGCCGCTGACCCAGTAGATTCCAAAAACCGCCAGGCCAAAAACAAATGAGCCGTGCGTGTTGACCCAGATGAGGAATAAGGGCGGAAGGATCCACAAACTTTTTTGTTTCCCCTGGCGATAGCGCTCAAGAAGAATGATCGTGATGACCAGGAAGATATAGCCGATCAATTGGGGGCGCGCGGTGAAGAAAACGGTAAGCAGGGGCAGAAAAATCGCACAAGCCACGAGCCCGGCTTTTGAGTTGCCGCTGACTAAGGTTGCGTAGCCATAGAGCAATCCCGTGTAAATTGCGCCCAACACCATCAGCAGGGCGGTCAAGCCTTTAAAGAATCCAAGCTGCGCCGCGAGCGCCATCACCACTTCTCCGAGCCACTCGTACGCCATCCATGGAGCCCCCGGGGCGGTGAAGGAGTAGTAATCTGCCCTGGGCCAGGTGTGAGTCGCTAAGATATGCTGGCCTATGATGGTGTGCCACCATACGTCAGGGTCGGGCAGGTTCAAGCGTGCGGAAAAGACCGCTACGCCCACCAGAAGCGCGCCCATCATCACGGGGAAGGAAAGGATCCTGCGCGCCAGGGCGTCCAGCCGCGAGTGGCTGGAGGGAATTGCTGGCCGGGGCGAGGAGCCACGGCTTGTATCCACGGGGTTCGAATTACTCATAGGCATAATCTGTGCCGCGACTGACCGCCGGCGAAAAATTCCGCCCTCCATCATACACGCCAGGGCGCCTTTTTGCCGAGTGCGTTTGGATGGGGCGGGGCTTCCGGGTTCGCGCAGGGCCTCAGAGACTGCGGCCGGGGTGATCCTCCTTTCGGCGGGAAAAGATGATGCTGATCGGATCGGAGTAGACGCGGACCCACTGTCCGGAATGCTCGAGGAAAGCCGCCAACGGTGTATGGGGCGCGATCAGACACGACTGAACGTGGTACTTGCGAAGCAGGAACAGGGTGTTCGGGGCGAGATCAATGATGTTGAGATAGTCGCCCAGCACTCCGGCCGGCTCGTAAAGAGAGCCGCGGCCGTCGATGAAAACTTTTTGCCGCGGGCCCATCTCCCGGATCAGATAGCCTCCCCAGAACTCTTTGTCAAACAGGGGACCTGCCGGCGGGTGCTTTCGCAGATACGCCACCGCTTCCGCGGGGAAGCCATGGGCCACCACCTGTTTTAACTCCGCCTGCGAGGGAAAGAGTTTGACGCATCCGAAAACTATCAGAGCGATCACCGCTGCGTTCAGCAAAACCTTGTCCTTGGCCGGCTCATAGCGCGGCAAGTAGCGCGCGAAAACCTTGGCTAACACGCCCGCGGCGATGATGGCAAAAAAGACCATCATCCGAGTGTGGAGGCAGGCTTCGTACACGGCAAACAGCAGCAACCCCAGTTCCTCCAGCCGATATTGCATCCGCGTGACCATGTGAATCACCAGGATGCAAAGCAAAACCAGCAGGAAGTATTTCCCGAAAGACCCGTCGAAACCCGGTGGTTTCCATTCCTGGAACGTTGCCATGGTCAGCGGCTGGAACAAGGCCATGCGCAGCGGGAATGACAGCAGGCGCGTTCCATAGGGCGTGATCATTCCTGCGAGCACCGAAAGCAACGCGACGATTTCAAGATGGCGCCTTTCGCTTGCGGTCCATAGTTGCGATTGAAGGCCGCCCACTTGAGCCTTGATGATGCCGCTGAGCCAGTAGAGGGCCATGATCGCAAAGCCCAGGGCGAAGGTTCCGTGTGTGTTCACCCAGAGCAGAAAAATTGCGGGAAGAAACCACAGCTTTTTCAGCCGGCCCTGGCGGAAGCTTTCCAGGGTTATTAGCGTGATGAGCAAGAAGACGTATCCCAGTAGTTGCGGGCGCAGGTTGAAGAAAATGACGGTCAGCGGCAGCATGGCGGCGCACGCGGCGAAGGCGGCTTTGGTGTTCCGGCATTTTACGTAGGCATATTCGTAAATAAGGATGATGATCGCGGAAGCCAACCCGATCAGCAGAAGGGCCAGACCCGCAAGTCCTCCTCTGAGGTTGCTCCATGCCATGGCCACTTCACCCAACCATTGGTCGGCGATCCAGGGATGGCCGGGGGCGGTGAAGGAGTAATGGTCAACCGTGGGCCAGGTATGGGTTCGCAGGATTTGCTCGCCTACGGAAACATGCCACCACGTATCGCCTTCAAAAATGCAATAGCGGGCGGTTTGGCTGGTGTCTTGTGCCGCTGATTTGATGCCCAGCAACAAGTTTCCTGCCGTGACAGCCACCAGCAACGCGCCCATCAGAACCGGGAACGAAAAGAGTTTTCGCAGAGTGGTGTTGGGCCGGGAAGGTTTTTCAGCGTTGCGCGTTGGTCCCGAGCGGTGCGCAGGATCCGTAACGGATTTTGAGTTTGCAAAAGTCATCGAATTCTGTGTGGGTCAAAGACTGCTGCCGCAACGGCTGCTTACTGAATGGTTGTTTCTCCTGCCGTTTTGTTTGAAGCGACGCTTGCCGCAACCCGCTTCTGCTTGACGAATAGAACGCTCAGCTGATCGGAATAAGCCCGGTCCCATCCGGGGGAATGAGCCAGATACAAGGCCAGCGGCGAACCGGGATCGATCAGGCAGGAATCGACGCGGTATTTCCGCAGCAGAAATAGTGTTTTGTTGCTGGGCGCCGCAATATCGAAATAGTCGGTCAGCACGCCCGCCGCCTCATATAGATCGGCGCGACCGTCGATGAAATCTTTCCTTTCAGGTTCCAGTTGGCTGATCAGATACCCGCCCCAAAATTCCTTATTATAGGTTCTTTTCACCGCGGGGTGTTGCCGGATATATTTCACGGCGCCCGCGGGGAAGGCGTGATCGACAACCTGCTGCAACTCCTGCCGGGAAGGGAAGAGCATGATGCAGCCGAAAGCAATCGCCGCGATCAAAACAGCGTTCAATCCGTACTTGTCTTTTTGGGCGTCGTATTCGGGCATGTGCGGAGCGATCAGGCCGGCAAGAATCGGGGCAAAGATTAAGGCGAACAAAATCACAAACCGCATATGGGAGCAGGCTGCATAGATTCCGAACAGCAGAAGCCCCACCTCTTCAAGGCGGTATTGAACCCGGGTCACGATGGGCGTTAGGAAGATGAGCAGGAGCATTGCGAGAAAGATTTTTCCGTAGGTCGCGCCAAAGTCGGGCGATCTCCATTCAAGGAAAGTGGCGATGTTGACCGGTTGGGAAAACGCCATCCGCAGCGGGTAGGCAGCCAGTTCGGTTCCGTAGGGTGTAATGGTTAAGGCGGCCAAAGACAGCAGGGTTATCAAGCCGAGGTGCCGGCGCTCGCGGCCCCGCCAACGTTCGGCCCGAATTGCTCCGAGTTGGAAATTAACCAGGCCGCTCAGCCAATAGAGAACCAGGATGGCAAGTCCGATGGCAAAAGTTCCATGGGTGTTTACCCAAACCAGGAAAACTACCGGCAATATCCAAAGGGACTTCTGCCTGCCTTGCCGAAACCGTTCCAACAGGATCAAGGTGACCAGCAGGAAAATGTATCCCAGCAGTTGAGGCCGCAAAGTGAAGGAAACCACCGCCAGCGGCAGCAGCAGGGCGCAGGCAATAAAGGCCGCTTTGCTGTTTTGGCTTCTGGTATAGGCGTAATAGAACATCAGAAGGATGAGCACGACGGTGAGGGTTACGTAAAGAACAGTCAGGCCGGTCAGTCCGCCGGCACGGGCGGCTGCGGCCATGGTGACGTCGCCCAGCCATTCGTAGGCGATCCAGGGAGCGCCCGAAGCGGTGAACGAGTAGGAGTCAACGGTGGGCCACGCATGGGTTTTGAGGATTTGTTCACCCACCGCAGCGTGCCACCAGGAGTCGCCCTCAAAAATCGACAACTGGGATTGGCCGGCTTGCGGGGAAGCGGCCTGGCGCAGATTCAGGAAGGTGGTACCCATTACGCCGCCCACCAGCAAGGCGGCTAACAAGGCGTGAAAGGAAAATATCCTGCGGAAAAATGAGGGTGACGAAAGGGAACCTCGCCCTTCCGTTTGACTAACGGGCGACGAGGTTCCTTGATGCAGCCCGGCTGAGGCGATGTCTTTCCCTGCCTCCATTGCCTATCGACGGATCAACCGGATAGGAATGGGAGAGCCCGGTGGGCCGACTATTCCGCCCCCTGCGCCGCCACCGCCGGTGCCCCCACCGCCACCACCGCCACCGCCGGAGCCCCCGCTACCGGCATTGCACTTAACAATCGACATGATGTAGGCGTAAACCGTTCCCTGTTGCCCTTGTTTGACCTCCTTAATAAAGACCTGCATGAATCCGATGACGGTGACTTGTGCCTGGTTCGTGCAGGTGCCGCTGCCGTTCGACCCGCCGGGACAGATTGGGCTGCCGTCATAAATCGGGATCGTCGCAATGGAGTCCGACGAGCCCATCACAGTGCCAACCGGCTTATAATATCCTCCCGACAGGATTGTCCAGGTTGAGGGGTCAAAAGTATCCTGCCCGCCTTGATTACCATTGCCCTGATGAATCAGGCATTCCACTCCTTGTTGAGTTGGTCCCACCATGTTTCCGCTGATTGCCAGGATGTATTGCGATCCGCAAACGATGGGGTTCACATTGCAGCATTCAATGTTCTGGCGGTATTGATTGCCGCTCTGGCTGCCGCTGCTGGTTTGCCCCTTCGCGCAGGATGGGCAGGCGTTTCCGACTTGTCCTGGAGGCAGGTACACCGGATAGAACTTGCCGGGGCCGATGGCAGATGACGGGTCGCCGGGTTTGATCGTGATCAATTCACCAACGGCGGACGATTCAATGCCGGTGTCCGTTACAAAGGGGCTGGCTGCCGGAGTGCAATTGTTGTTCAGCGGCGCCGTCGCGTTGTTGGGGTCGCAATTGGGCAGAAGCCATGGCTTGAGGCAGATGGTGCCGACATTTGCACTTGTGCCTGACGAGGCGTAAGCTTCTGCGACGGCGGTGGCCGAGACGCTCGCTGTATTAATGCCAAAGATCTTCATGAAGAAGGTCGGGAGGGGATTGTTGTGGTTTGTGCCGTTGTAGGTCCCTCGTCCCGCGACCACCTGAATCTGAGGATCTGAGGTTGTTTCGGAGGGGAACGAAATGTCTGTCGTCGAATTGATAGCAGGACTTACACCCCCAATGAGGTTGGAGTTCCCTACCGCGACGGCTTGGTTCGTGGCGATGGTTTCACAAGTCCCTGAAAGGCTTCCGGTGGTCGCGGAAACGCACCCGGCCTGAAGAAAAGCCTTCGCCCCTGCCAGGGCGGCTGCGTCGGCGGCCCGCTGAGCCTGGCTGCGCGCTACGTAAAGCGAGGCCAAGTCAATCGCCAGACCTGCCATCCCAAGGATAAAGACCATTCCCAATGCGACGATGACAATGCTGACTCCACGGTCGGATAAACGTTTTCCGTATGCGCTTCTATTCGCTGCCATGAGCCCTACGCTCCTTTTAGGATAAGTCCGCCATCGTGGACTCGGTTTCGATACCGATCTGAGCGATTCCCGTAGCGGATGGGATCAGTAACCGGATGATATGGTCGAAACCAAAAGTCCAATCGTAAGGATAAGTCAACGTCACGTGCGTTTCCGGAATGTATGTTCCGCTGACGTCAACAAGGTCATATCTTACAATCTTGAGTCCGTAACTTGTGCCCTTCGACGAGGTGTAGTACTGCGCGGTGTAAGGTGCAGAGGCTGAGTAGGTTGCCGTTGTGCCGATAAACGAGGTATCGACGCCGGCTTGTTTCAAGTACGTTGTAACGTCATCCTTAACGGCCTGAACTGAGCAGGGAACGGACCCGCAAGCAGAAGTAGGATTATCCAGATCGGCCGTGGGCTGCGAGGTCGCCATCCTGGCGCCTTCCCTCGCTGCGTTGGCCAGCTTCTGCTTGATATTATAAGCCGTCGCAAAATCCATAATTCCGGCGACGATGACCAGCAGAATGGGAAGCAGCAGGGCGAACTCAAGCAGTTCGGCAGCCTCCGTTTTCTTCCAGGGACACAGGCGGATCTTATTTAACCGAACCCCTAGCCGGTCCCAAGGGTGGAGGCGCGTGAACCTGTGCGCTTTGGTCCAAAGGCTGCTGGTTTCTCTTTTTTGATACCTACTCATTGCCATAAGCTTTGCTCCCCTACCGGGACTTCAGCGCACTTGTGCTCCTGCCATTATGGAACATCGGTACCAGGCTGACAGGGCGAGGGCGGGCTTTCCAGCCGCATTTGGACTTGCGCATTAAGCGTTAGAGTTGACAAACGTTGAGACGTAAAGGGAATGTCGAGCGTGTAAGGGTAATCAAAACTGATTTTGATCCCGCAAATGGAAGGCGATGAATCATTGGGGTCCAGCCAAACATACTTTGTCGAGTAGTTGGTAATTTTGCTGGGATCGAGATTGGCCGCAGCGATCGCCGGCTTAACGAAATTCGTTTCTACTTCGGATGCTGTGTAGGATTGCATCCCGGTGGCGCTACAAGTGGCGCAGGTGGTGAGAACAATCTCTCTTGCCCCCTCCCGGGCGGCACGCGTGATGGTTTGGTAGACGTTATAGGCCCTTCCGAAGGAAATGATCCCAAACAGCAGGATCAGCAGGACAGGAAGTACGAGCGCCGCCTCAAAAAGCTCAGCCCCGGCCTCTTCTGCTAATTTCTTTCGGAGACGGATACCTAACCGCCAAGCAACCGATTTCCAACTCTTGTGCATTTCCCCACCGTTCACCCCTCCCCCAAGGATGATAATACAAATCTCACAAATATGCTCCAAGTTTTCACGCTCAAAACGTGTGTTGCATCTCCTCCTTCGACACAGGCGCAGTGCCGTTTTCTTAGATCCTCAGGCTTTGAAAAGCCGGCAGAACTTCAAAAGGATTTCGAACGCTGGCAATATTCTCACCGAATTGATTTACTTTGTCTTCCTGCAAGTTTCCCAGAAGAAGTGCAGCGCGCTTCAAGTAATCGATCCGTTCCGGGCACAGCCCCATGATGCGCGCGCACGTAGCGTCGACCGCGACCGGATCATCGCCCATAACGAGGACTCCAGCTTCCTTCGGGGTGCCCTGGATGGGGCCGTTTCCTTCCATGCCGACGATTCCATCCACGATCGCAAAGTCCGGCCGGACGGTGCTGTTGATGTCGAGAATGGAGCGGCTGATGCCCGCCCAATGCAGAACATTTTTGGGCCAGCCGTAGCAGCTTCCCGGCACAATCCCGAACATATTTTTTAAGCTCAAGGTGGCGCCCGCCCAATGATGGGTTTTCATTTTAGGCATGGAGACAATGAAATCCGCTCTCAAAACCGAGTTCGGCAATGAGAGATTCTTCAGCTTCGAAGCATGGGTGCGGGTCGCAACTGTTGAAACTTCGTCGGTGTTCAAATCAACAAAGACACCTTCCAGGCGGCCGATGTGATCTCTCAGCTTAATTTTTTCGATAATTCCTTCCGTATCCCGCTCATGGCCGGGGCCTTCGCCCAGCACAACGGCTTTTGCGCCGAGCCGCAAGAATGCTTCCCTCGCCGCCCTGATCACCGCCGGGTGCGTGTTTATAATGCCTCTGTCATCCAGTTCGACAAAGTTGGGCTTCATCAAAACGATTTTGTCCCGAACCTGCGGGTTAAATTCCAGCAGGGTTTCCCACATGAGCCCTTCAAGCTCGCTCTCGTAACTGGACGCCTTCCGGATGGCGACCCTGGACGGGGGGCGGTTGAAGGACGGGACGAGTTGGCTGTTTGAATAGCTCATCTTTCAGTCGCAGTTCTTGAAGCGGTGGCCAGCCAGGCCGGAACCGTGCTGGACGCCAAACCGGCCCAGGCCAGCACGACGACGTTATTCAAAAAATGATTTGCCTCGTAGAGATTGCGCAGTTTCGTATCTCCGCCAGGAGCCCTTCTCCCATATGCGGCAAGGCAAAGCCGGGCAACAGCCAAGGAGCCGGGTCCTGAAACATTTTCGTAATTTCGCTCCAACCAATCCAGGCCCGCTGAAAATTCGGGCCGGTTCCCGGAATCTCTTAAGGCCAGCAGCGCCCAGGCGGTAGGCCCTATTCGCGGTTCGCCGGGAACGCCGTAAACCATCGGGTTGCCCGCATTCCATCCGCCCCCTGGGCAGGCTCGATCGCAAAGCATCCTTTCTGCAAGCTGCCTTCGCTTGGCCATTCCTGCGGGGCGAAAGCGCGCTGGAATGTTGCGCAACAGGATCAGAATGTAAGCCGTAGGTTCCACCCAACTCGCCGTTCCGGGTGTCCAACCCCAGCCTTGCAACGCGTGGTCTTGCCGGACGACGTCTTCCGGTTTCTTGTGCCAGCGTTGCCGCAGCCTCCACCATAGATTGCCTTCTGCGGGCCAGGTATCTAAAAGCCATTGAAGCCCCTTGAGGACTTCGTCGCCGGGATTTTGGGAGCCATCCAACAGCGCCAGACAAGCAAGCGCCGTAACCCAACATCCCGGCTCGCCTGCCGGCGTTGGCCACGCACCTTCCACCTGCTGAGCTTGCCGCAACCACTTTGTGGCGCGTTCGATCGATTGCGCGTGTTTTCCTGCTTCCTGCCGCAGAGCGAGAAGCGCCCAGGCCGTGGGCTCGGCACTACTGTTGGATTGGGAGTGGTATCCCCAACCCCCATCGGGATTCTGGATGCGAAGCAAAGCGGGCAGGTAAAACTGCTCAGGGAAAGAAGGTGAATGGTTTTCCTCCTCTCGCTCAACCATTACGACCGCACGTCCAAGGGGTATTCCATGCACAGTTCTGGAATTGGGCTACATGACCCGTTCATGGGGTGTTGGTCCTTCAGCCTCACCAATCTCAAAGTCATCATCGGGCTGTATTTGGAGCTGATTGATCAGGCGATGCAGGTATCCGCGCGC
>CAYWMN010000010.1:0-29579 GCA_964459065.1 uncultured Acidobacteriota bacterium | reverse complement strand
AGAAAGCTTCGTCGGTCCATCCTGCTCCTGGCTTCTAACAAAACAAGTTGACGAGACCTGCCATGGGAAGGAGTTCCTCGCCTTGGCTCCCATGCAGTCGCGGCAAGCTGAGTTTATGCTGATTTTTCCAGTGGCACAAGCACTCGGACGGATCGTTCAACTCTAGCCGAGCAACGTGAATCTGAGGAGGGTGTTCCGAGCACACAATGATGGGGCCGCATGTCGCGTGCCCCTTACGGCCGGCCGCTCGGGCCAAGGCTGGATAGGAGAGGATGGGGCGGATGAAGGCTGTTATTTCTGCGGGGGTTTTTCCGCCAAGTACTCGTCAATTGCGGCGGCTGCGTTCCGCCCCTCGGCAATCGCCCACACAACGAGGGATTGCCCGCGGTGCATATCGCCTGCAGCGAAAATGCCGGGAACCGAACTCATGTAGTTGGCGTCGGTCGCAACATTACCCCGCGCATCGAGCTTGAGGTCGAGTTGATCGATCATGCCGGATTTCACCGGTCCGATGAAACCCATCGCCAGCAGGACTAAATCAACATCCATCGTAAATTCAGTGCCCGCTACCGGCTCAAACTTGGGCGGCGGTCCCACGCGCACGGCGTGCAACTGCTTGACCCGGCCGTTTTCATCGCCGGTAAAGCGCGTCGTAGCTATGGCCCAGTCGCGCTTGCCGCCTTCCTCATGCGAACTCTCGGTCCTGAGCTGCAAAGGCCACAGAGGCCAGGGAGTTTGGGGAGAGCGCTCCAAAGGCGGGGTCGGCATGATCTCGAACTGGTGCACGGAAGCGGCCTTCTGCCGATGCGCGGTCCCAAGGCAATCGGCACCCGTGTCACCGCCGCCGATAATCACCACCCGCTTGCCGGTTGCCAGAATCTGGTCCGGAACGGCGTCGCCCGCAAGAACTTTGTTCTGTTGGGGAAGGAATTCCATCGCGAAATGGATGCCCTGCAATTCACGGCCCGGCACCGGCAAGTCGCGGGGGTGCTCGGAGCCGCCGGTCAGCAGAATGACGTCGAACTGCTTCTTAAGATCTTCAACCGGAACATTCTGCCCCACGTGGCTGTTGGGCTGGAATTGAACGCCCTCCTGCTCCAGTTGCTGGAGGCGGCGATCCAGGATGTGCTTTTCCATCTTGAAGTCCGGGATGCCGTAGCGCAGCAATCCTCCGAGGCGATCCGCCTTTTCAAAAAGCGTCACCCAATGGCCAGCACGGTTCAACTGCTGGGCTGCCGCCAGGCCTGCCGGGCCGGAACCCACCACGGCGACGCGCTTGCCGGTTCGATGGTCAGGCGGTTCGGGCACAATCCAGCCTTCCCGAAAAGCATGTTCGATAATGGCTTTTTCAATGGCCTTGATGGCAACAGGTGGTTCATTGATCCCCAGCACGCAAGCGGCCTCGCAGGGCGCCGGACACAATCGCCCGGTGAAATCCGGAAAATTGTTGGTCGCGTGGAGGGTTTGAATGGCTTCCTTCCACCGGTCGCGGTAAACGAGGTCGTTCCATTCGGGGATGATGTTGTTCAGGGGGCAACCGGTATGGCAGAAAGGCACCCCGCAATCCATACAACGAGCTCCCTGCACCTGAACCTTCTCATCGGGGAACTCTTTGTAGACTTCCAGGAAGTCATTGACGCGCTTTTCAACCGGCCGCCGTTCGGGCGTCTCGCGCTTATATTCAAGAAAGCCTTTCACCTTACCCACGGGGCACCTTCCGGTTCTCGTGCGAATTCTCCTGCCCCGCCGCCACCAGCCCTATGGGGGCGCGGCTGATGCCCAGGACGCGCTTGTATTCATGCGGGAACACTTTGACGAATTTGGGTAACATGGTGTCCCAATTTTCCAGGATCCATTTTGCTCGCGGGCTGCCGGTCAGCTCGACGTGGCGCAAGATCAGCGAGTGCAGATTATTGATTTCAGGGGCCTCGACGACAGGCTCCAGGTCGACGCTTTGGCGATTGCAATACACGGTTGCAAAGTCGCCCGCCTCATCCAACACATACGCGATGCCGCCGCTCATGCCGGCAGCAAAATTACGTCCCGCCTTGCCCAAAATAACGACCGTTCCTTTCGTCATGTACTCGCAGCCATGGTCGCCTACCCCTTCGACAACCGCGACCGCGCCGGAGTTGCGGATCGCGAACCGCTCGCCGGCCATGCCATTGAAAAAGGCCTCGCCGCCGGTGGCCCCATAAAGGACCACGTTGCCGACCAGAATATTCTGCTCGGGGAGATATGGCGCGTTGCGGGGCGGGTAGATGATCAGCCTGCCGCCCGAAAGCCCTTTGCCCACATAATCGTTGGCCTCACCCTCAAGTTCCAGGGTAATTCCCTTGGCCAGGAAGGCGCCGAAACTCTGGCCGGCCGAGCCGTGAAACCCAAAGCGGATGGTCCCTTCCGGTAAACCTTCCGAGCCGTATTTGCGCGCAATCTCGCCGCTCAACATGGCGCCGACGGTGCGATGAATGTTGCGGATCGGCAGGGTAAAGGTCACTGGCGTGCCGTTGTCAATCGCCTCGCGGGCATGGTCGATGAGCTTGTAGTCCAGCGCTTGGTCCAGGCCGTGATCTTGCTGGACCGTGCAGCGGCGCCGCACGTGGTTTGGCACCGGCGGATTGTACAGGATCGAGGAAAAGTCCAGGCCACGCGCCTTCCAGTGATCGACGGTTTCCCGTTTGGCCAGGCAATCGACCCGCCCGATCATCTCATCCATGGTCCGGAAGCACATTTGCGACATCAGTTCGCGGATTTCTTCCGATTTGTAGAAGAAGAAATTTACCACGTTTTCCGGCTGTCCATGGAACTTCTTCCGCAGCACCGGGTCCTGCGTGGCAATGCCCACCGGACAAGTGTTCAGATGGCATTTGCGCATCATGATACAGCCCAGGGAAATCAACGGAGCTGTGGAGAATCCAAACTCCTCGGCGCCCAGCAGGGCGGCAATCACGACATCGCGGCCGGTTGAAAGCTTGCCGTCCACCTGAAGTCGCACGCGGCTGCGGAGGTCGTTCATCACCAGAACTTGCTGTGTTTCAGAAAGTCCCAGTTCCCAGGGGATTCCTGCGTGCCGAATGGAGCTGAGCGGCGAGGCGCCGGTTCCGCCGTCATAGCCGCTGATCAGAATCACATCGGCGTGGGCTTTTGCGACGCCGGCTGCCACCGTGCCCACTCCGGCCTCGGACACAAGCTTCACCGAAATCCGCGCCTGCGGATTCACGTTCTTGAGGTCATAGATCAGTTGGGCCAGATCTTCGATGGAATAGATATCGTGATGCGGCGGCGGCGAAATCAGTCCGACGCCGGGGATGGAATGCCGAATGCGCGCGATGACCTCGTCCACCTTGTGTCCGGGCAACTGGCCGCCTTCGCCGGGTTTGGCGCCCTGGGCGATCTTAATCTGTAAATCGTTGGCGTTAACCAGGTAATTTGCCGTCACTCCGAAGCGTCCCGAGGCTACCTGTTTGATCGCGCTGCGCCGCAGATCGCCGTTGGGGTCAGGCTTGAAGCGCGCCTCATCTTCACCGCCTTCGCCGGTGTTGGAAAACCCGCCGATGCGGTTCATGGCGATGGCCAAAGTCTCATGGGCTTCTTTGCTGATGGACCCGAATGACATGGCCCCGGTAGAGAACCGCTTGACGATCTCGGCGGCGGGCTCAACGTCCTCGATCGGTACCGGCGCGCCTGCCGGACGAAATTCCAGTAACCCGCGCAGCGTCTGAAGCTCGTGGCTCTGGTTGTTCACCAGCTTCGTGAACTCCTGAAAAGTGGAAAAACTGGACTGCTGCACGGAGTGTTGGAGCTTGCTGATGGTGAGCGGATTGAGAAGATGCCGCTCGCCCCTGACCCGGTACTGATAATTGCCGCCGACTTCCAGCTCCGTATCCAGGGCGGTGCGATGCTTCATGGCCTGCTCGTGCCGCATCCGCGCTTCGCGGGCTAAGACGTCGGTTCCCACGCCCTCAATGCGCGATGCCGTTCCAGTGAAGTAGCGGTCCACAAACTTGCGATTCAGGCCGATGGCCTCAAAGATCTGCGCGCCGCAATAACTCTGCAGAGCCGAGATGCCCATCTTGGAGAAAACTTTGCGAAGTCCTTTATCCACGGCCTTGCGATAATTCTTCAAAACCTGGTCAAACGTATAATCGGGCGGGAAATAGCCGCGCTCGAAAAGGTTCTCCAGGGTTTCAATTGCCAGGTAAGGGTTGATGGCGCTGGCGCCATAGCCGATCAGCAGGGCAAAGTGCATCACTTCGCGCGGTTCGCCGGATTCAACGATCAGCGCCACCTGGTTGCGCGTTTCTTCCCGCACCAGGTGATTGTGCACCGCCGAGAGCGCCAGCAAGCTGGGGATCGGTGCGTACTCGTGATCCACGCCGCGGTCAGAGAGGACGAGGATCTTGTACCCCGACTTGATGGCCAGAGAAGCATTCCGGCAAAGGTTATCCAGCGCCCTTTCCATCCCGGCCCCGCCGTCCACGCGGAACAGGGTCGGCAGGGTGGTGGCAAGGAAATCGCCCCAACTGACCCAGCGGATTTTTTCCAGGCCGCGATTGGTCACAATGGGATGCGGAAGTTTCAGCGTGTGGCAATGTTTCGGAGTCTCATCCAGGATGTTGCCCTCGGAGCCGATATAGCCGGTCAGCGACATCACCAGTTCCTCGCGGATGGGGTCGATGGCCGGATTGGTCACCTGCGCAAACATCTGCTTGAAGTAATGGAAGAGCAGTTGAGGCTTATCCGACAAGCACGCGAGCGGCGTATCCGTGCCCATGGACCCCACAGGGGCCAGGCCGTTGGTGGCCATGGGCAGCATGATCGTGCGGAGGTCCTCGTCCGTATAGCCGAAAGCCCTCTGCCGCAAAAGAACCGTGTCAAAGTTCGTGGTCTGAACCCGCGAGGGGGCCGGGAGCTGATGGAGGGTGATCTGGTTTTCGCGCAGCCATTCGGCGTAAGGCTGCCGGGCTGCCAGTTCGGCCTTCACTTCTTCATCGCTGACAATGCGCCCCTTCTCAGTGTCCACCAATAACATCCGTCCGGGCCCGAGTCTTCCCCTCGAGACGACCTTTTCCGGCTTAACCGGCAGCACTCCGGCTTCAGAAGACACCACCACCAGGCCGTCGGTTGTCACCAGGTAGCGGATGGGACGCAAGCCGTTGCGGTCAAGTTTGGCGCCGATCACGCGCCCGTCCGTGAACGCCAGGGCGGCAGGACCGTCCCAGGGCTCCATCAACGACGCGTGATACTCGTAAAAAGCCTTGACGTCCTCGGGAAGCGTGGGGTCCTTTTCCCAGGCCGTGGGGACGAGCATTTCCAGGACGTGCGGCAGGCTGCGTCCTGCCAGCGCCAGCAGTTCCACCACGTTGTCCAGGTTCGCTGAGTCGCTTCCGCCCGGGGAGATGATCGGCATCAGCTTCTTGATGTCCTCCCCAAACAGAGGCGAGGAAAGAACCGATTGCCGGGCATGCATCCAATTGGCGTTCCCGCGTAACGTGTTGATTTCCCCGTTGTGGCACAGGTAGCGGAAAGGATGCGCCAGTTGCCAGGTCGGGAAAGTATTCGTGGAGAAACGCTGGTGGATGAGGCAAAGCGCGCTCATCACTTCAGGGTCTGAAAGTTCTCTGTAGAAATGCGTGATTTGCGGCGCCAGCAGCAATCCCTTATAGACGATGGTCCGGGAGGAAAGCGAAGAGATGTAGAACTGGCTTTTACTTTTGATGTCGGCACGCGCCACGGCGGCTTCCACCATCCGGCGGATCACGTAGAGCTTCCGCTCCAAGGTGTCCTGGTCCATGCCGGGAGCCCGCTGGATGAAAAGCTGTTCAATATAGGGCTGCGTGCTGCGCGCCAGACGCCCGATCGCTTGGGCGTCAACCGGAGTGTCGCGCCACCCCAGCACGATCAGGCCTTCCTCGCGGACGATTTTCTCAATCAGGCCTTCGCAAAGGATCCGCTCTTGCCGATCAACGGGCAGAAACACCATACCGACGCCATATTCGCCGGGGTGGGGAAGCGAGAAACCCAGCTTGGCGCACTCGCGCTGGAAGAAAGCGTGTGGAATCTGGATGAGGATTCCTGCACCGTCACCGGTCTCAGGGTCACAGCCACAAGCCCCGCGGTGAGTGAGGTTGACCAGAATCTGGACACCCTTGGTGATGATGTCGTGGGATTTCTGGCCGGAGACGTTCGCCAAAAAGCCAATCCCGCAGGCGTCGTGCTCAAACTGCGAGTCGTAGAGACCCTGCGGCGTAGGAAGACCGGAGCTGATATGAGTCTTTTTCATAGTGGTTCCAGGTTTCGGGGAACCCGACGCGAAGGGCTAAAACCTGTAGATAACAAATTTAGCATGCCCTTGGCGAGAGCAAAAAACAAATATTTTTATGTCACCTATAAGGGATATTTATCCACTATTGATTCCAGGCGTTCCATCCCGGGGCAATGGCGACATCTCATTTTATTCCATATGCTTACATGGGTCCGCTGCGTTCCGTTTCAGGCGCTGGCTTTGAAAGCGAAGCGGAGATAACCGAGCCTGTTGCCTGCCAAAGTCTCCAAGCTCGCGTCTCGAATACGAGCCTCCTTTGCACCAGTTTGACCGCTCGTCGACCGATTGTGCAGATCACAGCCCGTGGTAAAAGCTAAGGTGCAATTGTTTCTAGGTTTTATGGCTTCCGCTCAGCCCAGTTCCACTCGATCCGACGGCCAGCAGATTATGAGTTCCCACTAACTATTCTAAAATTTCCCGCTATTATTGGCAAGAACTTGAACCTGTCCAGTAGATTGGCGACACTGGGGCTCTTTTCTTTGGAGTGAGGATTCCTCGAGGCCTATTGACTGCAGTGGACAATCCGAGCTCAACGCAGATGGCAAGATGAGGAAGAAACGCTCTGGCAGCCACGGCACTGTCTTATGTGCCGCAGGCTTTTTCAGCGCGTCCTGCCGGCGCCCCTCAGCCGGTTAAGCCTGGAATGGTTTTCAAATCTCCTTCTTGGAGACTTTCTCGAGATGGGTTTCAGGGACCGGCCGGCTCAGGTAGACATTAAAGTCGCGAGTGTTTTCGAGCTTGAAGGTCTTGCCGCCCGTGCCCCGCTGGCCCTTCACATGGATGAAATCCGCGTGCTCGACGTCGTCAAGAATGAACTCAGGCCGGGCATCTTCCTTCACCGTGCGCACCTCAACGTTGCTCACCTGAATGCCCTTCACGTGCCGGATGAAGAACCCATAAGCCGGCATGGGACCGAACATCGTATGGTAGGGATGGCCGAGCGGCTTCTCCGGTGGCTTGAGGGCAGCGTCGGCCCGCGTGCCGCCACCCTGGCTGAGAACCATGATGTCGCTCAGCCGGACGTCTTCAATTTCATGGCCGGGAAGGCCGTTGAGGATGGAACAGAACCGGGACGTGGTGTTGGATACCACGATGCTGCTCATATTCACCCGGCGCATTTTGCCGATGGGTCTTCCCTCAGGGGCGCGCATCAGCCTGCCGATTGCCATCATCATGGGCCAATCGCAAATGTTCCGCATCGTGATGTTGCTGACGGAAACGTCTTCAACCAAAGCGCCGTCCAGGGATAAGAATTGGAATCCCCTGCAGTGGTCAAAGGCGCAGTTGGAGATGGCGATGTTCTTAAAGCCGCCGCTGGATTCAGTGCCAAACTTGATGCGGCCGGAGGGCATCGAACGCTCGGCGTAAGTCAGAAGCTTGAAAGTGCCGTCGAGCAACGTTCCGACATGATAGCCGCCGGTGACAAAGCAATTGGTTAGGGTCACATTTTCCGTCGCCCGGAGGTGGCCCAGAGCATAGGAGCTTTTCAGACAAATTCCATCATCATACGGCGAGTTCACCGTCATGTTGGAGAGCCGCACGTTGTGGCAGCAATCGACATCGATGCCGTCGCGGTGCGTATCCAGGATGACGTTATCCACCGTGAAGTTGTCGACGCCGGTGGCCAGAATGCAGAAGTGCCCTCCTTCGAGAACCGAGACGTCGCGGAGGGTCACGTTGTGACAATTCTTCAAGCTGATGCTCTTGTCGCCCACGCCCGGCTTTCCCTGGCCGCTGCCGGTCGTCAGCCCTTTTCCCCAGATGCGCCCCGGCCCCAGGATCGAAATGTTTTCCAGCCCGACGCCCCACAGCAGGGCGTTGTGCCAGTGCCGATGCCCGTAGTCTTCGTAGTGGCGCGCTTCGGGATCAGGCTCCGCTGCATCGTAATGGCCGCGCGGTCCGGTCTCCCCGGCCAGAATGGTGGCGCCGTGCTCCAGGTACAACGCGACGTTGCTCTTGAGGCGGATTGAATAGGATAAATAAGTGCCGGCCGGAAAGAGCACGGTTCCCCCGCCCGCGCGGGCGGCCGCTTCAATCGTCCGGTTGATCGCCGGCGTATCGACCGTCGTGCCGTTTCCCACCGCGCCCATTTTTTTCACGTTGAACACGTTCCTGACCATCGGACCGCTTGATGAGCCGGCGGTTTGCCCCCTGCCCGGAAGGCCGGACCCGGCGGCAGAACTTGTCTCGGGGAGCAGCAGGTTCGCTGTCGCCAAACCCGCGCCAATTCCAAACATCTTCTGGAAAGTTTGCCGCTTGCTTGCGTCGATCCTTGTTGTCTTGTCAGCCATCATGAATCCGTTCTCCCAATAAATCTGCAAATACAAGAAAACCCTCAGTCGAGGGGAAGGGTGTTTTTATAAGGTGAACGAAATGATACCCATGAGGGGCACGGGAAGCAAGGAGAAGCGAGGGTTACAGAAGCTGAGTTTTCTTAGCACGATGGGTGGTGGGCCCAGCAGGACTCGAACCTGCGACCAACGGATTATGAGTCCGCCGCTCTAACCAACTGAGCTATGGGCCCTCAAATCATGGACCGTGATGAAACACCTTAGACTTTAACCGAACCTCCCGCAGGGCTCGGTTTGCTTTGGCTTTCGCACCAAATCAGTTATAGGAGATGGGCCCGCTATGGCGATTTTGCTCAGCCGGGCCTTAAACATCCATGCTTCAGGACTTACGATTTACCAGTCCAAATTATACACTCCTCCCGGATGAAGCCTCGCTTTATATCGATAGAAGACCTCGGTTAATGTTCACAATATCGATGTTCCAGTTGCAATGGTTTGGGGAATGCCGGTCAGCGGCGCCCGGCCCCTCACCCACGCGACGGCAATCACCGGATGGCGCGTGGTGGCTCACTCAAGCTCCGGGTGAGCTTTTCTCCATCGATAGTATTGATCGAGGTTGTAGAAGGTCCGGTACTTGGTGAGCTGATGCCGGGTTTCGACCGGGACGCTGAAGTTCAGGCTCCATGAATCGCCCACCTTGCGCATCCATTGCCCCAGCAGGTTATCCATCTCACGTTGCACGGAAGCGCCCTGAGCAGTGTTGGCCAGGTTATTCATTTCGTAGGGGTCTTTTTTAAGGTCATAGAGCAGCCACGGCCCGGATTCAGCCCGTGCATAGAGGTGCTGCTGGGTTCTGACGGCGCGCCATCCGTGCTCAAGTCCGTTGTCGCCGCCGGGACCGAAAATCTGGAAAAACGCTGACGCCGGTCCGCTTTCTTTCGATCCCAGAACGATTTTGGACAAGTCCGTCCCCTGCATCCAGCCTGGAACCTCGATCCCGCACAGCGCGAGCAGCGTGGGAGCAACATCCAAATGCGTGAACAGAGCTTCATTCTTCTGTCCGCTCTTCACCTGGCGAGGCCAGCGCAGAATGCCGGGCACACGAATGGATTCTTCCCACGGCAGGCGTTTCCAGATCTCGTCGTGAGAACCGAGCATCTCCCCATGATCGGAAAGGAAGAACACGATGGTGTTTTCTTTAAGACCCAGCACTTCGAGCGTCTTCATCAGCCTGCCGACCTGATCGTCGATGGCGGTCATGGCGGCGTATTGCGCAGCGAGATCTTTTCTCCCTCCGCCCTCCACCCCTTTCACCCAATTCGGACGCAGCTTCAGGTTATCCGGGTTATACATTTTCAGGTACTGCGGCGGCATGACGAAGGGCCGGTGCGGCGCTCCGATGCTGACTGTCAGGAAGAAGGGGGTGTCTTGCGTCTCGTAAAGAAACTCAATAGCGAGATCGGTCCAAACCTCCGGCGTGTAGCGGTGGATGAGGTGCGCCACGCCGGTATCCCGAAAGTACCAATTGTAAAAATAATTGTGATTGCATTCATTGGCCGCCCAGAATTTGATTCCATGGCGGCGCGGGCCGGGAGGAGTGAAGGCGGGAGCCTGCGGCCCCCCGTCCAGGTGCCATTTGCCGATCAGGCCCGTGCGGTACCCGGCCTTGTCAAACAAAGCGTGCATCGTCGTTACCGATTCCCGCAAACGGAGATCGTTGACGATCATGCCGTTCCGGCTGGCGTACAGGCCGCTATAAATGTTGGCGCGGGCTGGCGCGCATAACGGCGTGTTGGCAAAAGTATGGGGGAATCGAATTCCTTCTGAGGCAATCTGGTCGATATGAGGCGTGCGCACGTCAGGATTACCGGCGCATCCCAGGTCCTGGCCCCGCCAGCTGTCCGGAAAGATCAGCAGAACATTCGGCCGGGAGCCGGCCGGCGCCCCAGTCGGCGCTGCGGCGCTTGCGCCCCTTGCCAGCGCAAGACCGGCAAGCGAGCCTGTTCCTGTTTTAAGAAATGTCCGGCGCGTTTGTTTTTTGCCGATTGATGTCAGTGACATTTCCACCTCCTGCGATTTGGGATCGCTTGCAGCGAACCTTCCACGGCGTTCAATTGAGGGCCGTAAAACACCCGTAGTGTACCAGAGGCCGGCGAATCCCTGCGGAGGGAATTCCAGCGATTTGAAGAGGGCCGGCTCGGCCCTTGGCGTCTGCTTTGAAGACGCCGAGGCCCCGCGGCATGATAGGCTGTCCTTACAGAGCAACCGCTGTGGCGCAGCGGCCTGGAATCGGCAGGTTATGCCGATCCAAAAATTGGCCCCATTGCGCAGAGCGCAGTTCTATTTTGAGCCGCAGGATTCTTCTATCCGTTCCCGGCTGAAAGTGCGCGGCGGCAATTCAGGCGAACGGCCCTGTCACCGGTGGGCGCGGCCATCGCCAGGACAACGTGCAAAGCAAAGGAGTTGCAGGAATGATTACTCTGATAGGCTTGTTGAAATCTCGCTCGGCGATCCGTGGAATGGCCGTCTTGTGTGCGGTTGGGTTTCTCGGCGTTATGACCGCTCAGGGACAGAGCCACCCAATCAAGGTGAAGGTTGCGGCGGTTCAATTCCGTTCTTCGTTCAACATCAAAGACAATTGCAAACGGATGAAGGAATTTCTGAACTTCCTCTCGGCTAAAGGCGTCCAGGTTGCGGTGTTTCCGGAATGCGCCCTGACGGGCTATTACCAGACTGCCACGATGCCAACTCCGGAAAAGGATATTGCCGTCGCGGAAGAACAGATCCGGCAAACCTGCCTGACCAGGAAAATCGCAGCGGTGTTCGGGAGCGCCTACAAGATTAACGGCCATACCTACGACACCGCCGTGGTGTTCAACGCCGCAGGCAAACTGGTGGAGCGCTATGGGAAGATTTATCTCGCGGAAAAATGGGACGTGCCCGGCAATCACATTGCTTATTTCAACCTCGCGGGAGTTCCTTCCACGGTCATCGTCTGCCATGACGAGCGCTTTCCAGAACTGGTTCGCCTGCCGGCGATTGAAGGGGCGCGCATTTTGTATTACATCAGCGCGGAGTCGGGCCTCAAAAATCCCTCCAAGCTGATTCCTTATCGCGCCCAGATGATGGCCAGGGCTGTGGAGAACGGCATGTTTGTGGTGGCGGCCAATGCACCCGCCAACCCGGACCTTTCAGGTTCCCACGGCCAAAGCCGCATTATCTCAAGCGACGGGAACATCATCCAGGAAGCCTCGATTTTTGGCGAAGATGTTTTGATTTCCACGCTGACGATTAAGGCAAAAGGATCGTCGTGGCCGCAGGCTTCCCTGCAAGGTCCGCTCGCCAACTGGTGGCGCTCAGGGTTGGAATGGATGATGAAGAATCGTCACCTGAAACTTAACTAGCTGCCGCGGAGGGGGATTAAGGCTTGGATTGTAATCGGCCCACCGGACCAAGCCATGCAGGATGCCCAGCCTTAGTCTGGCCTTCTCCGCGATGGGTTCTAAAAAGACAAGGGCCGCCTCTGAAAGATTCAGAGGCGGCCCTTTGATTCAGGCCAAGCTGCTTTATGGAGCCGTGCAGCTCGATAGGGTGAGCGGATTCGGCGAAACGGTGGTTGCCGTATCCGCCGTGTAAGAAGCGGTGCCCGCAGCGGTTCCACCTGTGCAGTCGTCTGAAGCAGCCGTCACCGTGTAGGAAGTGACTGCCGGAGAAGGCTGGCTAAAGGTAATCGCCCCGCTGCTGAAGGTTCCGACGTTGGGATTGCTGGCAGGTAACATCAGCGTGAAGTTGGCGCAATCCCCATTGTTGGAACACGCTGGAGTCTGGCCGGTCGCCGTGGTCACAGATGGCGGCTGTCCTGAAGCTCCGAACGCCGGGATCACTACATTGGTCGCCGAGCCGCCCGTCGGGGTTAGTGACATTGTCGGCGTCAGAGTGACGGGCACAGCGGCGTCGGTGTCAACCTGCCCCGTTATTCCAGCTGCTCCGCCGTAAGTGGCGTCGAGACTTGGGCTCTCAGCCACAAGAGGAACCGTTCCAAGGTTCGTTCCGAGCGGAACGTTGAACGCAACGGTCGGATTGTAGGTCGTGGAAGAGACGCCCAAGGTTCCTGTCTGCGCCGCCACAACAATATCGTAGTTCGCCTCGCCGGGGAGGGGGCATACAAAGAAATCGCCGTTGGAATCGGTGGTCGTCGAATCCATGATCACTTCAGTCCCATCCTGGGGCTGCTCAAAGAGCACGGTTGCATTGGCTATCGGCGTATTGCTGCCGCTCTCCACCACCTGGCCGCTGATGGAGTTCATATTCTGCGTGACTTCCCCGGCAAACAGCACCGGCTTCAGCCGATACTGGCCATTGCCTTCCTGCACAATCGAGGCGCAGCTCTGGAAGTCAATATTGAGATCAACGCTCTGTCCGGCAGTGACCGTAAGGCCGCCGCGCATGATGTTGGTGGAAGGAATCTTGATTCCTGTCTGCACCTGGCTCGACAACTGGAGTTCCGTCGTGGTACTGCCGGAAATGACGCAGTTCCAGCCGTGGCTTCCGCAGGCATTTGAAGCGGGTGTTGCCGCTCCGGACCCAGGATTATTGCTCAGCAGGTAGAGGCGGATCTGCTGGTACTTGCCCGGCGGCAGGGGGCCGCTGGAACCCAGCGATTTCAGCAGACAGACTTTCGAGGAGTCTGCGAGGCTGAGCAGGTTAATCTGCATCGGCGAGTCGGTCAGGTCAATCAGGGTTTGCCAGCCGCTCCCGTTCGGGGCCTCGTTGCCGTTGATGTTCGCCGTTACCTTGGTGACCGTTACCCAAACGCCTCCATCGAAATTATCTGAACACGTGGCCGGGTCTGTCATGCTGACTTTGACTGTTCCGGTTGTTGCAGACGTCGGCTGGCTGCTGCCCCCGCAGCTGATTATGAACGCGGCGCCTAACGCCACGACAAATGAAAAGGACAATAGACTCAAAACCTTATTTTTGCTCTTGTGCATTCAAGTTCCTCCGCAAAACATGATGGTCGTGAGGCTAGCTCAAGCATGGGCCCCGGACCACAAAAGCCGCAACCCTTGCGGATGACGCCTCATCGCCTGAGCCCAGATTCCACCCCGACGAGTCGTCAACCCATTGCTCGGAGCTTTTTGTGGCGGGCAAGCTCCGATTCCCTCGATGAGCAAGCAAGCGCTCGCAGAGCAGTAAAGACAACAATGAGTTCGCACAAACCTACTGCAACTATGATAACTCAACCACCGCTAAGGTTGTTTCTGCATCAGAAAAACCGTTTTCGTCTTTGTTTGTACCCAGTCCTAGCACTCAAACTCAACGCCAATTAGAACCGCCGCCGTTAACCTTTGAGGCCATTCGGTTGGACAAGACGGCTGATTATTGATTGGTTAATGATCGTTCGATTACTGAAAGCAGTCAAGGACTTTATTGCTGCATTGCAGCCGGCCGATGCGGCAGAATGCCTATCCCTCCCGTGGCAGCGGACGATGCTGGTTCGGGAAGCGAGTTCGAAGCAGACGTTTGCCGCGCCTGATACTTTGGCGAGCTTACATATCCGTGCATGTGATGCCGGCTGATCGAGTTGATAACGATCTCCAGTGGCTGCCCGCTTTTATCCGTGTAGAACACCACCGGCTCGTAAAGGTTCACGTGCTTTTTGGTTAACTCTTTATCGTCCACAAGCAGGTGGAGATTGCAATACTGGTGTTTGGCATTGGTCTTTCGCAATGAAACCGCGATGGGACCCACACGCATGAACCGCTTTGTCTTGTAAAGGTCAAATTCGTAGTAATTCCGTTCTCCCTTTTGCTCAAGGGCCACCAGTTCGCTATGCGTCTTCGCGATGGACCCGCTGAGTTCGTTCCGAGTGGAAGACAGGTTGTTCTGCAACTCAGTTTTCGCCGCCTGGACCTGCTGTTGAGTCTGGTCGATGGCTTTTTGATGTTCGGCCAGTTCCGACTCTACCTGCTTCCACCTGGGGTCGTCCTTTTTCTTGACGATTCGATGCTGAACTTGACGCCGCCGATGTTCGATGGACGCCCTGCGCCGCTCAGCTAGCGCCTTCTTCGCTTTTGCCGACTCCTGGGCTTTCATCGCGGCCAGTTCCGATCCCAGGGCCTGAACCTGCCCTCTGGTTTGGGTTAGCGACGTCGTGAGTTCCTGGTTCCGGGCAGACAACTGATTGGCCATTTTGTGCTGGTCCACGATAAATGCCGTGGCCACAGCGACCAGACACAACGCAATCACCGCTGCAATCCACGCCGGTCGTGCTGACTTGCCGGTGTCCGCCGAATGGCCTTCATAGGCGGCTTCACTCTCATGAGCGGGTTCTTGCTCATTCATCTTGCGATCTCTCCATCCGTAAAGTCGCTCTTAGACCTTGATTGCCGGGAGCGCCAATATGGAGCACAGCAAGTGGTGTGCCAGACCTTCATGCTTGTAGGTAGCTTGCTATCAATTATTTACAACGCTAGAGCAAACAGTCGGGCGGTGTTTGGATGGAATACGTTTCCGCATCGTGTAAAAATTGCCACCTCAGATAGACTGCGAGAGCAGGGACCTTCAAGCGAGGCGGAGCCGCTGCTTGTCGGTTGGCTGGGCTGGTTTTCTCAGGCGCGTTCTGCGGGGAAATGGACTTTGATCCACCGGCCTTTCCGCGCCGCCCGGTAGATGGCGTCCATGATGGCAACATCGCGCAATCCGTCTTCGCCGTTGGGACCGGGTTCTCTCTGGAGCCGGACGTCGTCGGCAAACGCGTCTAACTCCAGGGCAAATTCGTCGATGACTTTGAAGCGTTTTTCAAACCAGCGGCCATTGATCTTTCCGAACAGCCGCCGCTCTTCGTTATAGGCAAATGCCGGATCGAGCATCGCCCAGCCCTTTTCACCGAACACTTTCAGAAAGTTGGCCTGCGCAGCGCCGAAGCTTGAGCTGCCCTGCATTACGAGGTCTTGCGGGAACTTCAACTGAAAGCAGATGCTTTCCTCCACCTGCTGGTAACGGCCGGAGTCCGTTGACCAGGCGTAGGCGTTCGCTTCCAGAGGCTCCAAACCCGTAAGCCACCGAACCGTGTTGGTGCAGTAGACGCCCAGATCGACAAGTGAACCTCCACCTGCCGCCTTCAGGTCGAAGTGCCAATGGCCTCCCTTCCTGTCGGGAGGAATAAAAATGGTGAAGGCCGTGTGAATTATTTTTAATTTGCCGAGCTTGCCGTCCGCTAGAAGCTTCTTCAGCGCGAGGCTCGCCGGTTCAAAATACTTGCGATAGGCGGTCATCAGTCGGACGTTGTTTTTGCGGCAGGCCCGCGTGATGGCCTGACACTGCTTCACGGTGGCGGCTAAAGGCTTCTCGCACAACACGTGCCTGCCCGCCTCAGCGGCTCGCACCGCATATTCTTGATGGGTTCCATTCGGAGTGGCGATAAAGACGGCTTGGACCTCAGGATTCTGAAGGCATTGGGCATAATCGTCGTAGGTGTAGGAAGCCTTTGCACCGAACTCGGCAGCCAGCCGCCCTGCCTTTCGGCGGTTGCCGCTGACCACGGCGACGAGCTTTGCTTTCTTGCTGTGACGGAACGCCGGAAGAACCGCCCCCTGCGAAATTTTCCCAAGACCTACCACAGCGTAGCCAAGCAGTTTTTTATCTGCCATTTAGACCCCCTCCTGAAGAGCGTGCGACCAAAGACCACAGTGCTTTGTTTGATGGATTATGATCCAACCTGGCAGCACCGATCAAGGGAAAACCTTCCTTTTGGAAATCCGCTCATCAACGCTAGATGCGATTCCGTCGATAGATAATTGCTCTGCGGATTCACGGTTCGTATTGGGCTTGACTTTTGGGTTGGAAGGGGTAGATTAGTAACCGGGAGCACAGAGAACGTTTTCAAGAAAATCGGTTCGGAGCTCTAGATCGACCGACACCTCAAAACGATCACGCGACCTGCTCATGTGGAACCGAAACCGAGGGCCCAAGTAAAACTCACGCGCTTATAACCTCTTCGCCAGGTGAGAAGGCGAGATGAGGAGGGTCCCATGTTTCAGATGATCAACGATGAAAAACCCACCGCGGAAGACCGCAAATTGTTCTGGGTCAAGATCGGGATGTTCATTGTGCTGTTTGCCGCACTAGGTGGAGTCGTCTATTTCTTTGCTTTTGTGCCGTGGGGGAAGTAATCAAGTGTCTGTTGAAGGAAAGTCCTCACGCAGAAGGTGAAGTGCGTCTTCTTTCGTGTGAATCTTTCCTTCAAGTTGAGCATCTTCGATGGCCTGCAGAATCTTTTTGAACTGCGGACCGGGGTTATACCCCTGCCGGATGAGGTCATGTCCGCTGACAAGGCGCGGAGGCTTAATCTGCTCGCGGGGGATCTCGTCGAGCATCTTCTTTGCCAGGCGGTAGTTGTCCAGCTTTCCGTGGCTTGCCAGGCAATCCAGCCGGTGTAATTCCAGGTGCTCTTCAAACCCTTCCATCCGCAGAAAGCGGAGCTGCGTTGAGCGGCGCATTTTGGGAAAATCTTTGAACCGCAGGTGATGGCGCACCAGCTCCACCACTCTTGTTGTGTCACGAAGCGAGAGGCGGAGGCGGCGGCAAATATCCTCCGCCATTCTGGCTCCCACTTCAACATGATTGTCAAAGCGGATTCGCTCGCGGACACTGAACGTGGGCGGTTTGCCGACGTCATGAAGCAGGGCGCCAAGCGCCAGAGTGGGTGTCGGCGACTGCAATCCATCCAGGATCATCAGCGTGTGCGTCCAGACATCGCCTTCCGGATGAAACTCCGGAGGCTGCTCGACGCCTTGCATCGCTTTCACTTCCGGAAGGACTTCGCCGAGCAAACCGGTCGCGTCCAGCAGCTCAAATCCCCGGCGTGGCCGGCCCTCGGTAAGGATTTTCAAAATTTCGTCCCGGATGCGCTCGTGGCTCACAAGGTGAACTTCTCCGGCAAGCGCCCGAATGGCTTCAGCGACGGCAGGATCCAGGGCAAAATCAAAGCGGGCCGCAAAGCGCACGGCGCGGAGCATGCGCAGGCGGTCCTCGCTGAAACGCTGGTATGGGTCGCCAACCGTGCGGATTCGGCCACCCTGAATATCCGCCCGGCCCCCGACGTAATCGAGCACCTCATTGTTCAGGGGATCGTACAGCAGACCATTGATGGTCAAGTCGCGGCGGTGAACATCTTCTTCTGCTGATTTTGCATACTGAACGTCCACCGGATGGCGCCCGTCCGCATACCGGCCGTCGCTTCGGAAGGTTGCCACCTCCACGTTGCCTTCTGCGCGGGGAACAATCACCACTCCAAATTGCGCCCCCACGGTCAGGCTATCGGGAAAGAGCTGAATGACCTCCCCGGGCGTTGCGTCCGTAGCCACGTCATAATCGTGCGGCGTGCGTCCCATCACGATATCGCGCACGCAGCCGCCCACAAAGTAGGCTGTAAAGCCGGCTCGCCGGATGCGCTTGACAATGTCCGTCGCCGTTTGCCGCTTCTTGTCCACCGCAGACCCTTTAAGTGGAAATTGAAGTGCCGACCGCTTCCGGCGGTCTGGCTATGGGCCGGCCTGCAGCCCTGCTCGGGGCTTGAAGGCTTTTGCCATAGCCTACCATAAAATCACTTCTTGTCCGGTTTCAGCGTACGGGCCAGTTGCAGCGATTCAAACCCGTAACGCTTTCGGACCTTATCGGCTGCGTCAAAAATCCGGCCCAGCTTTTCCCGCTTGGCAGAATCGAGCAGGCCAAGCTGCACGGATGAGGATTCCAGGTTGGAGGCGCGCACCCCGAGGAGCCGGATCTTTTCGGGGTGCTTCCAAGCCGCCTCAAACAGGCGTAAAGCGTTGTCGAAGATGACGGAGTCGAGATGAGTGGGTTCGGGGATGGTCACATCGCGGGTAATGGTTCGGAACCGCTGATTACGGAGTTTCAGTCCCACCGTTCGCGCGTAAAGCCGGTGGTCGCGAAGGCGGGCCGCGACGCGCTGCGAAAGATAGCTCAGCGTCCGCTCCAATTCCTCGCGATCGGCCGTATCCTCTTCAAAGGTGGTTTCGTGGCTGATCGATTTCGGCTCTTCCTCGTATTGATAGGCCTCAATGGTTTTGCCAAGCGACTTGGCGTAGAGCCATTCTCCATACTTCCCGAATTTCTTTTTGAGCCGCTCAAGTCCGTACGCCTGGATGTCCCCGATCGTGGTCAGCCCCAGCGAGAGCAGTTGCGGTTCCGTGACTTTCCCGATGCCGGGCATGCGCCGGATCGGCAGTGGCGCTAGAAACGCCGCTTCGCACCCCGGCATTACGGAAAGCAAGCCATGCGGCTTGGCTTGATCGGAAGCAATCTTGGACACCACACGCGACGTCGAGGCGCCCACCGAACAGTTCAAGCCCGTTCGCTTCCGGATGGTGCGGATCAGGCGGTCGGCTACGCAAAGCATTCCGCCGTGCAGGCGTTCGGAACCGGTCAGATCAAGATACGCTTCGTCGATCGAAACCATCTCGATCACAGGGGTAAACTCCTCGAAGATTCCGTAAATCTTTTCGGAGTACTCCCGGTACTTGGCATGATGGCCGCGGAGGAAGACGGCGTGAGGGCAAAGCTTTTTTGCGGTGCGAATGGGCATGGCCGAGTGCACGCCGAACTTTCGAGCTTCGTAGCTTGCCGCAGCAACCACTCCGCGGCCGCGAGGGTCGGCGCCCACTACCACGGCTTTGCCCTTCAGGGAAGGATCGGCGAGTTCTTCAACCGAGACGAAGAAAGCGTCCATGTCGACGTGTAGAATCTGGCGAAGCATGGCCTCTCAGCCGCTCTTGCGGGCGACAATCACCCGGGGAATCCCGGCAAGATCAGGAATCACTTTTGTTTGGGTCCACCCCTCGGTGAGAAGTCCCAGAACCGCGTCCTTCATCGTGTAGCCGATCTCGACGGCGAGGTGTCCGCCGGGCTTGAGCGTTTGCAGCGCTTGCGGGAAAAGCCGGCCGTAGACTTCCTCGCCGCGGTCGAGGTCGCCCCATGCGATGCGGGGTTCATGGTCCCGGACTTCCCGCTGGACGCTTGCCCTTTCAGCGCGCGCAACGTAGGGCGGGTTGGAAACCACAAAGTCGAAAGTGCCGTGGAATTCAGGGCCGAGAAATGGAGCGAGAAGGTCGCCTTGCATCAACTCGACCCGTTTTTCCATTCCGAGCCGCCGGGCGTTTTGAGCGGCAACCTCCAGCGCCGCCGATGAAATATCGGTCGCAAAGATGCTGGTCCCCGGCAGTTCCGAGGCTAGCGCCAGAGCAATGCACCCGGACCCCGTTCCGACATCGACAATCCGGTAGCAACCGTTTTTCGGCAAGTTCCGGCGGGAAACGAGATCGAGCACGGCCTCCACGAGGTGCTCGGTTTCCGGCCGGGGAATGAGCACCGAGGGATTCACCTCAAAATCCAGGCCCCAAAATTCCTGATGTCCGGTGATGTACTGCGTGGGCCGCCCTGAGGCTCGCTCCGAAATTAATTGCAGGTAAGCTTCGACCTGCTGGTCCGGCAAGTCCAGGTCAGGGTTCATGTAAAGGAAAGCGCGTTCGCGGCCGAGCAGGTGCATCAGGAGGAGTTCAGCGGCCAGGTTGGCCGAAGGCACGTGATGCTCCAGGAGATTTCTCAAGCCTGTTTGGAGCGCTGCGCGAAGTCGCATGGGGAACGCCAGCTGCCAGGTCCCGCAACCCTTACGCGGCCACGGTCGCCTGCTTGAGCTTCTCGGTTTGGTAGTGCGTAATCAAGGCGTCGATGAAATCGTCGAGTCTTCCCTCCATGACGCGGTCCAGTTGGTAGAGAGTGAGGCCGATGCGGTGGTCGGTAACACGGTTCTGCGGAAAATTATAGGTTCGGATCTTTTCGCTGCGGTCGCCCGTGCCCACCATGGCGCGGCGCTCCTCGGAAATCTGCTTCTGCTGCTCCTCGAGCTTCGCGTCATAGAGCCGGGAACGCAACACTCGCATCGCCTTGGCACGGTTCTTGATCTGTGATTTTTCGTCCTGGCACGAAACCACCATGCCCGTCGGCAGGTGGGTGATCCTTACGGCTGAATAAGTGGTGTTGACCGATTGGCCCCCGGGCCCCGAGGAGCAGAAGGTGTCAATGCGGATTTCCTTGGGATCGATGGCAATATCGACCTCGTCCGCCTCGGGCATCACCGCGACGGTGATGGCGGAAGTGTGAACGCGGCCCTGCTGCTCGGTTTCCGGAACGCGTTGCACGCGGTGGACGCCGCTTTCATATTTGAGCCGGCTATACACCCTTTTGCCTTCCACCAGCGCGATCACTTCCTTCAGTCCGCCGACGCCGGAAGTGGAAGAAGAAAGGACTTCAATCCTCCAGTTTTGCTCTTCCGCGTAGCGGCCGTACATGCGAAAAACTTCCTGGGCAAACAGCGTGGCTTCATCGCCGCCCGTGCCGGCGCGGATTTCCAGCACGCAGTTCTTCTCGTCATTCGGGTCTTTGGGCAGCAACAGAACCTTCAAGCGCGCTTCCACCGCCTCCTGCCGTTCTTGCAGTTCCGCCAGTTCCTGCTGAGCCAGATCGCGCATCTCCGAATCCGATGAAGACTCCTCCAGCAAGGCCTTGGTTCCCACCAGACCCTTTTGGATCTCCTTCCACTCCCGGTAGCGATCCACAATTTCCTGCAGCTCAGAGTGGGCTTTGGCGGCTTTCTGATAAGCGGAGGGATCCCCCAGAACCTGCGGGTTGCTCAGGTCGGAGGTTAAACTCTCATACCGCTTCTCAATTTCCTCAAGTTTTGGCAGAAAATGCATATCGGCAACCTATCGTTCTCGTTCGGCGAACCGCTCCTCAAATCGCTTGATAAGCCGGCGCGATCTTGCCACCCGGCAGCGCCTGTCATGTTGAACGGTCTTATTGATCAACTTGTCGGGCGCTGAAATTCCTGCAGGCAGGCAAATAGACTCCCCAAGGATCGGCTTTGGCTCTTCACGGTATCATCCGCGCGGCGTCCGGAATTGAGCGCATACCAAACCTGATTATCAGAATAGCCCGGCTCAAATCAAGGTGTCAATCAGCCCCGCCGCTTGGCCGCCCCGTTCCGGGAATCCCGGCAGTGGCTGATGGCGGGCAGAGAACGCTCAGGCGATGCCCATCGACTCCCGAACCTGCTGGAAGCAGTCCGCCGCGAATTCCAAGTCGGCGCGCGTATGGGCGGCGGAAATTTGAACGCGAATCCGGGCCTTGCCCTGCGGGACGACGGGATAAGAGAACCCGACCACGTAAACTCCCTTTTCGAGCAGCGCGTCGGCCATTTGAGTTGCAACCGCCGCGTCGCCGATCATGATGGGGACGATCGGATGGGTGCCTGGGAGAATCGAAAAGCCGAGCGCGGCCATCCGCTCGCGGAACATGCGCGTGTTCGCGGCCAGACGCTCTCTCAGTTCAGGCCTGTCCTGAATCAGGTCCAGCACTTTGAGCGAGGCGGCCACAATCGCCGGCGACACGGAGTTCGAAAACAGGTATGGCCGGGAGCGCTGCCGCAACAGGTCGATGATCTCCTTCCGGCCGGTCGTGTAGCCGCCGCTGGCTCCTCCCAGAGCCTTTCCGAGCGTTCCGGTAATGATATCCACCCGGCCTTCAACGCCGCAAGCTTCGGGTGTGCCGCGCCCGTGCGTGCCCAGAAAGCCCACGGCGTGCGAGTCATCCACCATCACCAGGGCGCCGTATTTTTCCGCCAGGTCGCAAATTTGGGGGAGCTTGGCAATCGTGCCGTCCATGGAGAAAACGCCGTCCGTCGCCACCAGAACGTGCCGCGCCTGGGTCTCGGCTTGCTTCAACTTGGCTTCCAGGTCGCCCATGTCCCCGTTGCGAAAGCGGTAGCGTTTGGCTTTTGAGAGCCGGATGCCGTCGATGATGCTGGCGTGATTCAGCTCATCGGAAACGACGGCGTCTTCGGCTTCCAGCAGCGTTTCAAACAGTCCGCCGTTGGCGTCGAAGCAGGAACTGTAGAGAATCGTCGCCTCAGTTCCCAGAAAGTCGCTGATCCGTTCTTCCAATTGCTGATGGATGGTCTGTGTGCCGCAGATAAAGCGGACCGAAGAAAGTCCGTAGCCCCAGCGGTCAAGCGCTTCTTTGGCCGCGTTGACGATCGCCGGATGATTTGCGAGTCCCAGGTAATTGTTCGCGCACAGGTTGAGCACGCTCGCCCCGCCGCGAATTTCCACCCGCGTTTGTTGCGGCGAGTCAATGATTCGTTCGTGCTTGTAAAGTCCCGCCCGCCGAATTTCGTCTAAGGTCGTTTTGAGGTGCTCGCGGATCGCCTCGTGCAACTTACGGCCTCCAATCCAAAATCACTTTGCCGCAATGGCCGTTCTTCATGGCTTCAAAGCCCGACTGGTAATCCCGCCAGGAGAGCCGGTGGGTAATGACGGGATGAATATCGAGGCCGGATTCCAGCATGACGGTCATCTTGTACCAGGTTTCGTACATCTCCCGGCCGTAGATGCCCTTGATGGTCAGCATGTTGAAGATCACGCGGTGCCAGTCGATCTCGATCGCTTTGCTGGGGATGCCGAGCATGGCGATTTTCCCGCCGTGGCTCATGTTGGCCAGCATCTTGCGGAAGGCCTCCGGATTTCCGGACATCTCGAGGCCGACGTCAAAACCCTCCTGCATGCCGAGTTCTTTTTGAACCTCTTCGAGCGTCTTCGTAGTGGGATCAACGGCCAGCGTGACACCCATCTTCAGAGCGAGCCCGGCGCGGTGCGGATTAGGATCAACAATCACGATGTACCGGGCGCCGGCGTGGCGCGCCACCGCCGCCGCCATCAGGCCGATGGGCCCCGCGCCGGTAATCAGAACGTCTTCTCCCAGCACGGGAAATTGCAGCGCGGTGTGGACGGCGTTGCCGAAAGGGTCGAAGATGGCGGCGATTTCCAGGGGCACCGTATCGCGATGTCGCCAGATGTTGGTCATCGGCAGGGCCACGTATTCGGCGAACGCGCCGGCCCGGTTCACGCCCACGCCCATCGACTGGGCGCACAGATGCCTGCGTCCGGCCAGGCAGTTTCTGCAGCGCCCGCACACCACGTGGCCTTCGCCGCTCACAATCATTCCGGGGCTAAAGTCGGTGACGTTGGAGCCCACGCGGCAAATTTCACCCACGAATTCGTGGCCGATCACCATGGGAACGCGAACCGTGGCCTTGGCCCAATCGTCCCACTCGTAAATGTGCAGGTCGGTCCCGCAGATGCCGGTCAGCAGGACCCGAATCAGGACGTCGTTGATTCCAATCTCGGGTTCGGCGATGTCTTCAAGCCACAACCCCGGCTCCGCCTGGCTTTTCACAAGGGCCTTCATGTCATGCTCCAGAACACCCGCCGGGAGGGTCTGAAACGCCCGGCTGGAAGGCAGTATACACCCGAGCCCCTTGGCGGCACGGAGGGTTTCTTTCCAAAACCGGTTTGAACCCGCATTCCAAGTAGTGTAGTATCACCACAACGCCATGGGGCACGGCCGAGCTCGCCTGGTACTTCACTCTGCTGATGGTGGCCCGCTGGGATCTTTCCAACGAGAGGACGCGGCAACAATGAATATTTTGCTCTACAATCCTGACAACGAAGTTACTAACAACTTCATGCCGCATTTGTGGATGTTCCTCCTGAAATCGATTACTCCGCCGGAGCACCAGGTGATGCTTTTGGACGGGAACGCCCAGCGAATGAACGAAGAGCAACTGGTGGAGTATCTTCGGCAAAAAAAAATTAACCTGGTTGGAATCGGCGCCATGACCCGCATGGCCGCCAAGGCCTACCGCATGGCGGACGCAATCCGCGCCGCGGGCATTCCCGTGGTAATGGGAGGCCCGCACGTTACCGAGGTTCCGGATGAACCGCTGGGACGGGACGGCAGCCCTCGCCATGCCGACGCCGTGGTGTTGGGAGAAGCCGACGAGACCTGGCCGCGCCTGGTGGCCGATGCCGCCCGCGGCGAGCTTAAAGAGGTCTACATGCCGGTGGACGATGCGGGCAAGGAAGTGAAGCCCTCCCTCGATAATTATCCCGAGATTCCCTGGGACCGCATGGACCTTGATCAGTTCGACATGATCAAGCGCATGCCTCGTTTGGCGCGGCGCATGCTGGAGGCGCTGGGCAGCACCTGGCAGAGCTTTCATATGATTCCCATTGAGTCCGGGCGCGGCTGCCCGTATGGCTGTGAATTCTGCACGGTGACGGGCTTTTTTGGCGACTCGATTCGCTTTCGCTCCAATCAAAGCGTCGTGGATGAATTGCTGAGGCTGAAAGCGCTGGAGAAAAAGCGGAAAGGAAGGATCGCGGTCTTCTTCATCGACGACAACTTTGCCATTAACCCCAGACGGACCAAGTCCCTTCTGCGGGAAATCATCGCCCAAGGCGCGCAGGTTCCCTGGATCGCCCAGATCAGCATGAACCTGCTGCGGGATGAAGAGCTGGTTTCGTTGATTGCCGCGAGCGGCGGCCATTGGATTTTTATGGGGCTCGAATCAATCGATCCTGAAAGTCTGAAAACCGTCCGGAAGAACTTCAACAAACCCGCTCAATACAGCGAAGTACTGGACCGTTTGGCGCGGCACAATCTCTATGCCATCACATCCTTCATTTTCGGGATGGATGGCGACACCCCCGGCATTGCCGAACGCACGCTCCAGCAAATCCGCTCCTGGCCACCTGGATTGCCCGTGTTCGGGTTGCTGACGCCCTATCCGGCAACGCCTCTCTATGACCGCCTGCTGAAGGAGGGGCGGCTCACGCGTCCCACGCATTGGCTGGACTTTAAACCTTTTGTTATGGCCCACACGCCCCTGGGTTTTTCATCGGAAGAAGCCCAAGCGGAAGTGCGGAAAGCCTGGCAGGAGTCTTATTCGCCTGCTAGAAACAAGGCCGCCTTGAAATGGTTGGAGGGAAAGCCCATTGGGCACCGCCTTATCCACATGTTTGCCCGGCTGGCATTTCGGGGAATTTATTTTCCCCAGATGCGGCGTCGGGAGTGGCTGCAGGTGCTTCTGGAGAATCGCGGCTGCATCCTTCATTTAGTTGGGTATGCGCTTCGGAGGAAGTTCATGCCGGGCCGAAAAGAGCCCAATCCCAAAACTGGTGAAGCCAAGCCTGCGGTCGAGCAACGGGAATTGACGGCCTCGGTTCGGGACCGCTAGCAGTCGTTGTTAAGATCGGCAGGGAGGGAGCCGCATCGGTTGCGGCTCCCTCTCGCCCCGGGATATGCATCCTGCCTTTTTACTGTTTGGGAGACATTGGCCTCATCATCATGCCCCGGCCGCGGGAGCCTCTCCCCTGCCTGAAACGACGATGGAAATCCATTCTTAAAGACTGCAGTTCTTGCCATTGCTGCGGTGACAGCACATTGCGCGTGGCAAGCATCGTTCGCACATGGGCTCTGGCCATCGCCGCTTTGGCTTGCGATACCTTGTCAACCTGTCCGAGCACGGCATCCTCGTTGGGATGATCCGCCTGGAGTTCATGCCCGAGTTCCAGTTGCTCTTTCTGGACCGCGGCATGCAGGTCAATCATCTTCATCCGGTTGTCGTAAGAAATTTTGTCGAGCTGCTGCAGCTGATCATCCGTAAGCCCGAGCTTTTGCGCGATCCTTGGATTTTTCCACCAGTCGCGCATTGGCCCATGAGCCCTCATCCGATGCATTGGGCCGCCAAAACCCATTCTCCCCCGGGATTGAGTGACGCTGCCCGCCGGCGGCGGGGACATGCCTTCCTGGCCCGGGCCGCTCGCAGGCGCCTGCCCTTGTGCTCCCTGTGCCATCGCCAAGCTGCAGAAGATCGCAGCCATTGCTACGCTGCTCAAAAGTTTTTTTATCATTTTGTTCCTCCGGTAATTGAGCTTTCATCAGCGACGGTGCGTCACTCCACGTCGATCCAGGATGCCAGGCAGGTCTTTGTTGCTTGCCTCCGAGCGAGCACCGTACATTCCCTGGTCTCCTGAGTTGATTGTCAACCATCTTGCGCCCGGCGGATTTAAAGTCTGTGTAAATTCGGGTTTTCGCCCGGCGGAGGGCGCAGCGGCAACTCAGAAGGCAATCGCAAAACGAAAAGGATAATTACTGGGGCGTTTCAACGAACTTGTAGCCCAGGCCTCGGACGGTAATAAAATGCCGCGGGCGTTGGGGATCATCTTCGAGTTTCTGGCGCAGCATCCAGACGTGGGCGTCAACGGTTCGGGTCAGCGTTCCGGCGTCATAGCCCCAAATCTGGCGCAACAGTTGCTCTCGCGAAACCGTGTTGCCGCGCTGCTCGATGAAATAGGTCAGCAATTCAAACTCCCGGGCGGACATTTCAACCGCCTTGCCATCGCGCTCGACCACGGTGCGTGGAAAATCCACCACTACGGAACCAAAGCGATACGTCTGCTCCCGGTTTCCCCGGGGAGCGGACACCCTGCGCAGCAGGGCTTCCATCCGCGCCAATAATTCCGAGGGCTCAAAGGGTTTTGCCAGGTAATCATCGGCGCCGCCTTTGAGGCCCGTTACCCGGTCCGCCAACTGGCCGCGCGCCGTCAGCATGATGATCGGAGTGTGGTCGCTGCGGCGTCGGAGCGTGCGGCAAATTTCAAACCCGTCTTTGCGGGGCAACATCACGTCCAGGATGATCAAGCTGAAATTCCCTTGCAAAGCGGTTTCGAGGGCGTCCTGCCCGTCCCCGACGCTTTCAACCTGGTAGCCTTCGCTCTGCAACAGATCCGTGAGGGTCAGCACCAGGCTGCTTTCGTCTTCCACCAGCAGGATTTTGGGGGCAAGGGAAGCCTTGCGCTTCACGCCTTGCGTTTTCGGTCGCTCGTTGTTTGCCAACTTACACCTCTTTGATTAAAACCCAGGATTTCTGCCTGCCGAGTTTGCTCACACAGCCTCCTTTTGGCAAGCCGCAGCCGCCGGCAGGTGGAGGGTAAACCGGGTTCCCTTTCCTTCCAGGCTTTGAACGCTTACCCGCCCGCCGTGCGCTTCAATGTGGCGTTTCAGAATGCTGAGTCCAAGTCCCGCTCCCGGAACCGGCGAGGCCAGGACTTTTTTGCTGCGATAGAAAGGCTCAAAGACATGGGGCAAGTCGGAAGGCGCAATGCCCGGTCCGTGATCTTCGACGGAAATTTCAACTTCCGCACCCTGGCCGTTGTGGACCACGCGGGCGCTGATGCCAAGCCAATTGCCACCGCCGGCGTATTTCATCGCGTTGCCCACCAGATTCCTGAGGGCGCTTTCAAGCGAAGGGGGATCGGCGAGCACCTGCGGCAGATTCGCTTCGACCTTTTTTTCAACCTGCCATCCCGCTTCCTGCAAAGCGGGGGCATACTCATTGAGCGCGCGGTCGATGACTTCAGAAACCGCGGTTGGAACCAGCTCATAGTGTTTTGCGCCGGATTGAATGCCCGCGTAGTCGAGGATCTGCTCCACCATGTTGGTCAGCCGGCGCGCCTGCTGCTGAACCAGGCTTCCATATTCCCGGACGCGATTCGGTTTTTGCACCACGCCGCTCGAAAGGTTGAAGCCGGCGGATTGAATCGCCGCCAGCGGTGTCCGCAACTCATGGGAAACGCCGGCGACAAATTCCATCTCCCGCCGGGCGAGAACCCGGGCCCGTTGAGTCGCAAAAACCAGCGCGCCCATGCTGCACGCCAACAGGAGAAGCACTCCAAATCCCATGGCAAGATTGCGATGCCGGGCCCCGGCCACCATGGCGTCAATGGAGCCTGCCTTGTTTTTTGCCACCAGCATCCAGGCGTCTTTTTCAAATCCGCGCCGGGGGCCGAATTCACCCGGCGAAGAAGCACGGGATGGACGCAATCTCTCCAGCCTCCAGAGAATCCGGTCCCTCGGTCTCTGGCCAGGCTCGTGCGGTCCCATCCCCCGGGCCAAGCGCGCACCGAACGCAACGCGCAGGTTCAACAATGGGACTTTGCCATCCGGCGAAGAAAATGCCATCGGCTGCAATCCCGGAGCCGAACTGAAAACAATGCGGGGCGGTTCGCCTGTCACAACAGCGACGTGGTAATCCGCAAGCCCCGTGCTGCTGAAGGTCTGTTCGAGCAGGCGTGGAAACACTTGCTTTTGAAGATAGGGAACGTCGAGCCCCAGCAGGCACCACCCTGCAAAGTGCCCCGTGAAATCGCCCCGCATAGGGCCTCGGAAGAACCTCCTGGCGCCCAATGGCGGTGGCCCGGCTCTTCCATGCTCATCCAGCCGTCGGCCGCCATTGCGTCCGCCCGCCACCACCAGCGGAACCACCACGACGGGTTGCTCTCCTTCAACCGCAAAATGCAATGCATCCGGGAAAAAAGGGAAAACTCTTCCTTGATGCCGGCGGGCAGCGATCCTTGCCATTCTGACTTGGAGTCTTTGAAGCGAAGCCGGCCAGGGTTGGGATTTGAACTCGCTGCTGTGGACGTTGAGCGTTCGAAACTGCAGTTCGTCGTTCTTCAGGGTCACAACGCTGAGCGTTGCCACCAGCGGTGCATTCGGATCGTTTGCGCGCCACTGGGAATAAAATTCCGCCAGGTACTCGTCAAGCGCCTCGGGCGTCGCCGAGCGCGGAATGGGACGGAAAGTTGAGCGGATTTCAAGCAGGGTGCCCGCAAAATCGCCACGGAAACTTCTCATCGCAGCATCGAGGAATTCAACCTGATGCTCGCGGTCCGCAACGCTGACGCGGTTGATCCAGCGGTAGAGCAAGGTGCCCGCCAGCAGCAGCCCTACTCCAAAGACCACCATGATCAGCAGCGGATAGCTCGGCTTGGGCCGTTTCAACTGCATGCCCCTTGATTATATAACGCTGCGGGCGGTTCGAAACGCACTAACCCCCAGTCATCATGCCAGTTTACAAGGATTTTACACAGATGATTTTGAACGGATTGTGGCAGGCCGAAGAACTTATTTGCAGTGCCCGGACAACTTTGGGATTGTGGGTAATCGTGAGCCGCCTGATGTGCTTTCACGCCCAGGAGGTCGCG
>CAYWMN010000009.1:0-30061 GCA_964459065.1 uncultured Acidobacteriota bacterium | reverse complement strand
GCCGCTGATCAAGTTTAATCCCCTGGCCAATTGGACTTCGCGCCAGGTCTGGAACTACATTCGCGAAAACAACGTTCCTTACAACGCGCTGCACGAGCGCGGCTTCACCTCCATCGGCTGCGAGCCCTGCACTCGCGCCGTGCTGCCGGGGCAGCATGAGCGCGAAGGACGTTGGTGGTGGGAAGATCAGACCAAGAAGGAATGCGGACTGCACTCCGGCAACGTTGAGCGCTAAAGACTGCTGAGCGGCGGGGCGGGCCGGCCTGCCCCGCCGCTCAAAACTCCCCTCAACTTATTCCGGCGCTTTACCCTTGCGCCCATCCAGCGGGTTTCCATTCCAGGGACAAGCGAACGCTAATCGCAAGGTTACTTCTTGCCGCGCGCGGCAGTGGTTTCCGCGGGCTTGGGTTCTTCCTCAGCGCCGGGAAGATTCAGCGCCTTGCGTGCCTCGGTATCAATTTTCTTGACGACATCGGGGTTGTCGCGGAGAAAGCGCCGGGCGTTTTCTCGTCCCTGCCCGATCCGCTCGCCGCCATAGGAATACCACGACCCGCTCTTTTCAACCAGGTTGAGCTCCACGGCCAGGTCCAGAAGGTCGCCCTCTCTGGAAATTCCTTCGCCGTAGAGAATGTCGAATTCGGCTTCGCGAAAGGGCGGGGCCATCTTGTTCTTCACCACCTTGGCGCGGGTGCGGTTCCCGACCATGCGGTCGCCGTCTTTGATGGAAGCGATGCGCCGAATGTCCAACCGGACGGAAGAATAAAACTTGAGCGCCCGGCCTCCCGTGGTGGTTTCGGGATTGCCAAACATAACGCCGATCTTCTCCCGGATTTGATTGATGAAAACGAGGCAGGTTTTGGATTTGGAAACGATCGCCGTCAGCTTGCGCAGCGCCTGAGACATCAGCCGAGCCTGCAAGCCGGGCAGAGAATCGCCCATATCCCCTTCGAGTTCCGCCCGCGGCACCAGCGCCGCCACCGAATCGATCACTACCACGTCAATGGAATTGGAGCGTACCAGGGCCTCGGCGATTTCGAGCGCCTGCTCGCCATAATCGGGCTGCGAAACAAGCAGGTTGTCAACATCGACGCCAAGCCTTTGGGCGTACTTCGCATCGAGAGCGTGCTCGGCGTCCACAAAGGCCGCCATCCCACCGAGGCGCTGCGCCTCGGCAACCAGGTGCAGGGCGATGGTGGTTTTGCCGCTTGCCTCCGGCCCGTAAATCTCCACCACGCGGCCCCGCGGCACGCCCCCCACGCCCAGGGCCGCGTCAAGCGACAGGGCTCCGGTGGGAATCACGTCCACCGGAACCAGCGCTCCTTTGGAGCCCAGGCGCATGATGGAACCTTTGCCAAACTGTTTTTCAATCTGCGTCAGGGCGATGTCGATCGCCTTGGTTCGGTCCGTTCGTTCTTCTGGCATTTTGGAATCCCTCCTGTATGAGAACCGCCTGCCGTTCAAACTCGCCGCAGGTTGTTCTTGCCCATTGTGGCTTTCCCCTGTGTCCCTTGCGGTGAACTTCGGCCGCGATTATTGGTTCGCGTAATCGTAAAATCCTTTTCCTGATTTGCGTCCCCGCCAGCCCGCATTCACCATCTTTTCCAGCAGCGGACAGGGCCGGTACTTTGAATCGTGGAACCCTTCGTAAAGCACCCTCATAATATCCAGGCAGACGTCCAGGCCGATCAGGTCGGCAAGCTCCAGCGGGCCCATCGGATGGTTCATTCCCAGCTTCATCACGCTGTCCACGCCGGCCGGCTCAGCAACCCCTTCGAGAACCGCAAAGGCGGCCTCGTTGATCATGGGCATCAGCAGCCGGTTGGAAATAAAGCCCGGAGAATCCTCCACGCGGACGGGAGTTTTGCCGACCGATTGGGCAATTCGGTCCGCGTCCTCGAGCGTCTGCTCCGTGGTTTCAAGCCCCGGAACCACTTCCACCAGCTTCATCACCGGCACGGGATTGAAAAAGTGCAAACCCACAAAACGCGGCGCACGGCGCGTTGTGGCAGCCAATCGCGTGATGGAGATGGACGAGGTGTTGCTGGCAAAAATTGTTCCCTCAGGGCACAACGCATCCAGCGCGCGGAACACCGACGCTTTCGCCTCAAAGTTTTCCGAGACGGCCTCGATCAAAAGCCCGGCCGGGGACAAGTCTGAAAGTTCGGCCGTGGTTTTCAGCCGGCTTCCGGCTTCGGTCCTCGCCTGCTCCGAGAGCCTGCCTTTCTCGACGTCGCGGTCAAGGCCGCGGAGGATCGCCTCGGCGCCGCGCTCGAGAGCCTCGCCGGAAACATCCTGAAGCGTGACGGCAAATCCGTGCCGGAGAAAAACCTGGGCGATTCCACGACCCATGGTTCCCGCTCCCACCACGCTGGTCACCCGCGTTGAGCCGCTACGTGAGTTGGTACTTGAGAAATTTTCCAGCTTCGGCATGAAGTCACACTATGGCCAAGCAATCTTTCTATATTACCTGAGAATCTCGCCCATGCGATCCCATCGGACACTCCGGGTCGCAGCATCCCAAGAGAAGTAAATGACGCCAGCCCTCCCTAGAATGTCAGCGCGCGGAACGAAGCCCCAGAACCGGCTATCGTATGAGTCACAGCGGTTGTCACCGATCACAAAGTAATCGCCGGGTGGGACGTACAGACCGTCCTTGCGGATCAAGCCGTGCATCTCGACGGCCCATGCCGGGTCAAAGCCATTCGAGACGAGAACGGTCTCCGGCACGTCGAGCTTCGGTGGAAAGTTGTCGCGCAATGGTATTTCTGGTAACTCAACTTGCGCGTGGGGCTCAATCATGGGTCGCCCGTTGATATAGACCTTTTCGTCCTGGATTTTCACTACGTCACCGCCTGTTGCGATGATCCTTTTAATAAATAGCTCTGAGCGTTTCAGCGGGAAACGAAAAACAACGATATCGCCAATCTGCGGCGTGCGCGCCGCATAGGTGTCCATGCTAGCCAGGAGGTAGTCTCCTTTTAGTATGGTCGGCGACATAGACGTGACGGGCATGCTGAAAGCTCGCTCCCGGATAATACTTTTGAACGCGTGTTGCTCTGCTACCGAGAGAAGCAAGAGTGGGACGTAAACGTACCAACGATTGTAAGTTTTCAGGCGGTAGTTGAGACGAGCGCTCTTCGCGCAACGGACGGCATCCACCAGAATGAAGACCCAGACAACCAGGCAAAAGAAGACAGCTACGATGATATTCCAGGGCCTCACCGGAACAAACAGTGCCTTGAGGCAAATGAAGGCGCTGGCTACCGAAACCAAATGGAGGATGAGCGCACGAAGTGGCCGCCCACTGTAGAGTTGGCCGAGGCCAGCAGATAACACGCCGAAAAACGCAGCACGCCATGCTACACGTCGTGCTGCCAAATTTGTAGAGTTTGCTTCGTCCAAAGTTCGCCCTGCTAGTGGCTCTGCCGCCGAAATCCCTGGATCACTCATTCGATCAATCGTTCCACGGCCAAGGCAACGGCGTTGCCGCCGCCCAGGCAAAGCGCCGCAATGCCGCGCCGCGAGTTGCGGCGCTCCATTTCATAAAGAAGCGTCACCAGAATCCGCGCCCCGGAAGCTCCGATCGGATGCCCGATCGCCACTGCGCCGCCGTTCACATTGGTCTTGTCCGGGTCGAGCCCCAGCTGTTCCATGACGGCCACGGCCTGCACCGCAAAGGCTTCATTCAGCTCGAAGAGGTCAACGTCTTCAAGCTTCCAGCCTACCTTTCCGAGCAAGGCCCGGATCGCATCCACCGGCGCCATCATCACCCAGCGCGGCTCAACTCCGCTCACGGCCTGCCCCACAATGCGAGCAAGAGGCTTTCGGCCGGTCCTGGCGGCCGTTTCTCGCGAGGCCACCACCACGGCGGCCGCGCCGTCGTTGGTTCCCGGAGCGTTGCCGGCCGTCACCGTCCCGTCGGGTTTGAACACCGGTTTCAGGCTCGCCAGCTTTTCAAGCGAGGTGTCGGCGCGCGGGGATTCATCGGTTGCAAATTCGAGGGTCCCGCCCTTTTTCTGCGGCACCGCAACGGGTACGATCTCGTCTTTAAACCGGCCGGTTTGGATGGCTTCCACCGCGCGGCGATGGCTTTCCAGCGCGTACTGGTCCTGCCGCTCGCGCGTGATCTGGTATTTTGCGGCCACCAGTTCAGCGGTCATTCCCATGTGGAAATCTTCGTAAGCATCCCACAGCCCGTCATGGATCATCGCATCGAGAAGCTTCTTGTCGCCCAGGCGCAGTCCCTGGCGCGCCCCCGGCAGCAGGAACGGGCAGTTGCTCATCGACTCCATGCCGCCCGCCACCACCACGTCCGTGTTGGCTGTCTCGATGCCCTGCGCAGCCAGCGCCACAGCCTTCAGCCCGGACCCGCAGACCTTGTTGAGGGTCATCGCCGCCACGGCCGGCCGGAGCCCGCCTTTGAGCGCCGCCTGGCGCGCAGGATTCTGGCCCAGCCCGGCGGAAACCACGTTTCCCATGATGGCTTCGTCCACCCGCCCGGCGTCGATTCCGGCTCGGTGCACGGCTTCACGCACGGCACAGGCTCCCAGTTCGACGGCGGAAAGTGGAGAAAGTGAACCCTGGAATTTGCCCACGGCAGTGCGGACTGCGGCGATGATGACCGCTTCTCGCATAACTTGATTCCCGATTATGTCGCCGGGTCCAAATGAAGTCAAGGCATTGTGAGATTAGGCTGGCAGCTGCGGCGGAGGTTGATTTTAGCCGGTAGTGAGGAGCGGCCGGATTAGTCCACCGCCCGCTCGTATTTGCAGGATTCCTTCCGGCAGTACCGTGTGGAAGAGCCGGATTTCTTGTCGTACTTCTCCAGAAGAACCGGCGAGCCGCAATCCGGGCAAGGCTCGGCGACCGGCTTATCCCAGACCATAAATTTGCAATCAGGATAACGCGTGCAGCCGTAAAAAGTCTTCCGGCGCTTGGTGCGGCGCACCACAATCTCACCCGCGCAGCCGTCTTCCGGACAGCTGATTCCCAGCGTTTCGCGCTTCACGAACTTGCAGGTGGGGTAATTGCTGCAGGCGGTAAACTCGCCGAACCGGCCGTGCTTTTTGACCAGGTTGTTGCCACACTCCGGGCACTTCTCGTCGAGAGGCGTGTCGCCGACGGCCGTTGCGGCTCCTTCCTTCATGACGACCTTCTTGGTATTCCGGCACTCGGGGTAGCCGGTGCAGGCCATGAAGTAGCCGAAGCGGCCGCGTTTTAAAGCCATCGGCTTGCCGCATTTTTCACAGGTCTGCTCGGGGACTTCCGGGGCGGGCGGCGCGGCCGAGCCGTATTTTGCGGCTAGCTCAGGCGGCAGGTCGCGCGTGCCGTCGCAATCAGGATAACCCGTGCAGGCCAGGAACTGCCCGTTGCGCCCCAGGCGAATCACCATCGGCTTGCCGCACTTTTCACATTGAACGTCGGTGGGGATTCCCTCGCGCTTCAGATTCTGCATTTCACGCTGGGCGAGCTCAAGGTCCTTCTGGAACTTGCCGTAGAACTCGCCAAGAGCTTGGGTCCAGGCGAGTTTCCCATCCTCAACCTCGTCCAGTTCTTCTTCCATGCGCGCCGTGTATGCAACGTCGAAAATGCCGGCAAAGCTTTTGACGAGCAGGTCGTTGACTACCATGCCGAGTTCGGTGGGATAGAAACGGCCCTGGTTCTTCTCGACGTAGTCGCGGTTCTGAATCACCGAAAGGATGGTTGCGTAAGTCGAAGGCCGGCCGATGCCCTTCTCTTCCAGCATCTTGACCAGCGTCGCCTCATTGTAGCGTGGCGGCGGCTCGGTAAAATGCTGCTCCGGAAGCAATTCCTGCAGGCGCAGCGCCTCGCCCTGGTCCACCTTCGGCAGGCGCGCCTTACCGTCCTCATCCTCTTCCGCAGCCTTGTCGTCGCGGCCTTCTTCGTAAACAGCCCGGAAGCCGTTGAATTTTTCAACCGAACCGGTGGTGCGCAACAGATAGTCTCCGGCGGCAATGTCGATGGTGGTTTGGTCAAAGATGGCCGGATTCATTTGCGAGGCAACGAAGCGCTGCCAGATCAGCCGGTAGAGCTTGAACTCGTCCGGCGATAGATGGGCGCGGACCGATTCGGGCGAGCGCTCCATGGAAGTTGGGCGGATGGCTTCGTGGGCATCCTGCGCCCCCTTCTTGGTTTTATAGCGGATGGCCTTGCCGGGCAGGTAAGGCTCACCGTAGGTTTTCTGAATGTGGGCGCGCACGGCCTCGAGGGCACTGTCAGCAACGCGAGTCGAATCGGTTCGCATGTAAGTGATCAGGCCCACCGAACCTTGCCCGCCAACATCGATGCCTTCGTAAAGCTTCTGAGCCAGCGCCATTGTTTTCTTGGCGGAAAAATACAGCTTGCGAACAGCTTCCTGCTGGAGCTTGCTGGTGATGAAGGGCGGCACGGGATATTTGCGCCGCTCGCGGGTTTCGACCGACTGCACGGCAAAGCCGGCCTTTTCAAGCGCCGTGCGGTGCTGGTCGGCGGCGGCCTGGTCGGGAATCTCCAGTTCCTTCCCCTGGAACCGGATCAGGCGCGCCTCAAAGGCCGGGGGATTCTTCCCGTTGAGCTTTGCCGCGATCGTCCAATACTCTTTCTTCCTGAAGGCCTGGATTTCCCGCTCGCGTTCGACAATCAGGCGCAAGGCAACCGTCTGCACGCGTCCGGCCGAAATGCCCCGCTTGACCTTATCCCACAGCAAGGGGCTCACCTGGTATCCCACCAGGCGGTCGAGCACCCGGCGCGCCTGCTGGGCGTCGACCAGGTGCGCGTCAATTTCCTTGGGATGGTTGAAAGCCTCCTGAATGGCCTCTCGCGTGATCTCATTGAAGAGAACCCGGTAAAACTTTCTTTTTTTGGAATCCAGCAGCTCGCGCAAATGCGCGCAGATCGCCTCGCCTTCGCGGTCAGGGTCGGCGGCCAGGTAGACGGTCTCGGCGCCTTTGGCGGCGGATTTCAAGGCCTGAATCGTATCCTTCTTATTCGGGATAACGGCGTACTTGGGTTTGAAATTATTTTCGAGGTCAACGCCCAGCTCCTTTTTGGGGAGATCCATCACGTGCCCCATGGAAGCTTTGACGGTGTAACCCGCACCCAGATACCGGTTGATCGTCTTGGCCTTGGCCGGAGATTCAACAATAACAAGCGATTTCGCCATACTTAAGACCCTGGAAACAGATTGAGCAAGCAAAATTTCATCGGTTTTGCTTGGTTCTCTTGACTTCTTAATTCTTCATCATAGCTTACGAATGAAATTCTTGCCGGGTAATTGCCGGATCAGCCCGCTCATCTCGAGTTCCAGCAAGACCTGCAGAACCTGATTTTGCGGCAGCGCCACCGAACCCAGAATAGCATCCACAAAAAGCGCCTCGTCCACGCGCAAGGCTTCAAAAACCGTCTTTTGCTCCGCTGTTAAAGACTCTTCAAACAGCTTGCCCGGCTCCCCGGCGGCCTGGTCCGCTTCAAGAGCCTCCGCGGAGGGAAGCAGCTGCATCCGGACCTCCGGCGGGAACTCCTCGACGATATCCATCCACTGATCGACCAACTTGGCCCCCTGCTTGATCAGATGATTGGGGCCAAAGCTTTGCGCCGTCGTGATGTTGCCGGGGACGGCAAAAACTTCGCGGTTCTGCTCGGTGGCCAGACGCGCCGTAATCAGTGAACCGCTGTATTCGCTGGCCTCAACAACCATTACCCCCAGTGACATACCGCTGATAATCCTGTTCCGGATCGGGAAGTTTTCCGGAGTCGGGCCCTTGCCCAGAGGAAACTCTGAAATCAAGGCTCCCGATTCGGCGATCTTCTCCGCCAGCCGCTTGTTTTCCGCCGGGTAGATGGCGCCCATTCCCCGGCCCTGAATGGCAATTGTCTTTCCCTTCGCCTCCAGCGCGCCGTGATGAGCGGCCGAGTCGATTCCTCTCGCCAGGCCGCTGACAATCACCAAACCGCGCTCGGCAAGGTCGCGGGCCAGACGCCGGGCGACTTGCAATCCATAGGCCGACGGCCGACGGGATCCCACGATGGCCAGTCCGTGCTGGCTGACAGCGCCGATGTCTCCGCGAACATACAGGAAAAGCGGCGGATCAGCAATCTCCCTCAGCAAGGGCGGATACGCTTCATCCGAGTAGGCCAAAAGTTGGCAATCGGCTTTGGCCGCCTCCTTGATTTCCTTCTCGGCCTCCTTAAGTCCCTCCTGAGTAAAAACCGCCTGGCAGACGGCCGCCGGAAGCCCGGAACCTTCAAGCTCCGTCAGGGAAGCCATATAGGCCCCCTGCGGCGACCCAAAATAGTTGATGAGCTTGTGGGCGCCCCGGACCCCGAGTCCCCCGACCCGGGAAAGACCAACCCAAAATTCGATCCCCTCGCCCATGAAACCTTTCGATCGAAGTTCCCTTTTGGGATTCCTGCTCCCCCATGGATGCCGGTGCAACCGGCCGCCAGAGGGTGTCAGACACACTAAAATCGCAGAACCCAGCGGGGAAACGCAAGCTCTTTTAGAAATTATTGAGTTTTATACCCCTGACCAGACCGGCGGCACGAGAGCCGGCGAAGATCCTACAACATCCCACTATCTTCAATTAAATGAATGAGCTGCCTTCTAAACTCCGGTTGATCCAGCAGCCAGCCTCCACCCTCGCCAGAGGCGCCTTCAAAAATATTCAGGGTTGTCCTCGATCGCAGTAAGACGCTGTATCCCGGAGCCTTTTCACCAAACCTTACTTTCCCTGACTAACGTTAGATTGGCCGACCGGCAACAGAGTTGCTCCGGCAGGCTCCAGCGCGGCCTGCTCAAGGGTCGCAACCACTGGAGTCTGGCGGCCGTCCCCGCCGCCTGGAAGCAGGGGCTTGGCGTTTCGTTGACCGTGAACAGGGGTTCAGCTAGAATCGGATGGAAGGACGAGAGCCGTAATTGGGTTCTTGAGGCAGGCATTGAACAAGCGCATCCTCAGCCTCCGGTTTCGCACCCGGCTGGCACTGGTGATGTTCCTGATTACGGCGAGCACGAGCGCCATCCTGATGGTGGCCTACGTGCAGCACAATCGCCGCATCAAGGCCTATGTGGCCGGCCAGACCTCCGACCTGCTGGAAATTATCCAGTTAACTCAGTCGAGCATCCCCTCAAAGCTCCATCGCAAGCAAGCGCTGAATGAGTACCTGCGCTCGCTCAAAAGCGCCGGCCTTTCTTCGATCAACGTCATTTCTCCCACCGGAGAAGTGGTGGCCAGCACCAACCCCAAGCATGTCGGCAAGAGGGTCAAGCTCAGCCGGCGGCGGAGCCGAAGGGCGGAAGGTCCCATCCAGATTACCGCCCAGCTGCGCGACATTGACGGCGATGTCGGCGCCGGGCAGCAACACTACGACATCAAGTTCCCCATCATCCAGGGGGAAAAGGTTGTGGGATACGTGCAGGTGGGCGGCGAGATGGATGCCGTGGGTTCCATGCTGAACCACGTTTATCTGCTTTGGCTGGCCTGGATTCTGGGCACGATGCTCACCGGAATGTTCGCCGTCGTTTACCTGGCCTTCCGTTTTACCAAGCCGATTGACTTGCTGGTGGAAGGCGCCAATCAGGTGGCGCGGGACAACCTTGACGTCTCACTGCCAACGACGGGCAGCCGGGATGAGATGGAGCGCCTGGCTCAAACCTTCAACCAGATGGTGGAGAGGCTGCGCGAGTCGCGCCAGCTTCAGAAACGCCTGAATGAAGCGGAAAAGTCCAGCTTGATTGGCCATTTTGCCGCCACGGTGGCTCATGAGGTTCGCAACTCCCTGAACTTTCTCAACCTGAGCATTGACCAGATCCGGGCCAAACGCTGGCTTCCGAACGAAACTCCGGGGCGTGAATTAAGCGCCAGCCTCGGAAACATGAAGGACGAAATCACGCGCTTAAACCGCCTGGTCAGCGATTTTCTGGTGGTCGGTAGGCCCACGGAACCACAGCTTGCCCCGTGCAACATTGAAGCCATTATCCAACAAGCCGTGAGCGTGGTGGAAAAGCAGGCAAGCCGGCAGCGGATCCGGATGACGGCCCAGGTGCCTTCGGAGTTGCCGCCTCTTCAGGCCGATGCAGCACAGATGAAAACCTGCTTCCTCAATATCCTGACCAACTGCGTCCAAGCCATGCCGCAAGGCGGAGAAATCCAAATCACAGCGAAACGAATCTCCAAGGATGGGCACGCCGGCGGACATTTGGAAGTGCGCTTTCGCGATACGGGGCCTGGCATTCCCCAAGACCATCAGGAAAAGGTGTTTGCGCCCTATTTTTCCACGAAAGCAACCGGGTTCGGCCTGGGTCTGGCCATTACCCGAAAGATTGTTGAAGACCACGGCGGCCAGGTTTTTATTGCCAATGAGGAGGCCCCCGGTACGGTCCTGGTTATCCAGTTACCTTTCCGTGAGGTTTCGGTCGCCCTGCCGTCCGCCGTGGCCGGCTCGAGTGTTGCCTGAGGATTTGCGTCCATGCCTGAAGGTTCAATTCTGATTGTCGACGACGAGCGCCGGCAGCGGGAAATTTACCAGGCCATCCTCCAGGATGAAGGATACGAGGCCTTCACCGCCGCAAGCGCCGAGTCGGCCCTCAGCCTGGTTGCCCAGAAGCGTTTTGACCTGATTCTCACCGACCTCAACCTGACCGGCCGCAATGGCATTCAGTTGCTCACCGAAATTCTGCGGGCCGACCCCACCGTGGCCGTTGTTCTGATCACCGGTTACCCTTCCATCGAGTCCGCGATTGACGCCACGCGCCGGGGCGTTTACCAGTATCTGGAAAAGCCTGTGGACCGCGCGCGCCTCTTGGAGGTGGTGAACGGCGCGCTCAACCGCCTGGCGGCCCTGAAGACCAGCATTCTGGGAAGTTCCCCAGCCGTCAAGCAGATGGTCCGGATGATTGTGAAGGTGGCGCCAACCGTCCACACCATCCTCATCCTGGGGGAAAGTGGAACCGGTAAAGAATTAGTGGCGAGGGAAATTCACAAACACAGTCCGCGGCACGACCAGCCTTTTCTGGCCGTCAATTGCGCGGCGCTCACCGAGACCCTGCTGGAAAGCGAACTTTTCGGCCACGAAAAGGGTGCGTTCACCGATGCGCATCAGCAAAAGAAGGGGTTGTTTGAAAAAGCCCACCGCTCGACTTTGTTTCTGGATGAAATCGGCGACACCAGCCTGGCTCTGCAGGCCAAGATCTTGCGGGCGCTTCAGGAGCGGGAGATCTTTCGCGTCGGAGGGACGGACCCCATCAAGGTGGATACCCGCATTATCGCCGCCACCAATCGAAACCTGGATCAAATGATGCAGGAAGGCAGGTTTCGCGAGGACCTCTACTACCGCCTCAAAGTAATTCCCGTCGTTTGTCCTCCTTTGCGCGAACGGAAAGCGGATATCAAGGAACTGGCGGAACACTTCAGGGGTCGGGCATCGATTGCGGCCGGACGCCAGGTTCAGGGGATTTCGCCCGAGGCGCTGGCGGCGCTCGAAAACTATCACTGGCCGGGGAATATCCGGCAGTTGGAGTGGGCGATCGAGCGCGCCGTGGTGCTGGGGGAAACATCCCGGCTGGAATTGCGCGATCTTCCGCCGGAGATTTTGGAGGCGGAGCAAGAAGCCAGCTCCAAGGAAGCCTGGATGCCGGCCGCGCCCGCGCGAGCCGGGGATATAGGTCCCATTATCCCCGAAGGTTCATGGGCGGAACATGAGAAGGCTAAAATTAATCAAGCTCTGGAACGCACCCATGGAAACATCACCCGCGCCGCGCAGCTTTTGGGCATGAGCTTCCGCACTCTCCAGTACCGGCTGGAAAAGTTCGGCCTTAAGAAAACATAACGCCCGGAATTTCCGCAATCCTGCGCACCTTCCCTCATGAGTTTTTCCCAAATCCCGTTGGACTCAACCCTCATCCCTTTCGGATTTTTTGCCGAACTTAAACACAGCTAATGAAGAAAGATAAAAGTCACAAAAACGGAACGAAGCCCCGGCGCTCACCCGGAAAGTGTGTCTCTGGCCCGGAGGGATTTCTCTGTGCGCATTCTTGTTGCTGAAGACGACCGTCCGGTAGCGAGTTTTCTGAAGAAAGGCTTGGAAGCCGAACACTATGCCGTCGACGTGGCTCCCGACGGCCAGGAAGCTCTCTACATGGCGGAGGAATACGATTACGACCTGCTGGTACTCGATCTGGTCCTGCCGGGAATGGATGGTTTCCAGATCCTTCGGAAGATCCGAATCCAAAAACAGCCGATGCCGGTGCTGGTTCTGACGGGCCGCTCGCGCGTGGAGGACCGTGTGAAGGGCCTCGACCTGGGCGCCGATGATTATTTGATTAAGCCGTTCGCTTTCCGCGAACTCTCAGCGCGGGTACGGGCGCTTCTGCGGCGCGGAAACCGGCCTCCGGAATTGAATTTTCAGGTCGAAGATCTTGAAATGAACCGGGTCGACCGGACCGTCCGGCGCGGGGAACGTAAAATCGACCTGACTCCCAAAGAGTTTGCGCTTCTGGAATACCTGATGCGAAACGTCGGCCGGGCCGTTTCCCGTGCCATGATCATCGAACACGTTTGGAATTTTTCCTTTGACACCATGACCAACGTGGTGGACGTCTACATCAATTACCTGCGAAAGAAGGTCAACGAAGGCTCCGAACGGCGATTGATCCACACCGTCCGCGGCGTGGGTTACCGGATCGGAGAACCTCAGTAAGGCCCCGGATTCAGATTCCATGAACCCTGAGAAGAAAGTCTTGGACCGTCAAGCGAACCGCGACCAGTTCATCAAGGAAGTCCAAGGCCTCATCCATAAGTTGAGCCAGCCGCTGACAGCCATGCACGGGTCTTTGGAACTCGCTCTGCTACAAGAAGACGCGCCGAGTGAGTATCGAAGGATTTTTCGGGAATCCCTTGAAGAAGCGGACCGGATGATGCAAACCCTGGCACTGCTGCGGGAAGTGCTCGACGCCGAGGACCCGGGAGGAGATCCGCAATGAAGTCACGGGGGCGTTCAAGGGCTGGAAGATGCGGCTCCGATAACCCGGAGCAAACGATATCGGCTGGCCCCCGAGCCTGTAGCGGGAGCTCTGGCCGGGATTCGCCGGGCATTTGAAGCTCCGCAGCGCTGGAAAGAACAACGCCTCCGCGGTAGCTTTTCGATCATACCCCCATCGTCCAACGGCGACGGTTAGAAATCTAAAAGATTCCTCCATCCTTCACCTTCCCTTAGCTTCCTCTGGGATGTCAGACGTTCTTGCGGCTGGTGACTGGTGAGTGGGCTCGCGGGTGCTCGATCAGGAAGAATTGCTCCGAAACCAAGCCCCTCACTCAACCAACCGCTGGCACAACCTCGATCCTAGAGCGTCACTTTACCCAGCAAAAATCAGGCTCCGGAACAAGCGGCCTTTCTTCATGCCGCCATCCGCCGTTTCCGCCGCGCTTTCAGACTAGAAAATTCTAATCTCCACCTAATAACCCTTTAATCCACAAAAGGTAAAAACAAACTAAGAAGCAACTCGGTACGTTCCACTTCAAGCATTCGGCGATCCGGGTGTTTGGCTTTAGGGGGAAGGGAAGGGAGGCTCAGATGGGTCTGATTGCAACATCGTATCAAGAGCATCAAGAACCGGTTTTGGCGGAACGCAACCGGTTAGTGTTGGAACAGCTTCCACAAGTACGCTATATCGCCCAGAAAATTCATGCGCGTCTTCCCCATCACATCCAGTTGGACGATCTGATCAACACCGGCGTTCTAGGCTTAATCGAGGCGCTTGCCAAGTACGATCCCGCAAGAAACGTAGGATTGCAATCCTACGCGCGATATCGCATCCAAGGCGCCATTCTGGACAGCCTTCGCGAACAGGACTGGAGCCCGCGCTTGTTAAGGCAGAAAAGCCGGCAGCTTGAGGCGGCGCAGGAAACCCTTCGCGGACAGCTGGGCCGCAATCCTTCACGAACCGAACTCGCAGCCGAAATGGGAATCTCCGACGAGCAATTGAATCATCTTCTCCAGGACTTGAAGGGACTTGAAGTCACCAGTCTCCAGGAACCCCTGTTTTCCAACGGGCACGTGCTGGAAGAAACCATGGCCGCTACCGGAGAAGAAAATCCTTTCACGTTGTGCCAAAGCACGGAGATGAATGGGCGGCTGGAGCAGGCCATGTCCAAGCTTCCTCCCCGCAAGAGGTACATCTTAGACCTCTATTATTTTAGGGGAATGACCATGAAGGAAGTAGGAAGCCGAATGGGAGTTTGCGAATCGCGGATATCGCAGATTCATTCCGCCGCCTTAACCTCTCTGAAGGCGCGGATGCGGGAAGTTCTGGCTTCCCACACGGGCCAAACCCCGGTTGCCCTGAGGGCTCCCATCAAGAAGGCGCCGGCACGAAAAAAAGACCCTCCGGCGCGACCTGGCCCTGCAGCCCGCCGGCCGTCGGCCAAACAGGGCGCACTTTCATCAGGCAAAGGATCGAGAAATTCTCTTCGCGCTCGGCACACCGGAAAGCCGCCACCGGTTGCCCCCCGCAGGCGGGCCGGGAAATTGGCCCAAGCCGGCCGGTCGAGAAAAGATCCCCGGACCTGTTCCCGCCCGATCCGGGCGCTACGCTCCCCCGGAACCTGGCGGGAGCGCCCGGGCGCTTGAAAACTGCTGTGGAAGGATGCCGGCGAATCCGGTGGACACAATCACGAAGCCGTTGCAAAACTGCTGATGGCCGCGGCCTCATCGTTATGGATGTCAAACACCGTATAAAGCTTGGTGATCTGCAACAAATCGTGGACCCTTTTGGTGAGGCTCAGCAGCTTCAGCTGCCCCCCCTGGTTGGATATCGCGGTGTAGGCACTGACTAATTCGCCGATTCCAGAACTGTCAATATAAGTAACGTCGGCAAGGTTCAAAAGGAGATTTTTGTGATCCTTCGCCAGCTGTTCGCGAATCACTTCGCGCAGCAGCTTGCAGTCTTCTCCCAGCGTAATTCTTCCCCGCACATCCACCACGGTCACGGAATCAACCTGCCGCACTGTCGCCTTCATGCTCACGATCTGTTCCTCCTTGATTTGACTGAACCTCAGGGCCGAGGCGCTTGATCATGGTGACTTCCGTGCCTGAGTTTGCGGAAGTTTCGATATTGAATTCATCCATAAACCGGCGGACCAGAAAGATTCCCCGGCCCGACACGTTCATGAGGTTCTCCTCGGCAATGGGATCGAGCAGCGAATCGGGATCAAAGCCGGTCCCCTGGTCACGAACGGAAATTTCCAGGCGATCATCGAAAATAAGAAATCTTAGAACGACGCTTTTGCTTGGATCTTCCTTGTTCCCATGACAGATGGCATTGATAACCATCTCGTGAACCGCCATCTCGATCTGGAAAGCCGCTTCGGAATCAAAGCCCGCCGTAGCGGAAACGCGCCGGCTGATCTCCTCGGCAACCTCAACATTCTTAAGGGCGCTCTCAATCGTCGCCTCAACAATGCCGGGTTTCGCCCCCGTACCTGAAAAAGCTTGATTCATCGATTTGACACTACAATACAGGCTGTCGAAAGTCAACGAAGACGAAGGCTTGCTTCCCGCTCCGCAGCAGCGCATCATCAAATTGTCTTGCGCCTCAAGCAAGAATAGAATAGAAGCCAGGGGGCAATGATGAACGCGTTTCGCGGATTACCATGAACCCAAACGGCCCCTCCCGCATGCAAGAAAGCACCCCGGCCGCCGTGGACTTGATCGCAGGGTGCAAGAAGGCCTGACTTCAAAAAGCGGAGGAACATCATGTTCGGACGAAGCGTCACCCTGTTCAAGATGTTCGGGTTTGCCGTTCGCGTGGATGGCAGCTGGCTGATCATCGCCGTCCTGATCACCTGGTCCCTGGCCCATGGCGTGTTTCCGCACTACTACCCGGGGCTTTCCAAGGGCGAGTACTGGACGATGGGCGTGTTGGGCGCCCTGCTCCTGTTTGCTTCCATCGTCGTGCATGAACTCGCCCACTCGCTGGTGGCGCGCCGCCACGGCCTGCCCATGAAAGGCATTACCTTGTTTATCTTTGGCGGGGTGGCGGAAATGGAAAGCGAGCCTCCCAACGCCAAGGCGGAGTTTCTGATGGCGGCGGCCGGGCCGCTCACCAGCATTGTGATCGGCGGGGTTTTCTTCTCTCTGGCCTGGGCGGCGCAAGGCGTCTGGCCGACGGCGGCGGTGGGCGTGCTGTCCTATTTGTATTGGATCAACTGGGTCCTGGCGATCTTTAACCTGATCCCGGCATTTCCTCTGGACGGAGGGCGCATTCTCCGTTCGGCCTTGTGGCATTGGAAAGGCAATCTGTGGAGCGCCACCCGCATCGCCGCCAACATTGGTTCCGGCTTTGGGGTTTTGCTGATGGCCTTTGCAGTCTACAGCCTGCTGCAAGGAAACCTTTTTGGAGCCGTCTGGTGGTTTCTGATCGGGATGTTCCTGCGCGGCGCCGCTCAAGGCTCCTATCAGCAGCTGATGGTGCAAAAGATGCTCCAGGGCGAGCCCATCCGGCGTTTCATGAATCCCAATCCGGTGACCGTTCACCCTGCCATTTCGCTTGAAGACCTCGTCGAGCACTATATTTACCGGTATCACTACAAGATGTTTCCGGTGGTCAACGAATCTCAGGAACTGCTGGGTTACGTGACCACCAAGCAGGTCAAAGACGTCCCCCGGGAGGAATGGAACCGTTTTAGCGTGCAGGCCATCATGCAGCCTTTCAATCGCGAGGAGGCCGTGACGCCCGACACCGATTCAGTTGAGGCGCTGGCCCTGATGAAGCGGTCGCAGAACAGCCGCCTGGTGGTGGTGGAAAACGGCCGCCTGGTCGCCGTACTGTCGCTGAAGGATCTGCTGGAACATCTGGCTTCCAGGCTTGAAATGGAGGGGGATTCGTCCAAACCTCCTTCGGCCTTTCGCTCGTGAATCCGGAATCCTGCAGCAGGCTGCGAAAAGAAAACCTCAGCCGGATTCCTTTCAATTCAGCTCCAGAATCCCCGCCCTCCCATCAATGTTATAATTCGCTCCATCGATTTTTGCCATCTTTTGAGAAGAGGAGAAGGAAGCATCGTGCGTATACTGCTAACCATCATAATGGCCGCAGGGTTGGAATTGCTCAGCCTGCCGGCCCTCCTGCAAGCCCAACTGGTCCAGGAATTCAATCCACCCCCGTCGCATTGCTGCCTGAACAGCCTCGCGCAACGTCTTGCCGAACAGGCGCAGGACATCAATGAACTGGGCCGCTACCATCAGGACGATTTACGCCTGGAAGCCGAACCCCCCGTGGCCGGGCGGGTGGTTTTTCTCGGCGATTCCATTACCGACATCTGGAAATTGAAGAAGTCTTTTCCCGGCAAGCCTTACGTCAATCGCGGCATCAGCGGCCAGACCACCGCCCAGATGCTGGTTCGGATGTATCCCGACGTGATTGACCTTCACCCTGCCGCCGTCATTCTGCTGGGCGGGACCAACGATATTGCACAAAATATGGGTCCGCAAACCGCCAAAATGGTTGAGGAAAATATCGAGGCCATCACGGACCTCGCCAGGATGCACCACATTAAGGTGATCCTCTGCTCCCTGACGCCGGTCAGCAATTACATGAAAACCCGTCAGACCGTGCGCCGGCCTCCAGCCCAGATTCTGGCCTTGAACGCGTGGATCAAAAGCTACGCGGCCAAGGTACACGCCGTTTACGCGGATTACTACTCGGCGGTGGTGGATCAGAACGGAATGTTCCGGAAGGGCTACTCGATAGACGGCCTCCACCCGAATGGCCGCGGCTTCGCGCTGCTGGCTCCGGTGGCCGAAGCCGCCATTGAGAAGGCCCTGCGCTGAAGCCGCCTGCCTGCACGGTAGCTCCCGAGGAACTCGGAATTACCTCAACAGCCACAGCAGGGGCGCAAGGCCCGCCACGCCCAGGCCCAACAAAAGGCAGAGGCTCTGAACCCCCGTTTTGCGGGGGGAGAAGGCATAGGCATAAACGCCTTTGATCATGTTATTGCTTGCCGCCGCGATCAGGACGCTTGCCGCCGCCACTTGAAACGGCGTCAGGCTGCCGGCGGCCTGAGTCATTCCCAGAATAAAAGGATCCACGTCGGTGAGACCCATCATTCCCGCCAGTCCATACACGCCGGCGTGGCCCAGATGCTCAGTCGCCCACTGAGTGGCGACCAGGACGGCGAGGAAAAGAACGGCGAACAGAAAGGCCGCGCCGAATTCCAGCGGGTTTTTCGGCTGGAATTCTCTTTTCACCTCCGCGGCGCTTGCGTCCGGCCGGCGCGCCCACCACCAGCCCACGCCCGTTCCCAGGCCCGCCAGGACAAGGAACGACGGCGCCAGCGCCAGCATCAGCTCATGGTTGAAGAGCCCCAGAAGCGCCGCTAAACGCAGGTACATGATTCCGGAAGCGATCAGGGTGCCGCCGGAAAAAAGGTAAGAGCGTTCCTGTTGGGAAGCCCTTCTTGCCAGCACCACCGTGGTCACCGTCGACGAATACGCTCCGCCCAGAATCGCCGCCCAAATCACTCCGCCGCGCCCTTTGGTGAGCCGTTGAAGAACGTAACTGCCGTAGGAAACCCCGCTGACGGCGACCACCACCAGCCAGGTCTTGAACGGGTTGATGTGAAACGGTCCGAATTCGCGGTTGGGCAGCGCAGGAAGAATCACCACGCTGAGCAGCAGGAATTTCGTAAAGGTTAGAATCTCATCCTGAGGAATTCGCGCGGTGAGCTTTTCCAGGCCGCTTTTCAACTCCAGCAGCAAGGCGCTCGCCACGGCCAGCGTGGTGGCGATCCAGAAATGTCCGGTGTAAACCAGCGAGCCGACCAGGTAGGTCGCCAGGCCCGACATTTCCGTTGTGACCCCGGCGGGGCCGGGAAAACTGAGCTTATGCCGGTAGGAAAGCAGCAGAAATGCGGCAATCACCGCAAAGCCCAGCGTGACCGGCATCAGTTGGCCGCCGGCGAGAAGCGCGATCGAGTAGCCGATTAACCCGATCAGGGGGAAGGTTCGCACGCCCCCGAAGGCGTATTTCTCTCCCCTGACCTTTCTCTCTTCCCGCTCGAGCCCGATCAGGAAAGACAGAAACAGCACCAGCAGGATTTTGACCCCTTCCGGTGGCAACCACTGATAGAGTTTCAGCAGCATGGCTCAGAGGGCTCCCGCAAGCTTTACGATTACGGCCGGGCGATCGCCGTCCCGGACCGATTTCCCGCCAGGTGCAGTGTACACCCGATCGCCCGCCCCAACAGAATTTGCCACCGGCTCGCAGCTCGGTTGCAGGGACGTAACGCGCCCGCAAAATGCGCCGGGTCTTACAATTTCTTCAGCGTGCACTTGTCGATAAAATCCCAGTCCAGGTCCAGGCCGATGCCGGGTTTTTCCGGAGGATGGGCGTAACCTTCGGAGTCGATATCGAGTGGGGTCTTCATCCCCAATTCCATGGCGGTCAAAGGATAGAGAAGTTCAAAGAACTCGCAGTTGGAAACGGCGCAGCAACAATGGAGATTGACCAGCTCAAGAGCGTGGTAAATGGTAGTGTGCAATTCGCACTGCACTCCGAAGGATTCCGCCAGGTGCGCGGTCTTCATCACCGGCGTAACGCCGCCCTTCCACGAAACGTCAGTGCGCACCATGTCCACAACATGCGTTGCGATGCACTCGGCGGCCGAATAGTGATGCCCGGGGATAACCTCGGTTCCGCAGATGGGAATGTCCAGTTGCTCGGTCAGCCTGCGAAGGCCGTGGAAGTCCACATCAAACAGCGGCTCTTCAAACCAGTAGTAATTCAACCGCTCGAGTTCACGCCCCACGCGCAACGCCTGCTCGTGGTTGTAGGCGGCCACGGGATCGGCCATCAGCTTGAAATCCGGCCCCACGGCCTCGCGGCACAGGCGATAGGCTTTCAAATCAAAATCGACGTTGCCGGGAGGGTGCAGCTTATAGGCGTGCCAGTTGCGGCCCTTCACTTCCAGGGCCTGCTCGGCATAAGCCTCCGGCGTCTCAAGAACAAAAGAGCTGGCATAGACGGGAACCTTGTTGCGGTATTCGCCCAGCAGCCGGTAGAGCGGCAGCCCGGCTACTTTGCCGGCGATATCCCACAAGCAGATATCGAAAGGGCCGTAGGAATAGATTGGAACATGGTTCCACCAGCGGTCGTACGTCCGAAATTCCTTCCAGTGCTTCTCGCGGGCCAGGGGATCGCGCCCCAGGAAGAACGGCTTCAGAGCGGAAGCCGCGATGCCGCCGGCCATTTCCGCGCCGCGCCCCGCAAAACCCATCGACGTTCCCTCGATGCCTTCGTCGGTCTTCAGGGTGACCACCAGAAAATCAAAAGACGAAGCTCCGCCGGCCCGCATGCCGGCGTCCGCCATCTCGGGCAGAACGTTCTTGCAAACTCGAATTTCAATCGAATCGATTTTCATGACCTTCTCCTTGCGTTCTTCACGAACCTGAAGCTAAAGCGACCGTTCTATTTACACCCAGATTAAAGCAGGATAACAGTCTTTCCGTAAGTTAATTGATCACGCCTCGATAGTGTCCGGCTCGTCCGGGCGAATTGTCAACCACGTCCGCGCGTTCCGGGCGGAGCGGGGATAGGCTGGACGGGGGTAGAATAATGTTCTTAAATAGAAGCCCCAGCTTGACCGGCGAAGCGCTGGTCGGTGCTTCGGCGGTTTCATAGTCCGGGACGTGTTTTGCGTTATACGACATCATTCGATCAGCATCAGCAGGAGGAAGGCATGGACGAAAAGCATCAGGCGAAGGGCCCCAGCCGAAGGGATTTTCTCAAAGCCGGCGCCGGAGCGCTTGGCAGCCTGGGAGTGGTTTCAAGCACGTTGGGAGCGACTTTGAGCGGAACCCCGGGCGGCGCCCCCAGGCCCAATTTCGTTTTCTTTCTTGGGGAGGGCATCCGGCCGGATGAATTCAGCGCAACCCCCATCCAGGGCTGGGACGGGAACGGCCTGAGCGCCTTCGGCACCCGCTTCATGTCTACTCCGAATCTGGACCGCATCGTTCAGGAAGGCATCACCTTCCGCAACGGCTTTGTCACTTACGCTCTCTGCCTGCCCTCGCGGGCGTCGATCCTGACGGGCCTTTATCCCCACCGCACCGGCGCCATTGACAACCACCGGCGTTCCATTCCCCAAAGCGTCCCCACCATCGCCGACATGCTGCGCGACTCCGGCTACGAAGTCGCGTTTTTCGGCAAAGCCCACATTCACGACTTAAGCAAACGGAATTGGGATCAGTTTTTCGGAGTGGAAGCGGCGGGAGCAAACTACTATCAGCCCAAGATCATTGAGAGTGAAAAAGGAGTTGTCAAATCGAATAAGGTCTATCACGGCTATGTGGATGACATTATCGCCGAGCGGGCGCTCGACTGGCTGGCCCAGAAGCACGACAAGCCCTTCTGCCTCTTTTTCTGGTTTGTTGCGCCCCACGCTCCCTTCTACCGGCCGCGCCGCCTGCTGGACCTGTATAACGGCGTGCGCATTCCCAAGCCGGTCACCTTTGATGCCGACCTGAAAGGTTATCCCGGCAAGCCGCTGGCCTTTAAGGACGCCTACAACAAGATCGGGACAACCGTCCTGGGCGGTGATGACCCGCGCTCTCTCGAAGAGCTGGTCAAAGATCACATGGCCGGCGTCGTCAATAACGACACCAATGCCGGGAAGGTTATGGCCGCGTTGGAAAAGGCGGGAATTCTCGATGACACCGCGATCATCCTCAGTTCGGACCACGGCTTCTTCCTGGGTGAATGGCGCTTTTATGACAAGCGCTTCATGCACGAGCCTTCGATTCGCGTGCCTTTCTCCATTCGTTATCCCCGACTGGTCCGCTCCGGCATCATTCGTGACGAGATGGCTTTAAATATCGATCTTGCTCCCACCATCCTGGAACTGGCTGGCGTGAATAAGCCGGACTGGAAGGATTGGGTCCAGGGCCGGAGCCTGGTTCCCTTCATGAAGGGCAATCCGCCCTCCGACTGGCGCAAGGACTGGCTCTACGAATACTTCGAATACCCCGCCTCGCAGCAGGTCAAGCCGCACCGCGGCGTCCGCACCGAGCGTTACAAGCTGATTCATTACTTCCTGGCGCCCCAGGAGTTTGAACTCTACGACCTGCAGGAAGACCCCGGAGAGCTTCACAATCTGTATGGCGACGCTCGCTACGCGAAACTCACCCAAGACCTGCTGCATCGCATCGACGAGCTCCGAAAGGAAACCGGCGACACCTACAACTACCAGCTGCCCAACCGCTATGAATACGAAAAGCAGGTGTATTAAGCGAAACCAGGATTTGTTTCCGAAGGTTGCAGACTGAGGAGTAAGCCCGACCTGCCGCGTCCGGGCGAGGAAGGCTCTGCCGCATGCCGAAGCCTCAAGCGGCCTTCGAGCGCAGGCAAGGCTACGGTGTGATCGTTGCGCCGGCGGCGCGCGAAACAAACCATTCGGGCATCGGCGCGAGGGCGCCGCAATCGAGGCACCGGGTTGCAGAATAGGAGGCCGCGCAGTTCGGGCAGACCGCCTGCGACTGGAAGGTGTCGAACCGTTTCCCGCAATTGCCGCAAACCCAATAGGCTCCCGCCAGCGGAGCCTGCTTGCAGGCCGGACAGGAGTATTCCCGGTGGCGGGGCAGTTTGGCGCGCCGCGCCAGCTCCCGCGCCTGCTGCAGTCCACTCCAGCAATTAATCAGAATAAAGGCGGCGATAATGCCGATCCAGACCGAGTGCACCCACAAAGCAAACAGAACCAGCCCGCCAACGCCCACAAACCCAATTCCCGTCGCCAGCTTTAAGCTGCGCACCGGCCCGATTTTGAACCAGAGCAAGGCGCGAAGAATCTGACCGCCGTCCAGAGGGTAAATCGGCAGCAGATTAAAAATCAGCAAAACCAGGTTGATAAACCAGGCCGCATACAACAAAACATCGGCGTTCGGCGTTGACGCCGCCCAGCCCAGCACTCGGCCGGAGAACATCACCACCGAAAGCACCGCAAACAGGACGACATTCACCAGCGGCCCCGCCGCCAGGCTCCACAACACGGCGCCCGGCCGCTGCGGCGGCTGCACGTAGGCCACGCCTCCCAAAGGCCACAGCACAATGCGATCCGCCTGGCCTCCCACCTGCCGGCAGGCCAGCGCGTGCCCGTACTCATGCATCATCACAATCACAAACAGCAACAGATACTCGGCGGCGTTCCAATAAATGGAGGTGTAAGTGCCGCCGCGGTCGCTGATTTCATACGCAGCTACCAGAAACCACGACCAGTGCAGAAACAAATCGATTCCGGCAAACTGAAACAGCCGGAACGAACCTTTTCGAATATTTGTCATCGGTTGGCCTTGGCGCCACTTTCGAAGTGTGGCGATGAGTTAGTATACACAACCCCGGCACGGCTGTAATTCAGGATTTGCCTTCCGGGTTGCGCAGCCGGTTGCCGGCTTGGTTGAATCACAAAGTCTCGGCCCCCGGCGCGGCACCGGACACACCGCCGCTGCCCCGCCCTTGCCGTTTAGGGTTGAACCTTGCCACGCACAGTGGTACAAGCTTGGGTGGTACTTTTCATCAGCGAACTGGATTGCCGGCTTCGAGTGCTGCGTTTTTGCGTCCAGCCGTTGAACTCATAGGAGGCCTCATCATGCCCGTATCAAAAGAACCTGACCCCAGCTCCGCCCGCGGGGAGCCGTTTCGCTCACCCCAGCGATCCTCCAGCGCCGCCTTCTGCCGTCTTGTTCTTTTGATGGTGCCCTTGCTGGCGCTTGCCGCCTGCGCCCGGCAGGCCGCGCCGGTTGCCACGGTCAGCGTGCAACCCAGCCAGCTGGGAGCTCAGATTCCCAAGGACTTTCTTGGTTTCAGCAATGAAGTTTCCACCGCTGGCATGGGCCTTCCCACGCCCACCGCAAAAGCGCGCGGAAGCGTTCAACTACCCGCCGGAGTGCCCGCCGATGCGCAACTGGCCTACGTTCTGGGCGAGCCCGGCGCTCCCAACACGGACTTTTCTACTTTCCTGCGCAATTTGGGGCCCGGCGTGCTCCGGTTCGGCGGTAACAGCCAGGACAACACCTGCTGGGATCCCAAGGCCGCTCCGCATCCGGCCTGGTGCCACGGCCCCATCACGCCCGGCCTGCTCAAGCTTTACTCCCAGGTCGTGGGCCCTTCCGGCTGGAAAATGACGGTCGGCCTGAACCTCAAGCAGAACTCGCCCCGCTGGGCGCTCAGCGAGGTCACCCAGGGCGTTGCCAAACAGATTCCCTCCGACCAGATCCTGGGACTTGAGCTCGGCAACGAGCCCAGCGGCTTTCACCATGGAGCGCGCCCCAAAACGTACTCGCCCGCCGACTACGTGAAAGACGCGCTGGGCTACATTCACGCCATCCACTCCAATCGCATCGGCCGCCAATACGACTTTGTGGCGCCGGCCAACTGCTGCAGCTGGAATAATCCCAAAGACCTGGGCATCATCCTGAAAGGCATCGGCCAGTACCTCAAGCTGGTTTCCGTGCACAACTACACCACGTCCACTTGCCGGCAGAAGAACGTTACCGTCCAGGAATTACTCTCGCCCGAGCGCATGAACCGCTTTAACGATCTCTCCAAACAGCTCGTCGCTGTCGCGCATCAAGATCACCTGCCCATCGCTTTGCTGGAAACCAATTCGGCTTCCTGCGGAGGCATGGCGGGCGTCAGCAACGCCTTCGCTTCCGCCGTCTGGGGACTCGATTACATGTTCAACATCGTCCGGGACGGCTACACCAACATCAATTTCCATTTCAGCTACCGCAAAGGCGGCAGCGCCTACAACCCGGTCCGGACCTTCGGCTGGAAGCAGGATGGCAAGGAGCACTACCGCAACGTCGCCGAGCCGCTCTACTACGCCATGTACATGTTTGCCAGGCGGGCTTCGGGCGAGCATCTGCTGCCCGCGTCCATCAAGACCGAATCCAACATCACGTCGTTTGCCACCACTTCGTGCCCAAGCTGCGAAGTGCACGTCTTCGTGATCAACAAGGATGTCAAAGCCTCCGGCCGCGTGGAGGTGCATCTGGCGGGCGAGACGGGCAAAGCCTCGCTGCTGATGCTCCAGGCTGCCAGCCTGCACTCCCTGGCCGCCGATGTCCGCTATGGAGGGCAGCAGTTCGCAAGCGACGGCAGCATCGGCACCCCCAATAGCACCCTTGTCTCGCGCGGCTCAAACGGGGATTACAGCTTTATGTTGCCTAACGCCGCGGCCGCGGTGCTCTCCGTTGCCCGGTGAGCGTGCGGCGCCGCAGCCGTTGTTGGGCCGCACCGGACCGTAGCTCCCGGGAACTTTTCAGGCGCCGCCCTGGGGCGAACTCGCCTGTGCGTGAACCTTCGCTCGCAGGCGAGCATCCCACCAACCGGAGGAAATCCTGATGTGGCTCCTGGATAAATTTCGCAACCCGGTTTGGCATCAGGCTTCAAGGCTCGGCAAAGCCGAACGCCGAGTGGTGGCCACCGTTTTGTGCTCCTACGATTTCTTCCGCCGGCAAACCGAGAAGAAACTGGTCGGGCCCGCCGAGGCCTTCCTTAACGACGCTCAGAACACAAGCGGCATCGCCGGGCCGGCTCTCGTCAGGGAACGGCTCGCGGATGAGGCTCTGCTTGGCCTGTTGCGCTGCTGCCACTGCCCCCCGTTCGATCCCGGGCGCAAACTGCCGCCCCCCATCGTCAGCAGCCTGCCGGAACTGTGGGCGGGTTTTGTCCTGGCGGATAGGAATCAAGCTTCAGCCCGCTCATCCGATGCTTTGGGGCAGGTTGGTTATTCGGAAAAGCCGGACGAGGCGCGCGCGCAGGTTTTGCTCCGCTGGAAAGAAATCCTGGGTGTCACGGACCCGGCCTTTGAATCGCAGGTCAACGAGGGCGGTTTTGAAAAAGAGTGGAACTGGCTCGTTGAGATGTTTATCAGCGACACGCTCCAGGGCATGTCGATCATTCCGGACAAAATGCTCTTCGCTCAGGCCCGCCGCCTCGCCGCCGCAGCTTCCCCGCAACAAGCACCACGGATCGAGCACTTCATCACCCAAGTCGCCGTAGAAACCTCTTAAGGTCGAGAATGCGAAAACAGGAAACACTCCCGGGAATCAGCCGGTCACGTTCGAACCGGCATCCAGCACGATCCCGGCCGCTCCCAAGGTGAGCCACGCAGCGTCTTTTAATCCTGTTTCAGCTCGTGTATTCTCAACTGAGAACCATTGCACGACTCTGATCGTAGGGTCCCTGAGTGAAGGCCGTTTTCCCTGCAGGGCTTAAACTCTCCAGGGTCGGAGCCTGCAAAGTCGCATCAAGCATCCTCGACCAACGAGCCTGCCATTTCCCACGGCCGGGCCTCTGAGGCCACGGAACTTCTATGACCCAATGGCACCAGATTGAGCCTCCGGTGGCGGCAAAACAACTGGGCAGCAACCCATCCGCCGGACTGAGTGAGGCGGAAGCCGCGCGCCGGCTTTCCGAGGTCGGCCCCAACGAACTGAAGGAGAGCGGAATCAAGAGCCCCTGGCTGATCTTCGTGGACCAGTTCAGGGAACTGATGGTGGTCATCCTCATCATTGCCGCCGTGATCTCCGCGCTTCTCGGCGATTACAGCGACGCCATCGCCATCGGCGCCATCGTTATCCTCAACGCCGTGCTGGGCTTCAGCCAGGAATACCGGGCCGAAAAGGCGATGGCCGCATTGAAGAAGATGGCGGTCCCTTCCGTAAAGGTTCGGCGGGATGGAAAGGTCAAAGAAACGTCCTCGGCACGCCTGGTTCCCGGCGATATCGTTCTGCTGGAAGCCGGCAGTTTTGTGGCGGCCGACAGCCGCGTGCTTGCAAGCGCGGACCTGCAAACCCAGGAAGCCGCCCTCACCGGCGAGTCTCTGCCCGTCCGGAAAACGTGTCAGGCTATCGAGGGGGCAGACCTCGCCCTGGGCGACCGCCGCAACATGGTCTACATGGGCACCTACATCACCGCCGGACGCGGTGAAGCCCTCGTCACCGAGACCGGCATGCGCACCGAGCTGGGGCGGATCGCCGGGATGATTCAGACCGTGGAGCGGGAGCCGACGCCGCTGCAAAAGCGCCTGGGGCAGCTCGGAAAGGTGCTGGCAGCCGCGGCCCTTTTCATCGTGCTGCTGATTTTTGCGCTCGGCTGGCTGCGCGGAGAAAATCTTGAGCTGCTGTTCCTGACGGCCGTCAGCATCGCCGTTGCCGCCGTGCCGGAAGGGTTGCCGGCGGTCATGACCATCGCGCTCACGCTGGGCGCGCAGCGCATGCTCAAGCGAAGAGTCCTGATCCGCAAGCTGTCGGCAGTGGAGACGCTGGGCTCGGTCACCGTGATCTGTTCCGACAAGACCGGCACGCTCACCGAGAACCAGATGGCCGCCACCTTCTTCCAGCTTGCCGACCGCAAGGTGGAAGTGAGGGACCGCAGCTCCCAGGACTATCGCCGCGATTTCCCGCAACTTGGCGAGTCCGGATTCAGCCTGATGCTGGCCGCCGCCGCGCTGTGCAACGACGCCGTGATGGAGTCGGGTGCAGGTTCATCCAACCCGACAACTCCCCTTGGCGATCCCACGGAAACGGCCCTGGTGGTGGCGGCGGCGCGGTGCGGCCTCTTGAAGCCCCATCTCGACCGCCTGCTGCCCCGCATGGACGAAGTCCCCTTTTCCTCAGAACGCAAGCGGATGACAACGGTTCACCGCCTGGCGGCTGATCCCGGCTCGATGCCGCCGGGCGTGCGCGCAGCCTGCCGGCAAGGCGCTTTCACTCACGTGGCTTTCACCAAGGGAGCCGTCGACGTCCTCCTGGGAATGTCGCATTCGGTCTGGGTGGATGGCCGGTGCGAGCCGCTCGACGCTGCCTGGCGGGATCGCCTCACCGGCGCCAATGACAGCCTGGCAGCCAAGGGGATGCGCGTTCTCGGAGTGGCGTTCCGTTGCCTGGCGGATGCTCCGGCCAATGGCGATGCAAAAAGCCTGGAACGGAATCTTACCTTTGTCGGCATGATCGGGATGATTGACCCGCCACGGCCCGAAGCTGCGTCCGCCGTCGGAACCTGCAAGGCAGCGGGCATCCGCCCGGTGATGATCACCGGCGACCATCCTCTGACCGCCCGGCATATCGCCGGCGAACTCGGGATTGCAGACAACGGGTCCGTGATCACGGGTCCGCAGCTTGAAAAGACTTCTCCAGAAGAGCTGGCGCTGATGACGGACTCAACGCCGGTTTACGCCCGGGTCTCTCCCGAGCACAAACTCAGGATTGTCGGGGGCCTTCACCGGCGCGGCCACATCGTGGCGATGACCGGCGACGGAGTGAATGACGCCCCGGCGCTGAAGAAAGCGGACATCGGCGTTGCCATGGGCATCACCGGCACCGATGTCTCCAAAGAAGCTGCGGACATGGTACTGCTGGACGACAACTTTGCCAGCATTGTCGCCGCCGTGGAGGAAGGGCGGATGATTTATGACAACATCCGCAAATTCATCCGCTATATTCTGAGCACCAACTCCGGCGAGATCTGGCTGATGCTGGCGGCTCCGTTGTTCGGAATGCCCTTGCCCCTGCTTCCGCTTCAGATCCTCTGGATGAACCTGGTGACCGACGGCCTGCCCGCGCTGGCGCTGGGCGTCGAGCCGCCTGAAGCTGACGCGATGCGCCGCCCGCCGCGCCCGCCCAAAGAAAGCATGTTCGCGCAAGGCATGGGCCGGCAGATTATCTGGGTCGGATTTCTGATGGGGCTTCTGTCGCTGGCGATCGGCTATGGTTTCTGGCGTGCCGGCGATCCCACCTGGCAGACCATGGCCTTCACGACGCTCACGCTCTCGCAGATGGCCAACGTGCTGGCCATCCGCTCGGAACGCCGGTCGTTGTTTCAGATTGGATTGTTTTCAAACAAGGCCTTGCTGGGCGCCGTAAGCCTGACGGTTGTTCTGCAGCTTGGCTTGATTTACGTCCCGTTCCTGCAGTCGATTTTCAAGACCGTTGCGCTGCCGCTGCCGGACCTTGTGCTTACCCTGTTGGCGAGTTCAATCATTTTCTGGGCCGTCGAAGCGGAAAAGTGGGTGTTGCGGCGGCAATAGAGGACCAAGCAGATGCTCATCTGGGTCCAATTCCTTGTCTGCACCGCTGTCATTGTATTCAGCGGCTCCCGGCTTTCCCGTTATGGGGACGTGATTGCAGAAAAGACGGGGTTGGGGCGCACCTGGATCGGCGTCATTCTCATGGCCTCGGCGACTTCGTTGCCGGAGCTTTTCACGGGCGTCAGTTCGGTCGCCATTTTTAACTCACCCAACATCGCGGCCGGCGACGTGCTGGGAAGCTGCATGTTCAACCTTCTGATCCTGGCCATGCTCGATGTCAGGCTGAAGACGGCTCCCCTGTCAACCCGGGCTCACCAGGGACAGATCCTGACGGCCTCCTTCGGAGTTCTGCTTCTCGGCCTCACCACCATCAGCCTTCTCGCAAACCAATCCATCCCGGCGCTGGGCTGGATCGGGCTTTACAGCCTGGTGATCCTGCTCGTCTACCTGGCGGCGATGCGGCTGATCTTCAACTATGAGAAAAGGCGGATTGCTGAATTCCTGAGCGAGGTCAAAGAAGAGGCGCGTTACGAGGGCGTCTCCAAGCGTGACGCCTACCTGCGATTCGCGTTTTACGCCGCGATCATCGTCGTGACGGCCACCTACCTCCCTTACGTCGCCGATCAACTTGCCGCCTCCACCGGCCTGGGCCGGACCTTCGTGGGAAGCATCCTGGTGGCGCTCACAACTTCGCTGCCCGAAATCGTTGTTGGAAGGGCGGCTCTTCAAATGGGCGCCGTTGATCTGGCGGTCGGCAATGTTCTGGGGAGCAACCTTTTTAACATGGCAATCCTGGCGATCGACGATATATTTTTCCTCAAGGGCCCGCTGCTCAGCTTTGTTTCCAGCACCCATGCCGTGACAGCCTGCGCCGCCATGACCATGACGGCCATCACCGTGATTGCCCTGATGTATCGGTCGAAAAAGCGAATCCTCTTCTTTTCCTGGGACTCGCTCGCGGTCTTTTGCGTCTATGCCCTCACCGTCAT